>CALUGW010000023.1 GCA_944320305.1 uncultured Prevotella sp. | reverse complement strand
TTGGATTTAAGTTAAAAGTGTTAAAACGGGCGCCGGGCGCAACGCGCTGGCTGACAGCGGATTGCATGACGGGCCGTTTTCTCCTGCGAAACGGCCTGTTTCGGCCTGCGTTTTGACCCTTTTTGCCTTGCGAAAAGGCCCTTTTCGCAAGGCAAGATGGCGGGTGGCCGGAAAGCGGACAGAACAGGGCTGTTTTAGTTGCATATATGTAAGTAACGGTGAAAGACGCGACGGCAATTGTGAAAAAAGGACTCAGGCCGACAGAGCCGAAACAGAACAACGTCTGCCTCCGCCCTGCCGGCCTGATGAAAGCCTTATTACAAAATGAGAAAAATCAGATTACCATGTGACGCTCATGCCGAGAGAGAGGCTGGCGTTTGAGCTTAATGGTATACCCTCTTTGCTCAGCTTGCCCAGAATGTGGTCCATGCCGATGAAGAAGTTGTAGCCTTTGGGGTGGATGTTGATGACCCATCCGAAGCTGGTTGTGAAGCTGTTGACAGACATATTGATGCCTCCATTGAGCCATCCGAGTGGCTCGTAGTTGGCGCTGAGGCGTCCTTCAGTCCATGTGTAAGGGCCGTTGATGCGTGTGCTGCTGAGGAAGCCGAATGTGATGGGGCGATAGACCGGCAGATTATACTGAGCGCCGAGATTGATGGTGGCTCCGATGCCCGTTGTACGCCCGCCGCTGCTGCCTTTGTCCTCAAGATGCGCGAAATCGGCGAACTGGTCTCCAAGGTCGTCTGTCTGCACATCAAGCTCTGTGCCCGGACGCGAATCGCCCGGCTCGTATTCAGTGACGGCCACATCGTGGAATCCGTCGAACTCGAATGGCTTGCCGCTGCTCTCAGCCCTTGCGTTGTCGCTCCAGCTGATGAATCCGAGGTCGAGCAGAGCCGCGCTGACGGTCCAGTCCTCATTGATTTTGTATTCAGCTCCCAAATCAAAAGCGATACCGAATCCGCCGAGTCCGAATCCGTCGACATCGACATCGTTGACCTGCTCGTACTGCCCGTTGGCCTCATTGTTATAGTCCTCAAGCTCCGACTCATACTTGAATCCTTTCAGCGAGACATCGGCCGTGGCCTTGCCGGACACTGTCCACTTGTCAGTGCCGGAGAGGTTGGCCGTCATGTCCTCAAGCTTCACGTCGGCGCGCGCCAGACCGAAGAGCAGTTTGAACTTGGCTCCGACGCGCAGTCTCTCGTCAATCTGGCGCGAGTGTCCGAACCCCAGCTCGACGTAAGACATCGCCCCGATGTTCATGTCGCCCATGTCGTAAGTGCGGTTGCCGGTGTTCTTGGCAAACTCGAAAAGCTCGTAGGGCAGCGACACGCCGAACGATGTGCGCGATGTAAGCTCAACGGTGTTGTAGCCTCCGAAGGCCTTGAATCCGGCAGAGAGGAGCGTTATGCCCACGTTGCCGACGATGCGGTTGCGTCCGGAGCTGAACTCGTCGAGAGCGTCGCTGACGGAGATATAGGGGTTCATGAATGTTGTCATCCGCTTGTCGCTGCCATTCGGGAACATTGGGTTCTCGCGTATTACGTTCTGGTAGCCGAAGTTACCGCGCGTGTTGACATTGATGTTGCCAAGCGCGGGAATTGAAACATAATTCTGCTCGTTGCCAAAAGCGGGGTTCATGGTGTGGCGGAATTTGAACTCGTCAGTGAAATAGCCGGAATTAAGCCCCTGTGCCATCGCGCCCGTGCCGGCCATTGCCATGGCCGCAGCAAAGATATATTTATTAATGTGTGTCATAACTTTCGTCAGTTTCATTGTTTGTTATGGTTCATGCGCCAGCGGCCTGAAGCCGCGCCGCAGGTGAACTCTCCTTAGTTGAAGTCTCCTATCAGTTGTCCGACAAGTTTAATCTTGATATCCTTCGCTACGAGGAAGTGCTTCTCCGAATTGAGTGTCTGCCCCACCACGGCGCTGTTGCCACTGGGGTCGTCGTCGGCTGCGGCCGCCTCAATGGAGAGCACCAGCCCGTCGAGCTTTGCCAGCGCGCCGGCGGTGCGCTGCGAGAGCTTGATTTCAAGTGGAGTGCTGACAGAGTTCTCGCCGTCGCCCATGGCAACGACAGTGTTGCTAACCTCCACCTTGATGTCCTGGTCGCTCATCTCATCGCCGTTGACATCGATGGCGTGGGCCGAGAGGTTGAGATATGCAGGCACGTGGTTCACTATCTCAGCCTTTACGCTGATGTAAGCGTTCTCGGTAAGCTCGAAGTCCTTGATGTCCTCGTTCCACTCGTCGAGTGTGTCTTTGTAGACAATGCGTGCATTCTCAGCGAAGGCGATGGGCGCCTCGATGGAGTATTTCGGCTGCACTTTGTATTCTTTGCCAAGCTCAAAGGTGCAGACGCTATTTGTGTTGGCGTTGACATCGGCCTCAAACTCAATTCTGTCAGGTATTGTCCTTATGGCCTCAGACAGGTCGGGCACGGCCTGCACAACGTCATAGGCGCCCATGTCGACACCATCGGTGGTGCGGCAGATCAGCACCTCGGTCTCTCCGCCGGCCTTGACGGCAAACTGCGGAATCGCAACGGTGGCTATTTCCTCACCATTCTTATAAGAGTGGAGCGTTCCGCTGACGAGTCCGTCCATGGCCAGGTCGCTGTTGAGCGTGAGCATAATCTGCGGATTGGCCAGGTCGATGTCCACCCCGTCCTCCTTCAGGAAGTCGGGCACACCGGTGATGTTGACATCGCCGAGGTCGTCAAGGTCGATGTCGGGGTTGAAGCGGCCGGTGGCGCTTGTGATGTTGAACGCGCCGAGCGAGAAGTCGCTGCTGAGCGTGAGCTGCGTCACCGACGGGTCGTCGATTGTAGCCATGGAGCTGAGCGCCACGCGCACACGGCCGTCGAGGTCTATTTTCCGTGTCTCCTCGTTGACGACAATCGAGCCGCAGTCGTCGGCGGGCACGCCGAAGTTAAGCGTAGAGACGCTTCCGGTGAGCCACAGGGCGCGAGCCGTGCTGACGTTGGTGAATGTGAGTGTGGAGCCATTCTGCGTATAAGAGCCGTTGGAGCTGAGTCCTGTCAGTTCCATATATGCCGGGAAGCGCATTGTGATGCGCTCGAGCGTGCCTGTTGAGCGCAGCTCGTCGGGAAAATGGAGGTTGAAGCTGAACCGTGCGCTAGTTGTGGCAGACTGCATTTCGAGCACCTCCTCGGGCATATCGCCGTCATACTCGAACGACTGCATCTGGCCCTCGGCCTCCAGCTGTACGGTGACAGCCCGCGTGTGGCCCTTGGCCGACTGCTGAACATTTATCACGAGGTCTTCAGAGTAGGCCTGACGCTCGCTCACCTCAATCTGTCCGATTTCCGGATGCACGGGGTCAACGTCGTCGCCCACCTGCTCAAACACGTAGTCGCCGTTGGGGCGCACCTTCACGCAGTCGTCGTCCTCAAGGTCGAGCACGTCGGCCAGCTTGATGGTGTCGGTAGAGCTGGCGGGCAGCTCCAGTCCGTCGCCGCCGAAGCCCATTGTCGAGTCAACCTCGTTGAAATCATAGTCGCTGTTGACGCATCCCGCCATCAGCGCGCCTCCCAGCAACAAGGCTGCCGGGGAAAGTCTGAATCTGTGCAAGCAATTTTCCATGCGCTTAATATTTATTTATGAATATTTATCATTATGGAATTTTGTGCAAAAATAGGTAAAACTTTTGTTTCCACAAAACTTTATAACATAAAAATTGAATAATGAACTCATTTAAACTTTTTCCGAAAGGTCTTTTTTGCTCACTGTTTGTCATTTCGAGATGTCCGCAAAGCACCTGCCCGAAATGGCCGGCAGCGCTACCGGGAGCCGACGCCTCACGGCGCTTCCCCTCCCTGCGCATGACATTATGAATGCAAAAACAAGAAAAAAGGATATATTTTCAAACTTTTTGACTATTTATTCCAAAAACAGTGTCAGTTTTAAAAGATTTGCTTTACTTTTGCAAGGCGTTAGTATTCTTTGAGGAGAGACAATGACAGCAATAACGGAGCAGACAATAGACATTGACAGCATTCTGCGCGGCAAGATGGGAGCCAAGGCGCGCTATGTGCCGCGCCCCATTGTGGCGTGGCTCAAGCACATTGTCCACCAGGACCAGGTGAACGAGTTTCTGTGGGCAAACCGCGACAAGACAGGCGTGGAATGGCTTGAGGCGTGCGTGCGCTACCTCGACATGACGCTCCAGGTGACAGGTCGCGAGAACCTGCCCGACAAAGACGACGGACGGCTCTACACCTTCGTGAGCAACCATCCGCTCGGCGGCCAGGACGGCGTGGCGCTCGGCGCCATCATCGGGCGCCACTACGACGGGCGCTTCCGCTATCTCGTCAACGACCTGCTGATGAACCTGCCCGGCCTCGCCCCGCTGTGCATCCCCATCAACAAGACGGGCAGCCAGAGCCGCAGCTTCCCCCAGATGGTGGAGCAGGGCTTCAGGAGCGACAACCATATGCTCATGTTTCCTGCCGGGCTGTGCTCCAGGCGGCGGGGCGGCGTGATAAGCGACCTGCCCTGGAAGAAGACATTCATAACCAAGAGCGTGCAGTACAGGCGCGACGTCGTGCCGATACACTTCGGCGGGCGCAACTCCGACTTCTTCTACCGGCTGGCGGCATTCTCCGACAGATACGTGAGAAAAATAAACATCGCCATGCTGTTCCTTGCCGACGAGATGTACAAGAACGTGCACAAGACATTCCGCGTGGCCATCGGCAAGCCCATACCCTGGCAGACATTCGACAAGAGCCGCACGCCCGCCGAGTGGGCGCAATACGTCAAGGACAGAGTTTACGAACTTTAAGAAAAAACACCACTAAACATGGAACAAGAGATAATCGGGCCGGTGGACAAGGCCCTCATCAAGGCCGAGCTTACGCCCGAGCGGCAGCTCCGCATGACCAACAAGAGCCACAACGAGATTTATATTGTGGACATACACAACGCGCCCAACGTGCTGCGCGAGATAGGACGCCTGCGCGAGATGGTGTTCCGCGAGGCGGGAGGGGGCACGGGCAAGCCGCTCGACCTCGACGAGTTCGACACGATGGACAACTGCTACAAGCAGCTCATCGTGTGGGATCCCGAGGAGGAGGAGATTATCGGCGGCTACCGCTACATACGCGGCGCCGACGCCGACTTCGACTCCGCCGGGCAGCCCATCCTGGCCACGAGCCACATGTTCCGCTTCTCAGACAAGTTCATCAGAGACTACCTGCCCAAGACCATCGAGCTGGGCCGCAGCTTCGTGTCGCTCGGCTACCAGAACACCGGCAGCCGCCCGTCCAAGAGCCTCTTCGCCCTCGACAACCTGTGGGACGGCCTGGGCGCGCTCACCGTCATACAGCCCGACGTCAAGTATCTGTTCGGCAAGATGACCATGTATCCCTCCTACATCCGCAAGGGCCGCGACATGATTCTCTACTTCCTGCGCAAGCACTTCGAGGACAAGGAGAACCTCGTGCTGCCGGTGCAGCCGCTGAGAATAGAGACCGACCCCAAGGAGCTTGAGGAGCTGTTCTGCGAGCCGGCGTTCAAGGAAGACTACAAGATTCTGAACCGCGAGATACGCCGCCTGGGCTACAACATTCCGCCGCTGGTCAACGCCTACATGGGCCTCAGCCCCACGATGAAGTTCTTCGGCACGGCCATCAACGACGGTTTCGGCGACGTTGAGGAGACCGGCATACTCATCGCCGTTGACGAGATTCTCGAGGAGAAGCGCATGCGCCACATCGACTCCTACATCAAGGAGCACCCCGAGGCGCTCCAGATAACCAGCGGAGCCAACAGCGTGATTTACAAGGAGAAGGGGCAAGCGGCGGCAAGCTGAGAAAACAAAGAAACCGGAACTACAGCAGAGCGGCAGGCTAATGGACAAGGCCAGGCCGCCCTGCTTTCTTTTGCATAATCCTGCGGAACAAATGTCCGGCTCCCGCATTCTGTCTCCCGCCTCCCGAAAATTAACACTTCTTTTTCCGCCGAAATAGAAATTTCCAGGCGGCTTTTGCCCCCTTTCCGGGCGGTAAAAAGCACCTGATTTTGCAAAATGGCCTGTATTGCATCGCAATATGGGCCATTTTGCATCACAATATGGGTCATATCGCAGGCCGAAAAGACCCTTTCCAGAGGGCGGAAAAGGCCGTTTTGGGGGCTGGAAAGTGCCATTTCGTGGGCTGTCTTTATTGCACAACAAGGCTCATATGACATATAAGTCCTATAAGGCCAACAAGTTACAACTGCACACTCATATTGTCCGAATTTGCGGCCACAGGCAAAACATTTTCAAATACGCGAAATTTCAAGGGGCAGACGCCCTTGTTTTTAACTGACGCTAATAATCATTAATGTTCGTGAGACATATTCCGCCTCCGCACACACGCGCTCCGGCGCGGCGGCCTCCCCCCCCACGGGGGAGACGGGAGAGAGGCTTCAGGAATACGGCAGAGGGGCGGCCTCCCCCGCCTGTTTGGGTTAAAAAGTCGGCCGCGCTTTCGGCTTACGGATAAAATTAGTAACTTTGCACGCTATTTTGAAAGATTGTATGGAAAATAACAAGGCAACACTCGAACTGGGAACGAAGCCCGTGGGCCCGCTGCTGCTGCAGTATGCCCTGCCGGCCATTGTGGCCATGACGGCCTCGTCGCTCTACAACATGGTGGACAGCATCTTCATCGGCCAGGGCGTGGGGGCCATGGCCATATCGGGCCTGGCGCTGACATTCCCCTTTATGAACCTTGCGGCCGCCTTCGGCGCCGCCGTGGGCGTGGGCGCCTCCACGTGCATCTCGGTGCGCCTCGGCCAGAAAGACTACGAGGCGGCGGAGCGCGTGCTGGGCAACACCGTGACGCTCAACCTCGTCATCGGCGTGGCTTTCAGCGTGGTGTCGCTGCTGTTTCTCGACCCTATACTCTACTTCTTCGGCGCGAGCGAGCAGACACTGCCCTACGCGCGCGACTACATGATAGTGATTCTGGCCGGAAACGTGTTCTCGCATATGTACTTCGCCATGAACGCCGTGCTGCGCGCGGCGGGCAAGCCGCGCCAGGCCATGTACGCCACGATGTTCACCGTGGTGATGAACACCATCCTGGCGCCCATCTTCATCTATCCGCTGCAGCTCGGCATACGCGGCGCGGCCTACGCCACCATCATCGCCCAGGTGATGGCGCTGGCCTGGCAGATGCACCTGTTCAGCAACAAGGACGAGCTGCTGCACCTCAAGCGCGGCATCTACCGCCTGAAGAGCGGCATCGTCAAGGCCATCATCGGCATAGGCATGTCGCCGTTCGCCATGAACGTGTGCGCCTGCATAGTGGTCATCTTCATCAACAAGGGGCTGAAGCTCCACGGCGGCGACCTGGCCGTGGGCGCCTACGGCATCGCCAACAAGGTGTGCTTCATCTTCGTGATGGTGACGATGGGCATCAACCAGGGCCTGCAGCCCATCGCCGGCTACAACTACGGCGCGCAGCGCTTCGACCGCCTCATGAAGGTGGTGAAGTATGCCGTGCTGGCCGGAACGGTGGTCACCACGGCGGGATTCCTCGTGGCCGAGCTGATACCCGGGCCCTGCGCGCGCCTGTTCACCACCGACACCACGCTGATCGGCCTGTCCATCGACGGCCTGCGCATAGAGATGCTGGCCTTCCCCATCGTGGGCTACCAGATGGTGGTGACGAGCTTCTTCCAGAGCATCGGCAAGGCCAAGGTGAGCATGTTCCTCTCGCTCTCGCGCCAGCTGATATTCCTGCTGCCGCTGCTGGCGGTGCTGCCGGGCATCTACGGCGTTGACGGCGTGTGGTGGGCCATGCCCATATCAGACACCATCGCCGCCATAGTGACCTTTGTCATAATGACGGCCTATATGCGGAAATTCAAGAGACAAACCATAACAACCACCGGAATATGAGCGACAAGAAGGTAATAATAAACGTGGGGCGGCAGCTCGGCAGCGGCGGGCGCGCCATAGCGAGGATGCTCGCCGACCGCTTCGGCTGCAAGTACTACGACCGCGAGCTGCTCAACCTGGCCGCCAGGGAGAGCGGCTTCAGCGAGAAGTTCTTCGAGCAGAACGACGAGCAGAAGGGGTTCTTCAAGTCGCTGTTCCACCTGAACATGCCGTTCGTGGGCAGCGCCAACTTCTACAGCAACGAGTTCTCGCAGGAGAGCCTGTTCAAGTTTCAGAGCGACGCCATACGCCGCGCCGCCGACGAGGCGTCGTGCGTGTTCGTGGGCCGCTGCGCCGACTACATACTGCGCGACCGCACCGACAAGGTTGACGTGTTCATAACCGCCGACCTCGACTACCGCGCCGCCCAGGTGGCCGCGCGCAAAGGCTGCGACGAGGCCGCCGCGCGCAAGATAATAGAGAGCGGCGAGAGCAGCCGCGCCTCCTACTACAACTACTACACGGGCAAGACCTGGGGCCACAGCGCGTCTTACGACCTGTGCGTGAACTCCTCGCGGCTGGGGCTTGAGGGCACGGCCGACTACATTGCCGACTTCGTGAGGCGCCGGCTCGGACTCTGACACCTGCAGGCTGACATGAAGAAGATAGGCATAATCAGCGACACGCACGGCTGGTGGGACGACCGCTACCTGAGGCACTTCGAGCCGTGCGACGAGATATGGCACGCCGGCGACATAGGCTCGCTCGAGGTGGCAGAGCGCCTGGCGGCCTTCAGACCGTTGCGCGCCGTATATGGCAACTGCGACGGCGGCGACCTCAGGCGGATGTTCCGCGAGACGCTGCGCTTCAGGTGCGAGGACGCCGAGGTGCTCATCAAGCACATAGGCGGCTATCCCGGCAACTACGACCCGTCCGTGCGCGGACAGATCTACGCCATGCCGCCGCAGCTGTTCATCAGCGGACACTCGCACATACTGAAGATAAAGTACGACCGCACGCTGCGCCTGCTCCACATAAACCCCGGAGCCGCCGGACTGCAGGGCTGGCAGCGGGAGCGCACGCTGGTGAGGCTCACCGTGGAGGGAAGCCGCTTCACCGACTGCGAGGTGGTGACGCTGGCCTGACACCGGCGCCGCGCCCCCGCGCCGCACAATAAACCCGACGTGCGCGGCGTTATAGCAACAAGAACTGAAACAAACTAAAAACCAAAAGCACAAGCAATGAAGAGCATCATCATCACCGGCGGGGCCGGATTCATTGGCAACCACGTGGTGCGCCTGTTCGTCAACAAGTATCCCGACTGCCTGGTCATAAACGTTGACAAGCTGACCTACGCCGGCAACCTGGCCAACCTCAAGGACATCGAGGACAGGCCCAACTACCGGTTCGTCAGGGCCGACATCTGCGACTACGGCGCCATGCTCGCCCTGATGCGCGAGCACGGCGTGGAGGGCGTGATACACCTGGCGGCCGAGAGCCACGTGGACCGCAGCATCGTGGACCCGTTCACCTTCGCCCGCACCAACGTCATGGGCACGCTCTCGCTGCTGCAGGCCGCCAAGGTGTGCTGGGAGGAGCGGCCGGAGGGCTACGCCGGCAAGCGCTTCTACCACATATCCACCGACGAGGTGTACGGCGCCCTGGAGCTGACCGAGCCCGAGGGGGTGGAGTCGCCGTTCACGACGAAAGCCTCGTCGGAGCACCACCACGCCTACGGCACGGAGTTCTTCCGCGAGGACACGAAGTACAACCCCCACTCGCCCTACTCGGCCTCAAAGGCGTCGTCGGACCACTTCGTGCGCGCCTTCCACGACACCTACGGCATGCCAACCATCGTCACCAACTGCTCCAACAACTACGGACCCTACCAGTTTCCGGAGAAGCTCATACCGCTGTTCATCAACAACATACGCCACCGCAGGCCCCTGCCTGTCTACGGCAAGGGCGAGAACGTGCGCGACTGGCTCTACGTGGAGGACCACGCCCGCGCCATCGACCTGATATTCCACAAGGGCCGGCCGGCCGAGACCTACAACATCGGAGGCTTCAACGAGTGGAAGAACATCGACATAATAAAGGTGCTGATAAACACCGTGGACCGCATGCTGGGCCGGCGCGAGGGCGAGGACATGGGCCTGATAACCTACGTGACCGACCGCAAGGGCCACGACCTGCGCTACGCCATAGACTCCCGCAAGCTGCAGCGCGAGCTAGGATGGGAGCCGAGCCTGCAGTTTGAGGAGGGAATAGAGAAGACCGTGCGCTGGTATCTGGACAACCAGGAGTGGATGGACAACATCACGAGCGGCGAATACGAGAAATACTACGAGTCTATGTACGCCAACCGCTGAGCCGAGAGCCTATGGACACACTATCCGCCGAGCTGAGCTCATTCCTCGTATGCCTGGGAATGCGCCCCGGGGCGGTGCCACGCGAGGCCGCCCACTACACCGAGCACCTGTTGCACCTGCTCGATCCGGCCGACGAGGAGGACATCGCGGCCTACTACGGACTCTTCGGCACGCCGCAGGAGGCTCTGGCCGACCTGGCCGCGCGGCGCTCGCTCGCGCCCGAGGCCATGATGGAGCGCATAGACAAGAGCCTGCGCCGACTGGCCGTCACGCCCGAGTGGCAGGTGATAAGGCAGTGCGCCGCAGGCCGGAACGGCGGCAATCACCAACAACAATAGCACAAAACGGAACGGCGGGAGAGGCCTCTCCCGCCGTTCCGTTTTGTATTCTTTAACGCCGATTGGTCGTTAATCTGAAAGCTGTTTTATATTTTTGCATTCAGATTAACAACCTGAGACTTGACAAATACTTACTGACGCAGATGAAAATCGGACTATTCATACCCTGCTACGTAGACGCGCTGTACCCCCATGTGGGCGTGGCCACGTACAAGCTGCTTACGGCTCTGGGGCTCGACGTGGACTACCCGCTGGGCCAGACCTGCTGCGGGCAGCCCATGGCCAACGCCGGCTTCGAGACAATGGCCGGGGGGCTGGCCGACAAGATGGACCGCCTCTTCGAGCCGTTCGACCATGTCGTGGCGCCGTCGGCCAGCTGCGCCGCCTTCGTAAGGCTCAACTACCCCCATATCCTGAAAGGCCGCCACGAGTGCACAACCTCCGGGAAAATCATGGACGTGGTGGAGTTTCTGCACGACGTGGTGCAGGTCCAGAGCCTGCCGGGGCGCTTCCCCCACGTGGTGAGCGTGCACAACTCGTGCCACGGAGTGAGGGAGCTGGGCCTCTCGTCGCCCAGCGAGCGCAACGTGCCGGCCTACTCGAAGATAAAAGACCTGCTCGCCCTCGTCGACGGCATCACCGTGCGCGAGCCTGAGCGGGTCGATGAGTGCTGCGGCTTCGGCGGTATGTTCTCGGTGGAGGAGCCTGAGGTGTCCGTCAGGATGGGCACGGACAAGATAAAGCGCCACATGGCCACCGGGGCCGAATACGTGACAGGCCCCGACAGTTCCTGCCTCATGCACATGGAGGGCATTGCCCGCCGGCTGGGGCTGCCCATAAAGTTTGTTCACGTTGTAGAGATTTTATCAGCAGGACTATGACCACATTGCATTCAAAGGCGGCCGCCGCCTTCCTCAAAGACAGCGACAACGCCACGTGGCACGACGCCACATTCTGGGCACTGCGCGACAAGCGCGACGGCATGGCCCGCGGACTCGGCGAGTGGGAGCGGCTGCGCCAGACGGCGAGCGACATCAAGAAGCACACGCTGACCCACCTCGACACCTATCTGGAACGCTTCGCCGACAGCGCCGCAGCCAACGGCGCGACCGTGCACTGGGCCAAAGGCGCCCGGGAGATGAACACGACCGTGCTCGACATCCTGCGCCGCCACGGCGTCAAGAAGATGGTGAAGAGCAAGTCGATGCTCACCGAGGAGTGCGGCACGAACGCCTTTCTCGAGCAGGGCGGAATAGAGGTGGTGGAGACAGACCTGGGCGAGCGCATACTGCAGCTGATGCGCCAACGGCCCAGCCACATCGTCATGCCGGCCATACACATAACGCAGGAGCAGGTGGGGCGGCTCTTCGAGCGCGAGCTGGGCAGCGAGAAGGGCAACTACGACCCCACGTACCTCACCTACATGGCGCGCCTGAGCCTGCGCGACGAGTTCCTCACGGCCCAGGCGGGAATGACCGGGGCCAACTTCGGCGTGGCCGAAACGGGTGACATCGTGGTGTGCACCAACGAGGGAAACGCCGACATGGCCACTTCCGTGCCCAAGCTCCACATCGCCGTTATGGGCATAGAGAAGGTCATACCCGACTACGCCTCGCTGGCCGTCTTCCAGCGGCTGCTCTGCCGCAGCGCCACAGGCCAGCCCACAACCACGTTCACATCGCACTTCCGCAAGCCCCGGCCCGGAGGCGAGATGCACATCATCCTCGTGGACAACGGGCGCACCGGCATCCTTGCCGACCCCGACCACTGGCAGACGCTGAAGTGCATACGCTGCGGAGCATGCATGAACACGTGCCCCGTCTACCGCCGCAGCGGGGGCTACTCCTACACCTATTTCATACCCGGCCCCATCGGCATCAACCTCGGCATGGCCCACGACCCCAAAGCATACGCCGACAACGTGAGCGCCTGCTCGCTGTGCTGCTCGTGCGACAACGTCTGCCCGGCCATGGTCAACCTGTCGGAGCAGATCTACCTCTGGCGCCAGCGGCTCGACTCGCTGGGCCGCGCCAACAGCGAGAAGAAGCTGATGAGCCGCGGCATGAAGGTGGTGTTCGACAGCCCCGCGCTCTACAACATCGCGCTGAGGCTGGCCCCGCTGGCCAACCACGCGCCCCGCTTCGCCCTCTACAACGGCCTCAACGCCTGGGGCAAGGGGCGCGAGCTGCCGCAGTTTGCCAATGAAACGTTTCACGAGATGTGGAAGAAAGGAGAAGTGAAATGAGCAGCAGAGAAGACATCCTGGCCAAGATCAGGGCCGCCATACGCGAGACTTACCCCATGCCCGAGCTTGAATCCATCGGCGCGGCGGCCTGCGCCGACCCCGCCGCGCGGTTCATAGAGGCCTGCGCCGCCACCGGGGCCGCCGTCATAGAGGCCGCGCCGGGCGAGAGCCTCGACGACATTGTGCGCCGGGCCTACCCCGACGCGAAGACAATTGCCTCAAACCTGCCGGAGCTGACCACGGCCACAAGCAACCCCGACACCGTGGCCAGCGCGCAAGAGCTTAACGGAACCGACGTGGGGGTGGTGCGCGGCCGGCTCGGCGTGGCAGAGAACGGCTGCGTTTGGATACCGCAGACCATGAGGGAGCGTGCCGTGTGCTTCATATCGGAGAACCTCGTCATCGTGCTCAGCCGCGCCGACATCGTGAGCAACATGCACGAGGCCTACCGTCGCGTAGCCATGACCGGCTATGGCTACGGCTGCTTCATCAGCGGCCCGTCGAAGACGGCGGACATCGCCCAGGCCCTCGTCATGGGCGCCCAGGCGGCCCGCTCGGTCACGGTGGCGCTCGTCTGACGGCGCGGGCGGCAGCCCGCCGGGCGGCGAGCCGACAGCTCCGCGCTACTTGCAAATATGCAACTAAAAACAGCCCCGCCCCGGGCCGTTTTAACACACAGGCCATACCGCATTGCAAAACAGGCCATTTCGCACGCCGAAATGGCCTGTTTTGCGCTCTGAAAAGGCCTGTTTCGGAACGCAAAACAGCCCTTATCGCAACACTCTGGGAATCAACACGTTAAACGAGTGCACCCGGAACGGATTCGTTAACTTAATTATGTTAACGCCCGGACGCCCTCTCACGCGCCCGCCGCCGGCGGCAACCGACCGCGAGACAGCCGCCGGAGGCAGGACGGCGCGGATGTGTTAAATTCGCAAAACGCCGCCGCCCGTAATGTTAAAACTCCCCATTTGCTTTTAACTTCGCGTGAAAACTTTTAGGTTTCAAATATTTTTGTAGTACCTTTGCAGGCCTAAGCAATATCCATTTTAGGTAAATTCTGATGAAATTCCGCCACATAATCACTCTCACGGCAGTTTGTCTCCCGCTCACATCCTGCTTCAAGGACGAGCCGGCAAACGCCGAGTGCGACATCGAGCAGGCATGGATCCACTTCGAGAATCCGGCGCAAAACGTCTACAACCTGACCGACACGCTGGTCAACGTGCTCTATACAGACCAGCTCATAACGTTCAACGTGAAGCGCGGCACAGACATATCGGCCTTGGCCCCGCAGTTCACGACCACGCCGGGAGCCAAGCTCGTGCCTGCAAGCGGCTCCGTGCAGGACTTCAGCCACGGCCCCGTGACCTACACCGTGACGTCGGAGGACGGCGCGTGGCAGCGCACTTACTACGTGGCCTTCAACGTCGTCACACGCACGGTGGCCGACACACTGAGGTTCGGATTTGAGAACTCAGAGGTCAGCTCCAACTATTATTATGTGTGGAACGACCCTTACGTGAGGTGGGACAGCGGCAATCCGGGATACGTATTGACTGGCATGGCCACTGAACAGGTAGGAACAAGCTTCGTAATACATCCTGACAGATTTCCAACCGTGGCCATTGATGGATACAAGGGCAAATGCGTGAAACTGACAACAATGGACACAGGTCCGTTCGGTTATAGTAATCCCGACAACCCCATGCGTATTGCCGCCGGCAACCTCTTCATCGGTTCATTCGATGCCACATACGCTTTAACAGAAGCAAGAGCCGCCACCCTCTTCGGCGAGCCGTTCGACAGGAAGCCCGTGAAGCTGAAAGGGCACTACAAGTTCAAGCGCGGCGAGCTGTTTCAGGACGAGGACGGCAACATCATCGACGGCAAGACCGACGTGGCCGACATCTACGCCGTGTTCTACCGCAACCACGACGAGAACAACAACCTGATAAGGCTCAACGGCAACGACGTGAAGACCAGCCCATATATAATAGGTATGGCGCAGGTGACGGGCATCGCCGAGACCGGCAGCTGGACGGAGTTCGAGGCCGAGTTCGCCTACGATGAGGAGGTGGACATGACCCTTCTCGAGAACCGGGGCTACAGTCTGGCCATCGTGTTCTCGTCGAGCGTAGAGGGGGCCTACTTCCGCGGAGCCATCGGCAGCACGCTGATGATAGACGAGGTTGAACTGATTTGCACAGACATTCAATGATGAAAATAAACAAGAAGACACTGCTCTCGCTGGCTCTCGCGGCCACAACGCTGCCTGCCGGAGCCTTCAGCTTCAGCATGCCCGACGACGTGAGCTACACCATACGCCTCGGCTACAACATCGGAGGCACAATGCCCCTGGGAATCCCGGCCACAATACGCAGCATGAACGAGTACAAGCCGAAATCAAACTTCTCGCTGGCCATCGACGGCCACAAGCGCTTCGACAGCCGCTGGGGCATAATGGTTGGCCTGAAGCTGGAGAGCAAGGGCATGGAGGTGGACGCCACCGTGAAGAACTACCACATGGAGATGGTGCAGGGGGGCAAGCGGCTGAAGGGCTACTACACCGGCAACGAGATGATGTCAACGGAAAGCTGGCTTGTGACGCTGCCCGTCAGAGCCACCTTCTCCATCAACGACAACCTGCTGGTGCGCCTCGGCCCGTATTTCTCCTACGTCAACTCGCCAAAGTTCGACGGCTACGTCTACAACGGTTACCTGCGCGAGAACACGCCCACGGGCACGAAAATCGTCATGGGGGCAGACGAGGAAAGCGGCGCGACATTCGACTTCAGCGACGACATGCGCCGCTTCCAGTTCGGCATCGACGCCGGAGTGGACTGGAACTTCTACCGCCGCTGGGGCATGTATGCCGAAGTGTCATGGGGGCTGACAAGCATATTCAAGAAAGACTTCAACACCATCGAGCAGAAGCTGTACCCCATTTACGGCACGCTCGGTGTGACATATAAACTAAAATAGGACAAAACAATAAAGTACAAACCAAAAGAAGAAGCAAATGAAAAAACTGTTTACACTCGCAGCCCTGGCCATAGCCGCCCTGTCGGCGCAGGCTAAGGACTACACCGATGTGCTGAAAGTGGTGGTCAACGGAGGCGCGATGCCTGAGAAAAAGACCACCGTCAGCATCGACCAGAACGCCGACCAGACCTACAAGCTGAGCCTCAACAACCTCACGCTCACCGATGACGGAGTGACGCTGGGCGTGGGCAACATCGTCGTTGACAACGTGGCCGGCGCCACAGAAGGGGATGTGACAACGCTCGAAGCCAACAGAACAATACAGATTACGGCGGGCGACATACCCGGACTGGCATGGACAGGCCCGATGCTCGGAGACGTTCCAATCGACATGAGAGCCGAGATCCGCGGCGAGAAGCTCTACTTCATCATCGACATCGACATGATGGAAAAAATGAAGCAGTTGATAAACGTGCAGTTCGGCGACGGCGGCTACCAGATTGGCAACGCCGGGTTCGAGAGCTTCCACACCGCGACTTTCGTTGACGGAGAGAATAAATACTCGAGCGACGAGCCTGACTCATGGCACTCTTTCAACAGCGGCGTGACCAAAGGAGAAGGCTTTATGGCTATGCTTCTGAAGCTGGCGCTGTATAACGGCAGCACCTCCAAGTCGACAGACGTCCGCCCCGGCTCCACAGGCGACAGCAGTGTTGTCATCAAGTCGTCTGTAGTGGCCGGCATCACAGCCAACGGCACCATGACCACAGGCCGTATGCAGGCCGGCAACATGGATGCCAAGAACGCTGCAAACTGTGCGTTCCTCGATATGTCGAAGACCGACCTCGACGACAACGGCGACCCGTTCTACACCGTGCTCAACGGGCAGCCCGACTCGCTGGCAGTGTGGGTTAAGTTCAAGCAGGGCCAGGTCGTTGAGGACTATCCTTACGCCAACGTGAGCGCAGTCATCACCGACGGAACTTATTATCAGGATCCTGAGGACAAAGAGTACACAAACGTCGTGGCAAAAGCCCAGGACAAGAAGGTTGAGAGCAAGGATGCGGCATGGCAGCGGCTGTCGATACCGTTCGACTACGACACCTATTCTGCGAACAACGCCGAAGCCAAGGCACTGTTGGTGACCATCTCTACCAATGCCGAACCGGGCGCGGGAAGCAAGGACGAGAACAATCCCGACTCCGTTTGGGTTGACGACATTGAGCTGATTTACAACAGCACCGTGACCGGCATCAGCCTCCGCGGCGAGGCTTTGGCAGGTTTCGAGGCCGACTCTACAGAGTATTGGGTGACAATAAAGAACGGAAGCACCGACGTCAAGGCCGACGAGGTGGCCGTGACCACCGATGCCAAGGGCATGAAAGTCAGCGTGTCGTCTGTTGACGTTGACTGCATCGGCGGCGGAAGCGACATCACCGTCAGCGCGATGGGCGGCGACCTGAAGAACCGCAAGACCTACGTTATCCACACAAGGAGCGAGGAGTTTATGACCGGCATCGGCGAGTTGGAGGCCGAGGGCGACACCGTGGAAGCCGTCTACAATCTCAGCGGCCAGCGCGTTGAGACTCCGGCAAAGGGTCAGGTGTATGTAGTGAAGTATGCCAACGGCAAGACCGTGAAGACCGTCAAGAAGTAAACCACGGTCAGGACTGACAAGACAAAAGAGGTGGGGCACCCGTGCGGGCGCCCCACCTCTTTTGTCTTGTCAGACGCTAAAGACTATAATGTCAGCCGCCAAAGGCGTTGAGCAGGCCGGTTATGGTCTCAACCTCGGCGTCGGTGAGCGTCTGGTTGCAGGGAATGCTCAGCTCCTCGCGGTGTATGCGCTCCGTGACGGGCAGGCTCAGCGGTGCCCACGAGGCATAGCACTGCTGGCGGTGGGGCGGTATGGGATAGTGTATCACGGTCTCCACGCCGTTGTCCGCCAGATACTTTTGCAGCCTGTCGCGCTGCGGGCAGAGCACGGGGAAGATGTGGAACACGCTCTCCCGCCAGTAGTCCTCGCCAGGCAGGGTGAGCAGCGGGTTGCCCACGCCCTCTATGTAAGCCCGCGCCACGGCGCGGCGGCGCTCGTTCTCGGCGTCGAGATGGCGCAGCTTGACCGCCAGCACGGCGGCCTGCAGCTCGTCGATGCGGCTGTTGCGCCCCCGGTAGCGGAACACATACTTGGCCTCTGAGCCGTAGTTGGCGATGGCCCTCACGGCGTCCGCCAGCCCGGTGTCGTCCGTGGTCACGGCCCCGGCGTCGCCCAGCGCGCCGAGGTTCTTGCCCGGATAGAAGCTGTGGGCGGCAGCGTCGCCCAGCGAGCCGGTGCGCCGCCCGTGCCAGGCGAGGCCGTGCGCCTGGGCGTTGTCCTCGATGAGGCGCAGCCCGTAGGCGCGGCACAGGCTGCCCACAAGGCCCGTGTAGGCGCAGCGGCCGTAGAGGTGGACAATCATCAGGGCGCGTGTGCGCGGCGTGATGGCCTGCTCAATGAGGCTGTCGTCAATCTGAAGGGTGTCGGCCCTCGGCTCAACAAGCACGGGCTTCAGCCCGTTCTCGGTTATTGAGAGTATGGTCGCGATATACGTGTTGGCCGGAACGATCACCTCGTCGCCCGGACTCATCACTCCCATCTCGATGTAAGCGCGCAGAATCAGGGTCAGCGCGTCGAGTCCGTTGCCGCAGCCCACGCAGTGGGCGGTGCCCGTAAAAGCGGCGTAAGCGCGTTCGAAAGCCTCTGTCTCGGCACCTTTCAGATACCATCCGCTGTCAACCACCCGCTCCACGGCCTGCTTTATCCCGGCGGCGTGGGCCTCGGTGACTTTCTTAAGGTCTAAGTATTTTATCATTTGAATATCTGTTTCTTTAAGGGAGTTCAGGAGTTACAGTAGTTCTGGAGTTGCAGACAAATGCTTATCAAGGCAACGAAAGAGCTTGTATGTGTAATGTCTGCAACTCATGAACTACTGCAACTGCTGAGCCACTCACGCAAAGCCCGCCTGCCGGTCTACACCTCCCACTCGTACCAGTCGTAGCACACGCCGCGCCCGCCGAAGCCCTCCTTCTGGTAGATGAGGCTCTCGTTGAGCACGCGGCCGCGGTCCTCGGTAGACTTGCCGAAATCGAAATACAGGCCGTCGGCAAAGTCGTGGTTGAGTATGCGGTCGTATATGGCGTCGATGACGCGCATGGCCTTGCCCTCGGGCGAGGCCGATATGTACTGCGCGTGAACCACCTGGGGCGTTATGTAGAGCACCGTTCCGCCCAGCACGCGGCCGTCGAGGCGCGCTGTGTAGAGGCGTATGCACTGCGGGAAGCGGCTTTTGAGCAGCTCAATCTCGGCGAGCGAGTGCACAGGCCGCGCCCCATAGGTGCGCATGAGGTTGCCCTCGAGCACCGGCCAGAACGCGGCGAAGTCGTCGCTCTCGCTGATTTCCACCCCGGCGCGGCGGCAGCGGTTGATGCCGTAGCGGCGGTCGCGGTGCCACTTCAGTCGATGCGGCAGGATGATTGCCGACGATATGTCGCGCGACACGAGCCTCGCCCCGCACACGCGGAACAGCGCGTAGAGATCCTCCTCGGCCGGAACGCGGTGGTAAATCCACGGCACGGCCTTGTAGACCACGCGCCTGACACCCTGCCGGCGCAGGAAAGCGTTGACGGCCTCGAACACGCCGACCACCATCGAGGCCGTGGCGTCGGCGCCGGTGAGCAGTCCGCCGTAGGTCAGTCCGGCGTGCGACCACAGCGTGTCGCCCTCGCGGTTGGCCGGCAGCAGCGCCACCAGCCGCCCGTTGTCGCAGACCATGAGCGACGAGTCGGCAAAGCGGTCTCGGTGATAGTCCATGTAGCGGCGGTCGAAGAGGAACGTGGCGTTCTTCGCCCCGGCCACAAAGCCGTTCCACTCAGCCGCGTCGGCGTCGGTGTAAAGCCTCACTTCGACCATCTCTCTTCGGCGTATCGTTTAAAGTCGTCATAGTCGCGGATGTAGTCCTCCTCGCAGAACGGGTCGGAGGCCAGCACAAGGCAGACCGCGCCCGAGGAGTAGTCGTCGAGCGTGCGCCACACGCCTGTCTCCACGAGCAGGCCCTGGTAGGGGTGGTTCAGCAGCACGGTGGTGCGCTCGCGGCCGTCGTCGAGCGTCACGGTGAAGCTCCCGCTCACGGCCACTATGAACTCGCGGCAGCGCCTGTGGGCGTGTCCGCCGCGGCTCTCGCCCGCCGGCACGTCGTAGACCCAGTAGACCCGCGCCACGCTGAAGGGCACGTCCTTCATCCCCTCGGCCACGGTCAGGTTGCCCCTGGGGTCGGTTATCTTCGGCAGGTTGATTATTCTTCCCTCTCGGTTGTCCATTTTTTGTTAGGGGTTATAGGTCTT
This sequence comes from uncultured Prevotella sp., assembly GCA_944320305.1. Classification (GTDB taxonomy): domain Bacteria; phylum Bacteroidota; class Bacteroidia; order Bacteroidales; family Bacteroidaceae; genus Prevotella. Next base: position 10,824 of record CALUGW010000023.1, on the reverse strand, counting down.
ATAAGACTTTATAGGGCTTATAGGCCATTCAGGCGGACAGCCCCCGCTCCTCACCTTATCACCGTGGCGGCCAGCCTCTTGGCCTTGTCGCGCAGCGCGGTTGTGTCGGCACCGGTGTCGCCGTAGCACAGCACCACGCCCATGCGGCGGCCCGGATGCTGCTCGGGCTTGCCGAAGATGCGCACGCGGGTGTAGTCCTCGCTGAGGGCGTCGGTGAGGTTGTAGTCGGGCGCGGCGCCCTCGCCCTTGGCCAGCACCACGGCGCTCGCCCCCGCGTGCTCAAGGTGAATGCCCGCTATGGGCAGGCCCAGCACGGCGCGCAGGTGCAGCTCGAACTCGCTCAGGTTGGTGGTGTGGCCCAGCGTCACCATGCCCGTGTCGTGGGGCCGTGGCGACAGTTCTGAGAATATCACCTCGCCCTGCTTCGTCAGGAAGAACTCCACGCCCCAGATGCCGGCGCCGGTCAGCGCGGCCGTCACCTCGGCGGCGATGTGCTGCGCGGCGGCCAGAGCCTCGTCGCTGATGCTGTATGGCTGCCAGCTCTCGCGGTAGTCGCCGCCTTTCTGCACGTGGCCTATCGGCGGACAGAACAGCGTGGGGCCGTTCTTCTGTGTGACGGTGAGCAGGGTGAACTCGCTGTCGAAGTCGATAAACTCCTCCACAATCACCTCCTTCACGTCGCCGCGGCTGCCCTGCATGGCCTCGTCGAAGGCCCGGCTCAGCTCGGCGTCGTTGTGAACGTAGCTCTGCCCGTGGCCCGACGACGACATAAGCGGCTTCACCACGCAGGGGTAGCCAATGTCGCGGGCGGCGTCCTGCAGCTCGCCGAAGGTCTTGGCGTAGTGGTAGCGGGCCGTACGCAGGCCCAGCTCGCGTGCGGCCAGGTCGCGTATGGCACGGCGGTTCATCGTGTAGTTCACCGCGCGGGCGCTCGGCACCACCTGTATGCCCTCGCGCTCGTAGTCAAACAGTCGCTCGGTGCGTATGGCCTCGATCTCCGGCACTATGATGTCGGGGCGGTGCTTGCGCACCACGGCGTCGAGAGCCTCGCCGTCGAGCATGCTGAACACCTCGCTCTCGTCGGCCACCTGCATGGCCGGTGCGCCGGCATAGCGGTCGCAGGCCACGACATACTGGCCCGCGCGCTTGGCGGCAATGACAAATTCGCGGCCCAGTTCGCCTGAGCCAAGCAACAGTATCTTCTTCATAATGTGTTTATAGTTGATGTGCAAAGGTACATATTATTTCGCGGCCTGCAAAACATTGCGGCGGAAATGAGCCACCGGGGCGGATTATTCGCAGAATGCCACACGGCAAGATTGCCGAGGTGAAAACGGCAGAAGCAACGCCGCATGAAGCCTAATCCGCGCGCAAGAAAAAGATGGACAATCTTACGATATGCACCATATCGCATAACCCACTGATACTCAACACGTTGCAATATAGGCCATTTTAGCCTCCGAAATGACCTGTATTGCAAGGCGAAAAAGGCCATTTCGGAACGCGAAACGGCCTATATTGCAAAAGCGGAATGGACTATACGGTTTTACAGGCCACGGCTGATGCACAAAACGAGGGGCGCGGAGCGTCAGCGGGCGGGGCGCAGGGCGTCCAGCAGCCGCTTCTCCTCGGCCAGGTCGGCCAGGCCCATCGTGGGCGACGGCACGTTGCACAGGCGCACCACGTCGGCGGGGCCGCAGGTGTAGTCGTAGTAAGCCCGCTCCTCGCCGTCAAGCCCGGCAGGCGGCTTGAGGCACCCGCGCATGGCGGCAAAGTCGGCCGGCGACGTGCTGTCGCTCACCTTGACAAAGAGTATGCGGCGGGCAATGGGGTTGTAGTTGTAGTCGAAGCAGGTGTAGACGCCGCGCAGAAACGGGGGGCGCTCATACATGGGCAGGGCGAGGCAGACGCTGAACAGGTCGAGGCGCTGGCCGCCGCTCTCGTTGAACATCAGGTAGATGTGGCTCGCGCCGTTCATCATCACCAGCCCCCGGTGGGTGGTGCCGTAGGCGCTGTTGTGCGTCACCTCGGCGTAAGCGCCGCAGGCCGACAGAGCAATCATGTATGGCTCGAGCTTCATGGCGTGCGAGCCTGACGACACGCTGTACGTCATGTAGATTCCGCAGTAGGGCGCGACGCGCCCCGCCGAGGTCTCCATTATGCGCTGCAGCGCGGCGGCATAGGGATTGGCCGCCGCGAGCCGGGGCGCGGCTGGCGGCGTCTCGACAGCCGCGAGCGTGGCTCTCATTGCCCGCAGCGAGGCCAGCAGCCGCTTCTTCGACACGTTGTTGACCCAGGCCAGGGCCGCGTCGAGAGCCTCGGCGGGGGCCATGCCCTTGGCGGTGTTCTTCCTGTAGGCCGGAATGACGGTGGTGTAGAGCGCCGAGAAGACGCTCGGCGGATAGTCCACGCGGGCTGCAATGTCCTTCATCTTCATGCCCGCGCCGCGCAGGCGCGTTATCTGTGCGTATATGTCATCAAGCTCGTCCATGGCTGTGAGTTCTTTGTTGCAGGCACAAAATTAGGATATGTGCCGCCTCGACGTGGCCTCGCCCCGCTCGGTGGTAAAGGTGGGCGACACCATTGCCGACATACGCGAGGGGCGCAACGCCGGGGCGTGGAGCGTGGGCGTGATTCTGGGCAGCAACGAGATGGCGCTCACCGCCGCCGAGACCGCCGCCCTGCAGCCCGGCGAGCTGAAGCGGCGCATGGACGCAGTGCGGCTGAGGATGTATGCCGCCGGTGCCGACTACGTGATTGACGACATGACGGCCCTGCCCGCGCTCATAGACTGCATAAACAGCCGCATGGAGAACTGCTGACTAACAATCAGCAACAGGCATTCACAACCGGCCGCGCAGCAAAAACGAGGCTTAAGCCCGGCGACGGCCTCAAGCAGAACGACCGGAACAAAGGCAAAAACCTGCGGCAGAGGCCATTTCTTTTAATTTTTAACTTTTAATTTTTAACTTGACATGAGACCATACTTACTGCTTACACCCGGACCGCTCACAACAACAGAGACCGTAAAGGAAGCCATGATGAGCGACTGGTGCACATGGGACGAGGACTACAACGTGGGCGTGGTGGAGAACATACGCCGCCGACTGGTGGAGCTGGCCACGAGCCGCCCCGACGAATATACGGCCGTGCTGATGCAGGGCAGCGGCACGTTCTGCGTGGAGGCCACGCTCGGCTCGGTGGTGAGGCCGGCGGACAGGCTGCTCGTGGCGGCCAACGGCGCCTACGGCAAGCGCATGGGCGTGATTGCGGAATACTACCGCCTGCAGTGCCACGTGATGAAGTTTGACGAGACGGAGGCCGTGGACCCCGCAAAGATTGACGCCTACCTGACGGAGCATGAGGACGTGACCCACGTGTCGGTGGTGCACTGCGAGACCACCACAGGCGTGCTCAACCCGCTCAGCGAGATTGCCGCAGTGGTGAAGCGCCACGGCAAGACGCTCATCGTAGACGCCATGAGCAGCTTCGGCGGAGTGCCCATCGACATGGCCGGGCTGGGCATCGACTTCATGATAAGCAGCGCCAACAAGTGCATACAGGGCGTGCCGGGCTTTGGCTTCATAATCGCACGCCGCTCGCTGCTGGAGCAGTGCAAGGGCGTGGCGCGCTCGCTGTCGCTCGACCTCTACGACCAGTGGGCCGCGATGGAGCAGGGCCGGGGCAAGTGGCGCTTCACATCGCCAACCCACGTGGTGCGCGCCTTCATGCAGGCGCTGGCCGAGCTTGAGGCCGAAGGGGGCGTGGCAGCCCGCCACGCCCGCTATGCCGAGAACCACCGCACGCTCGTAAGCGGAATGCGCGCTCTGGGCTTCAAGACGCTGCTGCCCGACGAGGTGCAGTCGCCGGTGATAACCTCTTTCTATTATCCGTCGGCCGACTTCGACTTCAAGGCTTTCTACACCGCCCTGAAGACCAGGGGATTCGTGATTTATCCCGGAAAGATTTCGCAGGCCGACACCTTCCGCATCGGCGACGTGTTCCCGCAGGACTTTGTCCGCCTGACAGAAGCTGTCAAGGAGACAGGCTTCTGATATGAGGAGTTAAGAAAGGGAGTTAAGGAGTTAAGACATATGCTTTTGTGGGTGTCATTACCATGCCGCTTGTGGAATGAAAACAGCTGTAATGACATGGCTCAAATGCTTTCGTCTTAACTCCTTAACTCCCTCTCTTAACTCCTTAACTCCTTAAATTAACTCCTTATGCTGACTCCTAAAAACTATATCTCCACCGGCTGCCACGGCATGCTGAACACGTCGGCCACGGCGCGGTAGGTGACTTTTCCCTCAACGACGTTGAGCCCGAGGCGCAGGGCGGTGTCCTCGCGGCAGGCCCGCCGCCAGCCTTTGTCGGCCAGGGCCACGACATAACGGAGCGTGGCGTTGGTGAGAGCCGATGTGGATGTGTAAGGCACAGCGCCGGGAATGTTGGCCACGGCGTAGTGGACGATGCCGTCGAGCGTGTAGACGGGATCGCTGTGGGTGGTGGGGTGTGACGTCTCGAAGCAGCCGCCCTGGTCTATCGCCACGTCAACGAGCACCGAGCCAGGCTCCATCAGCCGCAGCATGTCGCGCGTGACGAGGTGCGGGGCCTTGTCGCCCGGCACGAGCACCGAGCCGACGACCACATCGGCCAGGGGCAGCTCGGCCTCGATGTTGTGGCGCGAGGAATACATGGTGAGCACGTTAGGCGGCATGGTGAGCGACAGCTCGCGCAGCTTGGGCAGCGAGATGTCGGCAATGACCACCGTGGCTCCCAGTCCGGCGGCCACCCTCGCGGCGGCCTGCCCTACTATTCCGCCGCCGAGCACCAGCACCCGCGCAGGCTCGACGCCGGGCACACCGCAGGCCAGCAGCCCCTTGCCGCCCTTGGTCTTCTGCAGATAATAGGCGCCGTTGAGCATGCCGAGGCGACCGGCCACCTCGCTCATGGGCACGAGCAGAGGCAGAGAGCCGTCAGGGAGCTGCACTGTCTCATAGGCCAGGCACACGCCGCCGCTGCCGACCATGGCCTCCGTCAGCGTGCGGTCGCAGGCAAAGTGGAAATAGGTGAACACCAGCTGGCCGGGCCTGACGAGCGGATACTCCTGCGCGATGGGCTCTTTCACCTTGACAATCATGTCGGCCACGGCATAGGTGTCCTCTATCGTGGCGGCCAGGCGGGCGCCGGCCTTGACGTAAGCCTCGTCGGCGAAACCGCTGTTGGAACCTGCCGTCTGCTGCACATAGACCTCGTGGCCGCGGGCCACCAGCTCGGCGACGCCGGCCGGAGTCATGCCCACACGGTTCTCGTTGTTCTTGATTTCCTTTGGGATTCCGATCTTCATAAACCTAAGATTTTTAGTTGTTGGCTCTCTTGGCTGCCTGATCTCACAAGGACGGCGCACGGCACAGCCGCCTCCGCACGCCGCCTTCTTCTGCAGCAAAGATAGCGATTTTTCGAATACACTATTTCCGGCGAGGCGTATTTTTTTCGCCCACCGGGCGATTTTCCGCATTTGGCGGCAGGCGCGGCGGCGACACAGCACACCACCGCCGATGAAAAGCACCCGCAAACCGCCTCGCGAAAGGAATATTTTTGTAACTTTGCAACAGTCAACAAGACAAAAGCCAATGACCATACATGACGAAAAAAAGGCACTGTCGCTCATCGAGCTGAACGGACTGGTGCGCGCCACCATAGAGGGCACGCTCACCGAAGAATACTGGGTGGAGGCCGAACTGGCGGAGGCGCGCGAGTCGCGCGGCCACTGCTACATGGAGCTTGTGCAGAAAGACCCGCGCAGTGCCACCCCGGTGGCCAAGGCGCCGGCGAAGTGCTGGCGGCAGACGTGGGCACTGCTGCGCCCCTATTTTGAGCGCACCACGGGGCAGACGCTCCACGCCGGGCTGCAGGTGATGCTCCGCGTCTACGCGCAGTTTCACGAAGCATACGGATTCTCGTGGATTGTCACCGACATTGACCCCACATTCACACTGGGCGACATGGCCCGCAAGCGGCTCGAAATAATCAGGCAGCTGAAGGCGGAGGGGGTGCTCGAGCTGAACAAGGAGCTGGAGCTGCCGCTGTTCACACAGCGCATAGCCGTGATATCAAGCCACACGGCCGCAGGCTACGGCGACTTCTGCAACCAGCTGGCGGCCAACGCCTACGGCTACCGCTTCACGACACGCCTCTTCGAGGCCGTGATGCAGGGGCCGCAGGTGGAGCAGAGCGTCATCAGCGCGCTCAACCGCATAAACGAAGAGGCAGACAGCTTTGACTGCGTGGTGATAATACGCGGCGGCGGAGCCACCAGTGACCTGTCGGGATTCGACACTCTGGCCCTGGCGGAGAACGTGGCAAACTTTCCGCTGCCGGTAATAACGGGCATCGGCCACGACCGCGACGAGTCGGTGCTGGACATGGTGGCGCACACAAGAGTGAAGACCCCGACGGCCGCCGCCGCACTGCTCATAGACCAGCTGAGAGCCACGGACGAGCGCATAGAGGCGTGCCGCGACCGCGCCGCACGCCGCGTGGCGGCAGCGCTGGCCGCGCACGGCGCGCGCCTGGAGCTGCTGGCGGGGCGCATTCCGGCGCTCTTCTCAGTGGTGAAGACCAGGAGCGCGGCGCGGCTCGACATGATGTGGACCAGGCTCGCGGCAGCCGCCGCGCGACAGACAGCAGCCCAAAGCCATCGCCTGCGGCTGGCCGCGCAGACCGCCGGCCCACTGGCCGTGAGAGCCGCAGAGAAAGAACGCCACCGCCTGCAGATGCTCGCACAGCGTGCCGCAGCGCTCGACCCGGCGCTGATGCTGCGCCGGGGCTACAGCATAACGCTCAAAGACGGCCGCGCCGTGCGCGACGCCACCGCACTGAAGACTGGAGACAGAATCGAGACAAGACTGGAGAAAGGAACAATAAAATCAACCGTGATATGAAAAAAGGCATGAAATATGAAGAAGCCATGCGCGAGCTGGAGCAGATTGTGACCCGCATGGAGAACGGCGAGCCCGACATCGACACGCTGGCCGCCCAGCTGAAGACAGCGCAGGAACTGATAAAATACTGCAAGGACAAGCTGACAAAGACCGACGAGGAGATAAAAAAGATTCTTGAAAACAAGGAATAGGCCGACAAAACGGATGCCGCCTGGAAAAATTAAAAACAGCCGCCAAGAGCAATGACAAGGCTGCCACACAGGCAAAAAGCCGCCGCACGAGACAATTTTTGCGCGACAATGTTTGTCTGCCTGCCATATTTTGACTATCTTTGCCAATATCTTCAGCAAACAAAAACTTTAACACATGAAGGTTATGAAAGATTTAGACTGGGAGAACCTGTCGTTCGGTTATATGCCGACTGACTACAATGTGCGCTGCTATTACCGCAACGGCAAATGGGGAGAGATTGAGGTCTGCTCCGACGAACACATCAAAATGCATATGGCCGCCACCTGCCTGCACTACGGCCAGGAGGCTTTCGAGGGCCTGAAGGCATACCGGTGTCCCGACGGCAAGGTGCGCGTGTTCCGCATGGACGAGAACGCAGCGCGCCTGCAGAGCACCTGCCGCGGCATAATGATGCCGGAAGTGCCCACGGAGCTGTTTGAGGAAATGGTGAAAAAGGTGGTGCGCCTGAACCAGGAATACATCCCGACATACGAGAGCGGGGCCACGCTCTACATCCGCCCGCTGCTCGTGGGTATGTCGGCACAGGTGGGGGTACACCCGGCTTCGGAATATCTCTTCCTGATATTCGTCACTCCGGTGGGGCCATACTTCAAGGGAGGATTCGCCACGAACCCCTATGTCATCATACGCGACTACGACCGCGCCGCCCCGCTCGGCACCGGGTGCTACAAAGTGGGGGGCAACTACGCCGCCTCGATGAAGGCCAACCACATTGCCCACGAGAAAGGCTACGCCTGCGAGTTCTATCTCGACGCCAAGGAAAAGAAATACATGGACGAGTGCGGAGCCGCTAACTTCTTCGGCATCAAGAACAACACCTACGTCACGCCGAAATCGACAAGCATCCTGCCAAGCATCACCAACAAGAGCCTCATGCAGCTCGCCGAGGACTTCGGCATGACGGTTGAGCGCCGCCACATACCAGAAGAGGAGCTTGAGACGTTTGAGGAGGCCGGAGCATGCGGCACGGCTGCCGTAATATCGCCAATCTCATACATCGACGACCTGGACACCGGCAAGCGCTACACATTCAGCAAAGACGGCAAGCCGGGGCCGATATCAACCAAGCTCTACAACCACCTGAGGGCCATACAATATGGCACTGAAGAGGACAAGCACGGCTGGACAACTGTTGTTATCGAATAAAAAGGTGGGGCGGCTGACTGTGCCGCCCCACAATAACAATCAAAAAAACAGAATTATGGCAACATATCAGGAACTGAAGAACAGAGCTCTTGAGACACTGAAAGGCAAATGGGTGGAGAGCTGCATCGCAGTGGTGATTTACTCCATAATCATGGGCGCGGCCACATTCGCGCTGGGTCTCTTCGCAGGCGACAGCGAGACGAGGTCTACGTTTGCCTCTGTAGTGGTCAATCTTGTGCTCGCCCCGCTCGAATGGGGCGTGGTGATAATATTCCTGCGCATGGCCAGAGGCTGCCAGCCGAACTTCGGATATCTGTTCGAAGGCTTCAACCGGTGGGGGCGCATAGTAGCCATCTATCTTCTGCGCGGCATATACACCTTCCTGTGGACACTGCTGCTGATTGTGCCCGGAGTGGTGAAAAGCTACTCCTACGCCCTCACACCCTACATCATGGAGGACCGCCCGGAACTTGGCTACAACGCCACAATAGAGGAAAGCATGAGGCTCATGCAAGGCAACAAGATGCGCCTGTTCCTCTTCGACCTCAGCTTCATAGGCTGGTTCCTGCTCTGCTTGCTCACGCTGGGCTTCGGCCTGATATTCCTCGGCCCATACTGGAGCACGGCCCGAGCACACTTCTACGAAGAGCTGAAGGCCGCCGACAAGGCTGCCGAGACCGGGGCCACAGACGCCGGCAGATGGGCCTAAAGCACCCAAAGAGCGCAGAGGCGGTGTGCGACAGACAGAAACAAACAACAAAACAACAATAAAAACAATACAAAATGCTCAACAAAAAGATTGAAGAGGCTCTCAACGCCCAGATTAACGCCGAAATGTGGTCGGCTTACCTGTATCTCTCAATGGCAGCATACTGCCACTCCAACGGCAAGCCCGGCATGGGAAACTGGTTTGAAGTGCAGTTCCAGGAAGAGCAGGACCACGCAAAAATTCTGTTCAACTATGTCATCCAGCGCGGCGGGAAAGTCACACTGGCGCAGATAGACGCCGTGCCCACGGAATGGAACTCCATCCTCGACGTGTTTGAAAGCACTCTGGCACACGAGCAGAAAGTGACCGCACTGATAAACAACCTGTTCGCACTGACAACAGCAGAGAACGACTATGCCACACAGAGCGCGCTGAAATGGTTCATCGACGAGCAGGTTGAGGAGGAGGAGACTGCACAGAACATCATCGACAACCTCAAGATGATCGACGGCAACGGATACGGACTCTATATGCTCGACAAAGAGCTGGGAGCACGCACCTACACACAGGCCTCTCCGCTGGCGTCAGCAGAATAACTCACAGAAACTTTTTCACAACATTACCCAGGGCCGCCGCCACAGTATCCGAAAATACCGGGCGGCGGCTCTTTACGTTCACACACAACAGCCAACATGAGCAAAGGGAAACTACAGAAGTTCGCCGAGATGGAGACATTCAGCAATGTATTCCAATACCCCTATTCCGTCATAGAGAACATACCGTTCCAGATGAAAGGACGCTGGCGCGAGGACTACTTCCACAACCAGAATCCGATAGTGCTCGAACTGGGCTGCGGCAAAGGCGAATATACCGTCGGACTGGGCCGCCTATACCCCGATGTCAACTTCATCGGCGTTGACATCAAGGGAGCCAGAATGCACACCGGAGCAAAACAGGCACTGACAGAAGGGTTGCCCAACGTCGCATTCCTGCGCACAAACATCGAAATCATCGACCGCTTCTTCGCCCCGGACGAAGTGCAGGAGATATGGCTCACCTTCAGCGACCCGCAAATGAAAAACCCGCGCAAGCGGCTCAGCAGCACTTTTTTCATGGAACGCTACCGCCGCTTCCTCACAGACGGCGGTATCATACACCTGAAGACCGACTCAAACTTCCTCTTCACTTACACCACATTCATGGTGGAACGCAACAGCCTGCCTCTACTCTTCCGCACAGAAGACCTCTACCACACTGACGGCATAGACGAACAGACACGCAAGATTCTCTCCATACAGACATATTATGAGGCACAGTGGATTGACCGCGGCCTGAACATTCGCTACATGAAGTTCCGGCTGCCGCATGGAACTGAACTCAAAGAGCCTGACGTTGAAATACCGCTCGACGACTATCGGAGCTTCAAACGCAACAAGCGCAGCGGACTTGTCACTGCCAAATGACACAAAACAGAAACCAGAAAAAAATGAACAAAAGTCAAAGGGTCGCATCATTACTCAAAACAGAGCTTGATACGACCCTTTTTAGATGTTATAGTCAAAGCCAGCAACTCCGTGGAGTTGCTTTTTTGTTTTTATTGAAACTAAAAAGTTTTAGCGGACACCAATATTTTGTTTTCAAGAACAATAAGTCACAAAGCCACTTCCCGCAGACTCCATCGCCGGCAAGCCTCCGTCGGCGCGCCCCGGCGGCGTGGCACAAAAAAAGAGTTCCCCGAAAGGCCGCCAGGCCTACGGGGAACCCACATAAACA
>CALUGW010000022.1 GCA_944320305.1 uncultured Prevotella sp. | reverse complement strand
TAACGTGCGACTTGCAGCGGCTCGCCGTAAAGCGCATGACGGAGCTTGTCACGGGCATACCAGTGAAGCGTGTTTACAAGCCCGAAAACGAGCAGCAAAAGGAGGTGGCTACGTACCTCGAAAAGATTTTTATGAAAAACCGTATCGACAGCGTGAACATAGAGCGGTGCAATATGCTTTTCGCAGGATGCGAGGTGATGACGCTGTGGTACGCCGTTGAGCAGCAGCACACCGCCTACGGCTTCAAGTCCGACCTGAAATTGCGTTGCAGGAACTTTTCGCCGATGTTCGGCGATGAGCTTTACCCGTTGTTTGACGAGTACGGCGACATGATAGCGATGTCGGTAGCTTACACGCGCAGGAACGCCCGAAAGATTGTGCAATACTTCGACTGCTACACGGCCACGCGGCACATCAAGTGGAGTACGCAGAACGGCGATTGGGAGGCGGTGGAGGATGAAGCGATAACCTTGCAGAAGATACCCTGCATCTACATGTACAGGCCGACACCGATATGGGAAGATACGTCACGGATAGTTTACGAGATTGAATGGGCGTTGAGCCGAAACGGGAACTATCTGCGCGAGAACTCGAAGCCGCTGTTTGTGGTGTTCGCTGATGAGGAAGTGGGCTACGGCAAAGAGGGAAGCCCAAACAAAGAGTTTAAGGCCGTGGCTCAATATCCAGCCAACGGAAAGGCGGAGTATGTCACGTGGCAGCAGGCCGTAGAAAACTTGAAGTTCTACGTGAATGAGCTACGCAACCTTTTCTTCACGCAGTTGCAGCTGCCCGACTGGAGCTATGAGAAGATGTCGCAACAGGCATTGTCGGGCGAAAGCAGGAAACAGCTCTTTATCGACGCGCAACTGAAAGTGAAAGACGAAAGCGGACGGCTCATTGAGTTCTTTGACCGCGAGGTGAACGTTGTCAAGCAGTTCTTGAAAGTCATGCTCGGAGACAGCTACGCAGCCGACATCGACGCGCTGAGTGTGGAGGTGCAGATAACGCCGTTCACGATTACAGACGAAAAGGACACCATCGACAAGCTGCTTGCCGCCAACGGAGGCGAACCCATCATTTCGCAGCGTGAGGCGATAGAACAGCTCGGATGGTCTGACGATGTTGACAAGACGTTACAGGAGATACGGGAACAGAGCGTGGCCGACGTATTCGAGCCGACAGAATAAACAGGAATGGAACGACGGGGAAAGAAAACGCCTGTACGGGCGCAATACACGTGCCGCAACTGCGCCAACAGCTACGGGTGGTGCAGCAAGGCTCTTGACGGAAGCCTTATCTTGTGCCGATGCAAATACTACACGGACGGGAGATGGTGCAAGTTCCTGAAAGACCCACAATGCGAACACTTCATCAAGAGAAAGGAGGCAGACAATGGCTAAGATGAACAAGTACGACAGCCAGCATTGGCGCAATCAAGCAGCATACGAGCGTCAGGTAGATGCGATATACAGGGCGGCGGCAAAGGAAGCGGCAACACTCGGCGTGTCTATCAAGGATTTTAACCCCGACAGGCTGTTTTCTTTCTCCGACTATCCTAACACGCGGAAAAAGATAGAAAAGCTCCTCAGCGGCCTGCAATCGGCCATAGAGGCCGTCATCGTGAACGGCATACGGAGCGAGTGGACTCTTGCCAACAACAAGAACGACGAGCTGGCAAGGCAGGTGTTCGGCGACAATGTCGGAAAGCTGACAAAGGAGCAGGAACGCCGATATTTCAGCACCAACGGCGCGGCGCGTGACGCGTTCATCAAGCGAAAGACCGACGGCCTCGGACTTTCTGACAGGGTTTGGAAGTACACGAGCCAGTTCAAAGAGGAAATCGAGCTGGGGCTTGACCTCGGAATACGCAGCGGACGTTCGGCTGACGAATTAAGCCGCGATTTGCGCAGCTACTTGCAGCACCCTGACAAGCTGTTCCGCCGCGTCCGCAACGAGCACGGCCAGCTTGTGCTCTCGCAGAGGGCAAAGGCGTACCACCCCGGCAGGGGCGTTTACCGCAGCTCGTACAAGAACGCGCGGCGGCTGGCAGCGACGGAAACGAACATTGCCTACCGCACAGCGGACTACGAGCGTTGGCAGCAGCTTGACTTCGTTGTGGGCATTGAGGTGCAGCTGTCGGGCAACCATCCCGTGCCGGACATCTGCGACGACCTGAAAGGACGCTACCCCAAGGACTTCAAGTTTACGGGCTGGCACCCGCACTGCCGCTGCCATGTGGAAACGATACTGAAAACGCCTGATGAGCTGATGGCAGACAACAGGCGCATCATTGACGGTGAAAAACCGACAGAAACGAGCGCGAACACGGTTAAGGACGTGCCGCAGGCGTTCACGGACTGGGTGCGGAACAACAGCGAAAGGATAAGCCGCGCCAAGTCTCTGCCATATTTCATCAAGGATAATAAAAAAGTCGTTGATGAGATATTAGCAGACAGCAAGCCGTCTGCGTTGGATGATGTTATAAAGAAGTTGGACGACGCAAAGGTTGATTATTTGCCCGCACAAAAGCTACAGAAGCAATTGTCCGAAGATGAGATAATATCAAGAGTCGGTGGCGGCGATTTAACTGAAGGGTCATGCGCTTCACTCGCATTCGCATGGACGGCAAACAAATGCGGCCTCGATGTGTTGGATTTCCGTGGAGGAGAAAGCCTAAATTTCTTCTCTAAGTATTCAAATTTAATGCAGATTTGTGATAAGGTAGGCGGTATTTCAAGTTTTACTACAACAGGAATACAACTGATGAAACAAACGGAAATCGGGAAACAATACTATATCGCCATTGGCCGTCATGCAGCCATTGTACGTCAAGTATCGAAAGGCAAATATCAGTTCTTGGAGTTGCAAAGTTCAGTCCTGAATGGTTGGAAGCCTCTTGACGGCAAAGTGTTCAAATGGCGTTTCAAAGCTGGTGGAAAAGATATAGGATTGTTGATTGATATAGAACTTTTGCAAAAGGACAAAGGATTTCAGAAAATGGTTGGCTATATCAATACGGCAAAGACTGAACAGAAAAAAGGTACAAAGGGAACAATCAAATAAAAAAAAGCGAGGGCGTATCAATAAAGATGCACCCTCATTCTTTTAAGTTCTGTCTTTGAAGAAGTCAGCCCATTCAGGGTTTTCTCTGTCAAAAATGGCTTTTTCTTCAGGTGTAAGTTTCCAAGGGTAGTCAGAGAACATATTGTATATTTTCTTCTTGTCGAAAGAAAATAACCATTTACCGACACAATCCGTATTATCCACCCAGAAGATGGTGTCGCTCTCGTTGTTTTTGTAAAAATCGTACTTCATGTTGCAAAGTTACTTGTTTTTCTGTGATTTACGATATAAAACGTGCTTGGAGATGACACATAAACGGGTAGCCTTTGGATTCGCCTCGTCTATGCCAGCAGCCCACAGGGCTTCAAGCCGACAGCCAATCTCGGCAGGGTCGAACATCTCGTAGATGGCCGCGAGCGACCCAAAGTAGAACTCCGTCGCGCCACCCTCCTTGGGGTGGAAAAACTGTACCTTTATCAGGGATGCAGCGGAAAGTGTAGTTAATTTCTTCATTTTTTGTCTCTCGTTGTCTTAAATGTTGCAGACGGAGAAGTACCCACCCAGTAGCCGCAGCACCTCTTTCTCGCTCCGTGTGAGGCTTATCCTTTCCATTCGTGTTTTCTTCTATGTCGCGGCGAGAGCCGCGCATGAGACGAACAACGCCAGCGTCGCGGCCACGGCGGCCACGCAGGCGGCTATCGCCGCGACCATCGTCCAGTTCACGGGATTCCACAGGTGCGGGTTGCCGTTCATGTAGGCATAGCCTTTCGGCGTGAGCCGGGTGTCAATCACCTTGTCGTAATTCGTTTTCGAGCGGATGAGCCGCTTCCCGGTGAGCGACACCACCGCGTCGAAGTACGCGTAGTGGCACATGCCGTGCGGAACGTCCGTGTTGCCACGGCGCAGCTCGCGCAGCACTTTCTTTTCTTCCGATGACAGCCTTATCCGCTCCATGTCGCAAAGTTACTTGTTTTTCCGCGATTTACGATAAAAACGCGCTTTGATTTTAACGGCAGTAAAAAAGCGTTCGATAATTTGCGAATATCGGGGATAATGACTACCTTTGCACACAAACGGACGGCGTATGTACATTGAATTTGACAAGGACTATTTGCGTGAACTCTACACCGACGGCAAGACAAGCGACAAGAAACACCGCTACCAGCCCGAAGTGATAAGGGGCTACCAAAAGGCGGTTTTCCTGCTTTCGTCGGCGAACTCGGTAACGGACTTGTTCCGTAACAATTCTTTGAACTATGAAGTTTTGCAGGGCGACAAAAAGGGCATTTCATCCGTGCGGATAAACCGCAAATACAGACTTGAATTTACCGTGCGCGAAGTCCTAAACGAGCAAATAATAACGTTCTGCCGCCTGTTGGATATTAGCAACCATTACAAATAACGTTCGATATGGAAACAGCAAAGAAAACCTACGCGCCGCACGAGTTGCAGCCATCCACGCCCATACATCCGGGCGAAATACTGAAAGACGAGTTAGAGGCTCGCGGCATATCGCAAAGGAAGTTTGCCGCCCTCATCGGCGTTTCTTACTCCGTGCTTAATGAAGTGGTGAACGGCAAACGCCCCGTAACGACTGAATACGCTTTGAAAATAGAGGCCGCAACGGGCATTCCTGCCCACGTTTGGGTAAATATGCAATCGGCCTACAATATGCAGACGGCGCGGCGCAACAACAAACTTGCCGCCGTGCTTGAAAACATCCGCAAGGCGGTTGCCGTGCTTTGAGGCTTGAACGCCGTCAGCGTTCGGAACTTATAGGGGATGCAAGCAGCACCCCCTTTTTGTTTTCCCCGGCGGAGACAACCCCACCCCTTTTATAAACAAAACCGTTTATCACACCAAAACATCCGCCTTAAATCTAAAAATACTATAAAACAACAAATAATTCAGCCTCGACGTTTTGCGGATTGAATAAAATCCATATCTTTGCATCAACTAATTAGTTTACACATGAAAAAGGATTTATTCGAGGCATTGAAAGCCAAATTTCCGGGGGTCAATGCAAACGTGCTGAACAGGATTGCCGACAAGCTCGCCAAGACTGTAACGACTGCCGAACAGGTCACAACTGCCGTGGCAGGGGTGACGCAGGAGTTCATCGACATCATTGAGAGCTACGGTGATAGTCGGGCAACAGAGGCACAGCAGACAGCAGTCCACAACTACGAGCAGCGTTACGGCCTGAAAGACGGCGTAAAGCTCGAAAACGGGGGCGGTACAGGCAGTGAGCATGGTACTGAAACCAAGAAGAACGAGGGCGCAGGAGAGGGAGCAGAGCAAGTTCCAGAGTGGGCAAAGACGCTCATCGACACAAACAAGGCGTTGAGCGAGCGGATAGCCAAGATGGAAACTGAGCGCACGACCACTACGCGCAAACAGCAACTCAGCGAGGTTATCGGCAGGCTGCCCGAAAGCCTGCGGAAAGGCTACGAGCGTACACCCGTTGACAACATCACCGATGAGGAGTTTACCACGCTCATTGGTGACATCACAAAGGAAGTTGACGGCATTGTCAAGGCTACGGCGCAGAGAGGGGCTGTATTCGGTCGCCCGTCCGCAACGGGCAATCAGGGTAATCAGGACGGAACATTGACCAAAGAGCAGGAAGCAGCTATCGCACACCGCGACAGCAAGCCGACCTCGGACGGACAGCCGTTCTAATGTCTAACAATTCAAAACCATAGAAAGATGGGAATGACAGTGAAAAGAAACCGAGACACAAGAACGCCTCGCGTTATCATGCACAAGGTCGCCGACATCAGGGGCGGCGTGTCTGTCTATTCTTCCGACCTTGGCGGCGACTATATCCGTGAGGGCGCAGTTTTGAGCGCAGCCGACGAAAAGGGCATCTGCCACGTAGTCAAGATTGCACAGGTAGTTGCCCAAGTCGGAGCAAGCGATACTCAAATCAAGGTCGCCAAATTTCACAATTTCGCCGTCGGCAATTTCATCATGTCGGATGTTGGCGGAAAGGCGTATGCCATTACGGCGATAGACACCACGTCGAGCAAGACCTACGATACGATAACGATAGGCACGGCCATCGGAGCTGTTGCAAAGGACGGCTTCATCATCGAAGCAGCCGCGCAGTCGGCTGACACTTCGTCGGCGTTGAAGTACGTGCCGCAGACCATTGTCGGAACGGGCAAGCCTTTTGCCAAAGGCAGCAACATCGACACGGACGCATGGCTCATGGCCGTCACCAAGGGGAATCCGCTACCTGAGTGCATCGCGGAACACCTGAAAGGCATCATCAATTATTAACGTAAAACGCTATCATCATGTCAGGAACAATAGTAAACACACTTATCCACGGTCTCTCGCGGCAGATGGTGCAGGCGCGTCTGGACACTGCGGACGCGAAGCCGTTCACGTTCGCCACGCACTTCCCGCTGAAAAAGGTCAACGGCTTCATCTGGCGCACGCTCGGCAACCAGCTCGAGAAAAAGAACGTGGCCGCAGACCTGCACACCGACAACGGAACGATACTCCGCAAGCGGCGTCCAATATTCGAGAGCGCGAAGGGCGACATACCGTTCATAAGCATCTCGCGCGAGATGAGCCGCTCGGAAATCAAGGACTACCAGACCGCGCTCGCGTTCGCGCAGGATGACGACGCCACGAAGCTCGTGAGCTGGTGGGGAAATGATATCGACTTCTGTTTCAACGGCGTGCAGTCCGAGCTGGAGTTCATCGCGTGGAAGCTCGCCTCGAACGCGGGCAGGCTGGCGTTCACCACGACCACCAACGCGACGTATGCGAACGAGTTCGACCTGGACTACGACGTTGACCCGGAAATGAAGCTCAAGACCACCGTTGACTGGAACAACAAGGAGACGGCGGACGTCATCGGAGATTTGAAGACGCTGGTCAAGTTCGCGAAAGACCACGACCTGAACCCCAAGTTCGCGTTCGTCAACCTCGACGAGTTCTACAAGATAGCCTCGTCGGAGCAGGTCATCAAGGCGTGCGCCTCGTTCGCGGCCAACGCGCTGGGCATCTCGCAGACCCCCGACCTCGCGCAGGTCAACCAGATGCTCGCCCGGCAGGCGTGGCTCAACGGCATACAGCTGCGCGTCATCGACCAGACCGTCACCCGCGAGTTCGCCGACGGCACGCACACATCGGGCAACCCGTTCGAGGACAGCCGCATGGTAATCTCGGAGTCGGAACGGCTCGGCACGACGCAGTATGACATTCTGCAGGAGAATGACGAGCTGATCCTACGCGCTGAACGCGCGCACACCGTCATCAAGAAGTATGGCACAATCGAGCCAAAGAGCGAGGTGACGATTGGACAGGCGGATGCAGTGCCCGTATTCGACACGGCCTACCGCAACCTGTACGTGCGCACTGACGCGAAAGACTGGGATGAGTAATAATTGACGTGACATTATGGCACAGACCGTTCTTGAAGCACTGAAAGGCATAAGCTCATACCCGATACCGCTACGGACACTTACGACCGTTGCGGACAAACGGGGGTTGCAGCTTACAGCAGAGGCAACGCAGGAAGTATTGAGTGGTAAGGCGTACAACCTTGCCATTGCAGACTTGCTGTTGTGGCTCTCGGTAGCACCCGACGTTTCGCAGGGTGGGCAAAACTATTCCTTTACAGACGAACAGCGCAAGCAGTTCCGCAACCGCGCCAACAGCCTGTATGGGGAATACGACGCGGCTGATGAAACGGGAACGCCGAAATCGATTTATGGCTACAAAGGAAACAGGATATGATTATTCCAAACGGCACTATCGAAGTAAAAGAAAAGACGGGTGGCGGCATAGACCCCGAAACAGGCTACGCCAAAAACCCGACATTTTCGTGGGGCGACCCGATACCCTGTCAGTGGACGGCCAACAAGTACGACAAGCTCGGAAAGGTGAACGGTGAACATTTCACCGTGGCGCATTTCTCAATATTGATTGAGGAGCAGCCGTTTGAGGGCGTTGAACAGGTTAGGCTGAAAGACTTGGCAGGAAAGGAGCTTGGGGAGTTTTCCATCATGCAGATAGAGCCGTTGGAGGCGGTTTGCCAGTTGAGGATATTGGTATAGGAGGAACGAGGTATGCCCATCAGACAGATAACCCCGATGTCGGAGATAGACAGGTACACGGAGCAGAGGTTGAGAGGTCTTGAACAGGCCGCGATACGGACGCTGGCGTACTGTGGGGAGCTGTGCCTGAATGTCGCCCGTTCCACCAACTCTTATAAAGACCAGACGGGCAACCTGCGCAGCAGTATCGGCTACGTAGTGGCCGTTGACGGCAGGATAGTCAGCCAAAGTTCCTTTGAAACCGTAAAGGAGGGAGGCCAAGGCTCGAAGCAAGGTGCGGCGTTCGCAAAGCAGCTTGTCAGACGCTTTCCGAAAGGCATTTGCCTGATAGTGGTTGCAGGGATGGAGTACGCCGCACACGTCAAGAACAGAGGCTATGATGTCCTCGACAGCTCGGAACTTACGGCAGACCGCATTGTTCCGTATATGCTGAAACAACTCGGTTTGAAGTAAAGCAGTAACGGCCATGGCAAAGACATCGAAGCAGATACAAGGCGACATTTACCGCCTGCTGAGGGATAGCACCCTGTACGAGCAGATAACGGGTGAGGTCTATCGCAAGGGCATGAGGCCACGCGACAGCCGCAAAGAGGATGCGGTCGTGATATTCACGGCAGGACTTGCCGACCAAATCCAAACAGGGGTAGTTACGGTGCATATCTATGTACCCGACACAGACCCATACGGAAACGGCGTTTGGGTTGAGGACGGCCAGCGGCTGGAAGAAGTGGAACGCCTCGCGCAGCAGTGGGCGGACAGCCTCACGACCGCCGTGTCATGCTACAAGTTCAAGTTGCAGCAGACCGTCTGCACAGAGGAAGAGCCAGACACACACCAGCATTTCGTCGTCGTGAGGCTCAAGTACAGCTACTACGACGGCACGGAGTGAGAGACAACAAGAGTATTAACAAACAAAAAAACAAAAGACTATGGCAGTATTGAACTGGGGCGAGTGCGACCTGAAGCACGCCACAAGCACCGATGGTGCGCCTACCGGGGAATGGACGGAGCTGCCCACCCCGAAAGAGGACAGCACGCAGCTCACGACGACCGCAGGCACCGAGAAGACCGCCACGGAAGAGGGCGGTGCGCTCGTTGACTACCTGCCGGGCAAGAACACATACCAGCTTGAATGGGATGAGTTCGTCAAGAAAGGTGAAGAGCCGTCGTTTGAGGACGATGACGGTGTAATAGCAGGCGAACACGCATTGCGTGTCGAGGCGCAAGACAAAGACTGCCCCGCAATCCAGATAGACCGTTGTGTCCTGCGCGTGGAGGAGAGCTACACCACAGCCGACGGCCAGCTGCGCCACTACGTGGCACGCGCCCTGAAGCCCAAGACGGGCAAAACCGTAAAGAGCTACGTTCCGAGCGAGCAAAGCGACTCATAAGGCAACAGGCAGGATGGGGTTCGACTCCCCATCCTGCCCCGAAATTCAAAAACACAAAGCAGATGGGAGACAAGACAATGGAACAGAGGGTGGCCGAGACCATCCTGCAAAAGGAAGACGAGATAAGCGTCTGCGGGCGGACATACAGGGTCGCGCCGCCCAGCACGGCCACGCTGATTCTGGCCTCGGAGGCCGTGTCGCGCCTGCCTAAAACGAAGCTTGACCCCCAGAGGGTGGTCGAGGAGAGCCTGTCGGTGGCAAAGGACTGTAGGGCGCTGGGCGATGTGGCCGCGATACTCATACTCGGCGCGAGACACCTCACGGAGACAAGGACTGTCCGCGAGAAGCGGGAGAGACGGTATTTGTGGGGGCTTGTCAGGCTGCACAAGAATGTCGAGGTCGAGAAGACGACAGACCGAAAGGCGGAGCTTTCAAAGGAAATACTTGAGTGCTGCTCGCCAAAAGCCCTCAACCTGCTTGTCGGCTCGCTGCTTCAGAAGATGGAGATAGGCGATTTTTTCGGGCTTACCACTTTCCTGACAGAGATAAACATGCTCAGACCGACGAAAGTGGAGACGCCAACGACAGCGTCTGGGCGATAGTCGCCGGAACGGCCAAGGCGTTCGGACTGCCCTTTGACCACGTGCTCCACAGCATGAGCTACGCCAACATGGTGCTCTACGGGGCGACGCTGCCCAGCTACAGGGGCAAGGCGGACAAGAGCGGCGGCAAGAGCCGGAAACCCATAAAGGCCGACGACCCGGCGAACAGGGAAAAGGTGAGGAGAATTTTTGAAAGTTTCGACTGATGGAGAACGACAAGGGGCGCATATACTACGCCACAGGGCTTGACAACAGCCAGCTGCGCACGGACGCGGCGCAGGCGCGGAGCATACTCGCGGGCGTCGGAACGTCCGCCGCCAAGGAGGGTGACAGGATAGACACGGCCATGAAGAAGATAGGCGCGTCGATAGCGGGCGTGTTCGCCGTGCAACAGGTTAAGGACTTCGCCGTGCAGGTCGCGACGGTGCGCGGACAGTTCCAGCAGCTTGAGGCTGCCTTTAAGGTGCTCACAGGCGACGCCGCCGTGGCCGAGAACCTGATGTCGCAGTTGATACACACCGCAGCCACCACGCCGTTCGGCGTCACGGACATTTCCAACGCGGCGCGTCAGCTGCTCGCATACGGCGTGGAGGCCGACAAGGTAAACGAGACGCTGATACGCCTCGGAGACATCTGCGCCGGACTTTCCATCCCTATTGGCGACCTCGCTTATCTTTACGGCACTACGATGACGCAGGGTCGGCTCTATACAGCCGACCTCAACCAGTTCCTGGGCCGTGGTATTCCTTTGGCCGACGAGCTGGCAAAGCAGTTCGGGGTGGCGAAAGAGGAAATCCGAAAGATGGTTGAGGAGGGAAAGGTGGGCTTTCCCGAAGTGCAACAGGCCATCATCAACCTTACTAACGAGGGCGGCAAGTTCGGTGGCCTCATGGAGGCGCAAAGCAAGACCATTACAGGCCAGTTATCCAACTTGCAGGACGGCTTCGAGCAGATGTTTAACGAGATAGGCCAGTCCACACAGGGAATCATTTCTGAAAGCATCGGCCTTGTATCTACTCTTGTTGAACATTGGAGAGATGTCGGAGAGGCATTGATGGCCGTAATATCAACATACGGGGCGTACAAAGCAGCCGTATTGGCCACCGCAGCAGTGCAGAACACGGTCAAGACGGTAAAGCATACCGAAGAAGCGGCGCAGCTGTACGCCGTCATGTCGGCAGAGCAAAAGGCACAAATTTCCAAACTCAATCTATCCAAGACCTCGGAGGCATACTATACAGCCGTCAAAGCGGAGATAGCCGCAGAGATGGAGCGTCAAACGCAGCTGGCCGTCACCACGCAGGCGGAGCTGAACGCAGCCCGTGAGCGGTTGACGGCGGCGGAGGCGGCAAAGGTGGCAGCGGCGGAAAATGTCGCCGCCAAGAGAGCGGAGCTTGAAGCCGTCATACAGGAGGCCGCATCGGAACAGACGGCATCAGCACAGAAACGCATTGCCATTGAGAGCGAGGCACAGAGCCGCGCAGCCCTACGTGCGCAGAGGTTGCAGGAGCAGAAAGACGCTGCAATAGCACAGGCACGGGCGTTGAAAGAGGCGCAGGCCTCAAACGAGGTTGTCGCCGCAAAGAACAGGGAAATTGCGGCCATCAACGAAAAGCTCGTTGCGGCACGGGCGGAAGAAGTGCAGCACAGCCGAAACATTGTTGCCATCCGCAAGGAAATGGCGGCTACGGTTGACGAAACTACGTCTAAGAAAATAGCCAAGGCTCAAACAGCATTGGAAACGGCGGAAGAAAACCTCAATACCGCTTCAAAGGCAAGAAACACCGCAGCCCGTGAGGTAAACAGCAAGGCGGCATTGCTCGACAGCACCGTGCGCCGTGCAAACACGGTAGAAACAGCGGCAAATACGGCGGCGCAGGCGGCAAATGCCACCGCTACTGGTGTGTTGTCCGTTGCCAAAACAAGGCTAACGGCGGTTGCTGCACGGTTAAACGCAGTCATTATGGCGAACCCGTGGGCGTTGGCTCTCGCTGGCGTTGTCGCGCTGGGCTATGGGATATACAAACTCGTGACATACCAAACGGACGCGGAAAAGGCACAAAAGAGGCTCAATGACACCGCAAAAGAAGCCGTGAACTCATACAGGTCAGAGGAATTGCAGATAGACGCTCTGTTTGCCCGTTTACAGGCCGCGAAAAAAGGCACGAACGAATACGAGGCGGCAAAGAAAGCCATTATCGACCAGTACGGGAAATACTTGGAGGGATTGAGTTCCGAGGTGCGTTCGCTCGAAGATGTGGCGGCGGCTTACAATGCGGTAAAGGACGCGGCTATTGCAGCGGCTAAGGCACGTGCATTGGAGAAATCCACAAAGGAGGCTTCTGACACCTACGTTGAAATAGAAAGTGAACAGCGCAACAAATTATATGAGTTTCTAAAAGAACGGTTTGGCAACCAAAGAACAAAAGGCGGAATGAACCTTGCCGAACTGTATTTTGCCCAGTTGAAACCAGTATTAGAGGGTAAACAGGGCGTAAAACTTGACGAAGAATGGGCCAAGCAGTTCGACAGGACGCACTACATTCCAGGCGACCCGATGACGGGCATAGGCTCGTACACCTACACGACAAACGAGCTGAAAGAAATCCTCAATGAAGCGGCCAAGGCTCGCAAGATATACAACGACACCATGCAGGAGGCCGAGCGTCGCTTTGGCACCGCTCCTGAAACGAAGCAGGGCGATGACACGCCCAAAGAGGTAGTCAAGAACAAAGCCTACTGGGAAAAGTACCTCAAAGAGCAGCAAGGATTGCTCGACGCGATGACAGAGGCCGAGCTGAAAACGAAGAAAGCCGCAGAGATACGCAAGAACATTGCGGACGCACAGAGCCACATCGACAGCTACAGCGTGTCAAAGCAGACGCGGTCGGGTGCAAGGACGCAACGGGAAGTTGAGCGTGTTGAAGACCAAACCGCAGAGCGGACGCAGAAAATCGACGAATACAAAGACGCGGTTATCGCTGCCAATGCGGAAGCGGAGCTGGAGATACGTCAGCGCCAGATTGAGAACATGGATGAGGGGTACGAGAAGCAGAAAGCCCAGATAAAGCTCAACTACGACCGCCTTATTGCAGAAAATAAGAAGCGCGGGCAGGACATGGTAGACGCCCTCGCGGACGAAAAGGTGTTGGAGTGGCAGAATGCACACCCCAAGGCGACAAAGGCGGAAACGATAGCCTACCGCGCATCGCTCAACCTTACCGTGGCCGACCTCGCCCCGGAGCAGCGGGAGCAGATAGAGGCGTACAACGACCTTGCGCTCAAGGCCATGATAAAGGGCAACCGCCAACTCACGGAGCAGCAGGAGGCGGCGTGGAACGAATACTACGCGAAGTACGGCGACTATATGCAGAGGCGCAACGCCATCGCCGCCAAGTACGACGCCAAGCTGCTCAATGCCGGGAGTGGCAGCGCAGAGGAGGCCTTCCTGCTGAAGCAAAAGGCAGAGGAACTTGACGCTCTGGATGAGGAGATGCGCGGCTCGACAACGCTCATGGGGCAGCTGTTCGCTGACGCCTCGGAGAGGAGCGTGGCCGAGATACAGAAGATAATCGACAAGGCCGAGCTGCTCATGGACTGGCTCGGAGCGCAGAAAGACGCTAAGGGCGCGGCCACCATAGACGGCAAGACGGTGACGCGCGGCGACATACTCGGCCTCGGCGTCAGCGAGAACACATTGCAGGGTCTGGAGCGGTCGCCCGAAAAGGTCGAGTCGCTGCGCAACGGCATAGCGCGGCTGAAAGGCGAGCTGGGCAGCCGCAGTCCGTTCAAGCGTCTGGAAGAGGACATAAAGGCGGCCTCGGCGGCGATAAAGAGCGGCGACGAGGCCGAGGGCGTGGCCAAGATAGGCAGCGCGGTGTCTGCGTTCGCCCCCGCCCTGTCGGAGTTCGGCCAGAGCCTCGGCACGATATTCGACAGCGACGAGCTAGGCGCGAAGATTTCAGGTGTGGCCGACGCCGTGGGCGGCCTCGGCGAGACGGCGGCGGGCGTGGGGCAGATAATGTCCGGCGACGTCGTGGGCGGGGCGATGGCGGCGGTGAACGGTATCGGCAAGGTGGTGGGCGCGCTGGACGGACTCTTCGGCGCGGACTACTCGGAGTACGAGGCGATGAAAGGCCAGTACGACTTGCTGGTGGACGTGTGGAACGACCTGATAGCGAAGAAAAAGGAGTACATCGACATAGACTACGGCGCGGAGGCGCAGAAAGCCGGGCAGGAGGCTCTGGATTTGCTGGAAAAGGAGGCGGAGGCCACCCGCAACCTGCTGGCGGCCCGCGGCAGCTCCGGGTCTGGGTTGTTCACCAACTCGATAGCCGCGCGGACGAACGACGACCTCGGCGGCTGGCTGGCCGAGCTGCGCAAGTACACCCACGTGCAGGACATGGCGGTGTTCCAGACGCTGCAGAACTCCACCGCCGACGAGTTGGAGAAAATAAAGGAGGAGATGCCGGAGTTCTGGGCGCGGCTCGACTACGCGACGCAGGACTATTTAGAGAAGCTCATAGCCATAGAAGAGCAGAGTGATGAGGTTGTGGAGAGCATGAAGGAGGCCACCACCGGCCTGTCGTTCGACTCGTTCTACGACGGCTATGTTGACATGCTGGCCGACCTCGACGCGGACAACGAGGACTTCGCCGACAGCTTCGGGGAGTACATGAGGAAGAGCATCCTCGCCTCGCTCATGTCAAACGTGTACAGGGATGAATTGCAGAAGCTCTATAACAAATGGGCGGAGCTTGGAGAGGACGGCTACACCGAAGACGAGGTGTCCTATCTGCAGAACTGGGCGAAGTCCGTCAGCGACAGGATGCTGGCCGAGCGCGACAAGATGGCCGAGACGTTCGGCTGGGAGTCAGAAGACGGCGACACACGCGAGGCCTCGGCCAAGGGCATCGCCACCGCCTCGCAGGACAGCGTTGACGAGCTTAACGGACGCGCCACGGCCATACAAGGACACACCTACTCCATCAGCGAGAACACGAAGCTGCTGCTCAGCACGGCAAACATGATACTGCAGAGCGTGCTCAACATTGAGAGCAACACGGACGGCATGTCAAGCAGGATGGAGGCCGTGGAGGGCGACGTGAGGGAGGTCAGGAACACGCTCAATGACATTGCCCTGAAAGGCGTAAGGATAAGGTGACGGCATGACAGGAAGACTCTATATAGACGGCAGCGACGCATACCAGCAGTATGGGGTGTATGTGACCGAGGGAGGCTGGAACGGACTTGTCTCCATGCCGCCAATGAAAGCCGTCGAGAGCAACGACTGGCAGGAAGAGGACGGTGTGGAAGCCGACCTTTCCGCCCCGCGGCTGGACACGCGCGAGGTGTCCGTCACGCTCGCTTTCAGAGACGCTGACGGACTTACGAGGCTTGTGGAGCTTCTGTCAGGCGGCTCTTACCACGACTTCGACTGCGCGAGCATCGGGCGGAAATACCGCCTGAGAATGACACAGGTCCCCAACCTCGACATCGCAAGGACGCTCGGCACGGCCACGCTGAAGCTCGCCGATGACTTCCCGATGCAGGATTACACATACGAGCCGCCGGAGGGCGGTGTGCCCGCATGCGGTGAATACATGATTGACGGCGTGCCGGCCAGCGACTACGGCCTGCTGGTGCTTCAGGGTACGCTCGCCGAGATAATGAGACCAGCCGCCGTGAAACCGAACATGCTCCGCAACATATCCACGCTGCCGGGCGCGATATACGACGGCAAGACGGTCACGTTCAAGACAAAGGACGTGCGGCTGAAATGCCTTATGAGAGCCGAGACTCTCGCCGGGCTATGGAAAAACTATGACGCGCTGCTGCACAACCTGATTCAGCCGGAAGAGAGACTGCTGACGGTCGCAGAGCTGGAGCAGGACTTCCCTTTCTACTACAAGTCGTGCCAGGTGACGGAGTTCTGCCCCGACGGCAGGCCGTGGCTCGCCCTCACGCTCACGCTGGCGTTCACCGGGCTGTTCAGGATTGAGAGCGACATCGTGCTTGCCGCAGAGGACGGCGCGATACTGACCGACGAGGGCGGCGGCAACGCTTTCGACATGGAGGCCGACGCGGAAAGCGGACAACAAAACACCATACAGACATGAAAAAGATAAGAATATCGGAGCTGCCGACGGCGGAGAGCCTCGCGGGGCTATACGTGCCCGCCGCACACACAGCTGGAAACAGGACTGTGAGATTCCTGCTTACTGACGCAATGAGGCAGGCCGTCACCGAATACGGCGGCAAGGTGGATGACATATCATTCAGCCGGCACACCCGGAATATCGTGTCATATGTCTTCGGAAGCTACGCGGACATGAGGCACGGCGAGGCGGAAATCACCATAGGCGGCAGGACATTCAACCAGCTGGAGATAAAGAGGACAGCCGCAGGGGGATGGGAGAAGACTTGCCTGTGGGCGTGGGGCGACTTCATCCTGCACAACGGCCAGATGCTAAACTACAGCACCGGGCAGCGGGAGCTGATGGTGATGCGCGACGCGGATGCGTCAAGCCAAAACGGCGACACATGGAGCAACCTTGACACTATAACCGTCAACAGGGCAAGCTCCGAGCCACTGGAGGTCTCCAGCGACTCGTCAAACTCCTCCTACATTGAGATGGTGACAAGCAGCAGCACGCGGGACATAGCGGAAATCCAGCTGTCAACAAACATAATGGCAGACAGCACACGGACAATGCGCGTTGTCTTCAATGTGCCGCGCAACTGCTACATAAACAGCATCTCCATAAGCGAGGTATATGCTTTCAACGCCACAATATATTATAAGGACGGAACTCCGGGCGTGTCGCTCACGATAGACAAGGACTATCCCAGACAGAGTGACATCACGACTTTGGGCAACCGGGTCGGCGTACTGGAAAGCGGACTCGACCGTGCGGAGACGGACATCGCGGCCCTCAAAGACGGCATAAAGAAAGAGCTGCCGGAATATGTCGGGGCAAGCTACAGCTTCGCGGAATGGGCGGCGACGGAGGCTGGAGGCGTCACAGCCAACTTCGACGGCAACGACATGACGCTCCTGCGGCTGAAAAGCGCGGGCGGCGACACCGTTGACACCCTGCTGTGGACATGGGGCGACTTCATCATCACACAGAACCAGCTGAAAAACCAAAGCACAGGTGAAAGGCTGCTGGCGGTGTCGCGGCAGGCCGGCGGCTCGCAGATACAAGCCCTCACAAGGGGTGACAAGGTGACGTTCGGCACGGACACCGACCTGACACTGCATGAAACGAGTATTCAGGCGGACAAGAGCGGCAACACATTCACCGTGACAGGTCTTGACGGCATCTTCTGCGTCAGAGTGCCGAGAAACACATACTTCAGGAGCATAACGTTTGAGACCGCCGAGGGGCAAATGTACACGCTGACACTCACACCGGCAGGGGCAGAAGACAAGGCGGTACTGACAGTTCCAAAAAGTGGAAAGCTGGCCGACGCCGACGAGCTGGCCGCACTCGCGGCGCGTGTCGCGGCTCTGGAAAACAAACAATCATAAAAGCATACAGTTATGGAAGTACAGGAACTTGTTTTTACAAACACAAACGGCACTTGGACAGCAAGCTATGTGTCGCAGGGAGACACGGTGGTGCAGCTCGTGCGCAGGGGCGACGGCGGGCGCGTCATCATCTACGCCTGCATCGACGGGATGAAGAAGACGCCGATAGACGTCCTGACAGGGAATATGTTCATGGTGTGCGTGCCCGCCGGCCTCACGGTGACGCTGGAGAGCGAGAACGAGGTGCGGCGGCCAAGCGGCAGGCCGTGGAGTGAGGGCTTTTCAAGCGACAGTGCTATGGCAGGAAAGGCAAGGATGGCCGTTGCGGGCGTTCCCGTGGCCGCGCTGCCCGTGGCGGTGCTCGACGCCGCAGGGTGGCCGGGCTGCCCGCTGTGCTCGTGCGGCGGCGACACGTATGTGCTCGCGGGCGCGCTGCTCACCAAGGGCGGCCTCCCGCTGCTCACCAAGGCGGGGGAGGCGTTGGTAATGAAGAATGAATAATTAACAATTAAGAATTAACGAATTTATGGCAGAGATAGAGATTACAGGCAAGCAGATAGGGCAGCTCAATGCGCTCGCGGCCATTGCGGGCAGCGAGAAGATACCCGTGGAGACGGCGGACGGCAACGGCCACGTCACCACGGAGCAGATAAAGGAGTACGCGCAGCCGGATTTGAGCGGCTACGCCACCAAGGCCGAGATTCCGAGCACCGAGGGTCTGCTCACAGAGACCGAGGCTGACGGCAAGTACGCCACCAAGGCAGAGATTGAGGGCATCGGAGGCGTCGGGAAACCGGGAGAGGGAAAGGACGCCGAGATATTCAACGACTATACGAACAACCAGGCAACAGGCAAGTGGAGTCACGCCGAGGGCGGTGAAACTATCGCCGACGGAGATTATTCCCACGCCGAGGGGTATGCGACAGCAGCCAACGGATATTCTTCCCACGCCGAGGGAAGTTCCACAACAGCATCAGGAGCTAATTCCCACGCAGAGGGAAATAACACGCAGGCCCAAAACGACGTCGAGCACGCCGAGGGCTCCTACAACAAATCCAACGCAACGACCCGCCACAGCGTCGGCATCGGCACTTCGGATGATGACCGCAAGAACGCCTTTGAGATAATGGCCAACGGCGACATCTACGTCTACGGCCTCGGCGGCTACGACGGCACTAACGCGCTTGACGAGGCGGCGAAGACGCTTCAGACGGTGCTCGCGGAGCTTCAGTCTGCGCAGGCGGAGCTTCAGCAGGCGCAGAAGTACGCCGTCAGGGCGGTGTGGGTGTCTGTCGGCGACAGCGGCCTGGCCACGTTCACCCCGGAGGTCGCCCTTGACTTCACGAGGACGGCGGGTGTGGCGGCGTACACGGCCACCGTGACCGGCTCTACCTTAAACCTCACACGCACCGATACTGTGGCGGCGGGCGAGGGCGTGCTGCTAAGGTCGCTGGACGGCGGCGCGGCAGGAGTCTATGTGCCGCTGGCTGAGGGTGACGTAAGCCCCACGGAGGGCAATATGTTCGTGGGAGTGCTTGAGACGATAGCCCAGCTGCCGGACGAGCAGGACGGCTACACCAATTTCATACTCAACAGCAAGGGCGTGAACGGCTCCGGCTTCTATCTGGCCAACAACAAGACGGTGGCCGCAGGCAAGGCCTACCTGCGCGTACCGTCGGACGACGCGCCCGACAGCGTGACACTGCCGCAGGAGTGAGGAACAGGGCGGCGCGGTGGCATCCCGCGCCCCCTCAATAACCTTTGTTTAAAACCAGTATCAGGCAATGAAAATATACGGAGACAATGACACGCCGCTGCTCGACGTGGAGGTTGACGACAGCAGCTACCGCCACAGGGTAATTATGGGCGATTATAACCTCACGCTATACTACTCCCTCGCGGAGCACGTGGAGTTGCCTGTCGGGGCATACTGCGTGTTTCAGGGCGAACGGTACACACTCATACGCCCCGAAGCGTTCAAGATGAGGCACAGCCGCAACTTCGAGTACACCGTGACGATGGAAAGCCCACAGGCCTACGCGAAGATGTGGAAGTTCCGCAACCCTGTTGACGGACGGCTAAAGTTCAGCCTGACGGCGAAACCGCATGAGCACCTGCAGATGTTCATTGACAATATGAATCGCCGCGACACTGGCTGGCAGGTCGGCGAATGCGTGGACGGGAACGAAGTCTGCATATCTTACAACCACGCGTATTGCTACGATGCGTTATCGCAAATGGCATCGAAGCTGGGTACGGAGTTCGAGTTTGTCGGAAAGACCGTGCATCTGCACAAGGTTGAGTACAATAAAAACAACCCCCTACCACTGTCGTATGGACGCGGCAACGGCTTCAGGCCGGACGTGGGGCGCTCGAACTACGGCGACACGCCGCCTGTTGAAATCCTCTTTACGGAGGGTGGAACGCAGAACATCGACGCGGGCAAGTACGGAAGCGCGGAGCTGCTGCTGCCGAAGTCGCAGACGATAGGCTACGACGGCGTGAAGTACTCGGATGAGGAGGGCTTCAACGAGGCAAACGCACGCTGGTACACCACGGATGACAAGGGCTACTCCATCAGGCGCACGGACAAGGAGCTGACAAGCCTCGCGGAGGACAGTCTGGACTGCTCGGACATATACCCGAAGCGCGTGGGCACGATTAGCGGGGTTGAAGCCGTTGACAAGGAAAACAACTTTTACGACTTCTTCGATGACTCGATACCCGACAGCCTCGACTACTCCAAGTGCAGGGTGGAGGGCGAGACGATGACCGTCATCTTCCAGTCCGGGATGCTCGCCGGAAAGGAGTTCGAGATAGAGCAGACCGAGAGCGCGCTGACAGGGTATGTGCATTCAGAACGCCGCTTCAGGCTCGTTCCGCAGGAGATTGACGGCATGACGATGCCCGGAAGCGACTTCGTGCCGCGCCCCGGCGACACTTACGCCGTGTTCCACTGCGCCCTGCCGGACGCCTACATATGTGACAACAGTAGCAAGTCGGGGGCGTCGTGGGATATGTTCCGCAAGGGCGTGAAGTACCTGTTCGACAATGAGGAGACGAAGTTCACCTTTTCAGGCGAGCTTGACGGCATCTGGTCGAAGAAAGACTGGACAAACATCGGAGGCCGGATAAAGCTGGGAGGCTACATCAAGTTCTCGGACAAGCGTTTCCAAAAGGACGGAGTGCTGGTCAGGATAATCGGCATAAAGGACTACATCAACAACCCTTACAGCCCGGAGCTGGAGCTGTCGAACAACACCGTGGGCACTTCATTTTCAACAAAACTGAAAGAGCTGGAAAGCGCGGAGGTCACGGCGGATGATTACCATCGTGAGGCGTTGCAGTTCACAAAGAGGCGTTTCCGAGACGCTAAGGAAACGATGTCGATGTTGGAGGCGGCGTTGCTCGACAACTTCACGAACAGCATAAGTCCGATAGCCATACAGACGATGCAGATGCTTGTCGGTGACGAGAGCCTGCAATTCCGTTTTGTCAACAGCAAGACAAACCCAGTACAGGTTGCCCACACCGTTGCCTATGATGCAGCTACGAAGCAGCTGAGCGCAGAGGCAGGGATAATCCAGCACTTGACACTGGGCATAAACACCCTAAGCTCATCGCACAAGGCATCCGAGTACAAATATTGGAACATTGAGGCATACGAGAGCGCACGGCTTGATGACGGCTCAAAGAGATACTATCTGTATGCCAAGGTCAGCAAGACAACGGAAACGGGAGCTTTCCTGCTGTCAGAGACGGCGGTTGCATTGGAGGGCGTTTCAGGATATTACCATCTGCTTGTCGGTGTGTTAAACAGCGAATATGACGGTGAAAGGAGCTTCGCCGCGCTTTACGGCTATTCCGAGATTCTGCCGGGGCGCATAACCACCGACAGGATCGTGTCGGGAGACGGCGGCAGCTATTTCGACATGGTGGCGAACGCCATGAAGCTCGGAGACGCGCTCGACTTCAACTCGCGCGGCGACGGCAGGCTGAGGATAAAGGGAACTATCGTGCAGAGCCAAAGCGGCAGCGAGAGCCACATAGGCTGCTACCGTGGCGTCTACAACTCCGGCTATGTCTATTATGAGGGTGACGAGGTGAGCTACACCTCCGGCGGTATCACCTCGACATACAGGTATATCCACACCACTCCCGGCAGCGGCTTCACGCCGACAGACACATCACACTGGCAGGTTGTGGCGCAAGGCTCGAAAGGCGACAAGGGCGCGGACGGCCAGAACGGAAAGGACGGCGAGGCAGGAAGCTACACCGAGCTGCGCTTCTCTGTGAACGGCAGCACCACCACTCCGCCCGCGCTCGACAGAACCGCGCTCAGCCCAAACGGATGGGGCACCGGGATGCCGCTTGTGGGCGTGGCGCAGTATCTTTGGATGACAAAGGCCGAGATAAGCGGCGACGGGCTGCGACTGCTGTCACAGTGGACAACGCCTGTCAGAATGACGCCATACGACGGAAAGGACGGCGCGGACGGCCACAGCCCGGCCATGGTCTATCGGGGGCCGTATGACAGCGCGAAGACATACTACGGCAACGAGTACAGGCTTGACTGCGTGAAGTATGGCAACACATATTATATAGCGCGCATCGACGCGGGCACGTTCTCAGGAACGCCGCCGGACAACACCGCAAAGTGGAATCCTTTCGGCGCGTCGTTCGAGAGCGTGGCCACCAACCTGCTGCTGGCCGAGGGGGCAAACATAGGAGACTGGTTCATTCAGGGCGGCAAGATTGTGTCAACGCTCGAATCAGAAGACAACAAGGTGACGCTTGACGCCAACCTTGCGCGAATACTCATCAGGTCGCTCAAGTCCGGGGGCGCGTACTCCGCGCTGACAGGTCTCGGCTCCGTGATAACGGTTGACGCCAGAGAGGGCGCGGTGACGGCGCAGGCGGCGCAAAGCCCCGCCTACTCCACCGGCACGGCCTACATCTCGCCGACAGGCGTGTTCGCCAACCTTGCCGGAACAAACGCCGCCACATCCGTGTCGGGCGCGAGGCACATGGGAGCGGTCGTGGGGCTGGGCTTCGCCGACCTCGACGAGGGCGACGCCAGAGGGCAGAACTTCGTGGCCGGGGTCTACGGCAGGGCCAGCAACAGAGGCTCCGCCCCGGCATACGGCGGCTACTTCCAGAACCTGTTCGCAGGTGGCCTCGTGCTCGGCACAAGGTACATCCTCGACAACAGCGGCTCGGATGTGACCCACCTCGACAGCACGGTGGCGATGGTCATCGGCCTTGTGACAAATCCGAACACGGTCAACATCTACCTCCCGGCGGACGCCTGCGACGGACGCGCGGTCATCGTCAGGCAGAGACAGTCCGGCCTGCTGAGGGTGTGGACACAGGACGGGCAGAAAATATACGACGACATGTCTCCGAACGACCATTACGACTACCGGGTTGGCGTTACAGGCGTGTTCATATTCGCCAGATGGCAGGAGAACGGACAGAGCGTGCAAGCGTGGACAGTGGGTAACTACGGATATTAAGCCACAGGCGCCGTGTGGAAATGATTTTGAGAAAGACATGGAACTGAACGGAATATTGCAGGTGATTATCGGGGCTGTCGCCTCCCTCGGGGGCTTCAGCCTGATAAAGTTTCTTTTCTTCATGAAGCCCGAGAGGCGCAAGGCCGAGGCGGAGGCGCGGCTGAGGGAGCTGGACGTGTACAAGAAAAAGCTGGACGTGTCGCTGACGCTGATTGACACGCTGAAAGAGCGCATCGAGCAGCAGGACACGAAAATCAGCGAGCTGAACGACCGCGTGGACAAACTCTATGTCGAGAAGCACGAGCTGGAGCGGCTCAACAACGAGCTTACGCGCGAGAACAACGAGCTGCGCCTGCAGCTTGTGGAGGCGCGGCACAATATGTGCGTCCGCCCCGATGACGAGTGCCTGAAAAGGATGCCGCCGCGCGACTACTGCCGCCTCGTGAAGCTCGCCAACCACGAATATGACAACTATTATAAAACAGACAAAGATGAAGATAGCGGATTATCTGAAAAGCCTGATAAAGGCTGACAGTCTTGACAGTTCCAAGAGCTTTGCGCTCGTGCTGTCGTGCATCGTCGGGGCGTTGATAGGGTTGTGCGTTTGCTTCTGCCTCGTTTACGACGTCTGCTCAAACGGTTATCTGAGAACGGACTTAGACAGCCTCGGACTTTTTGTCCTTTGCGTGGGCGGCTTCATGGCCGGGGGCGGAATAAACAAAGCGTTGAGCGAAAGAAAAAGGAACAATGTTAAACCGATAAACAAAGGAGGTCAAGATGAAAATATTGATTGACAACGGACACGGTCAGGACACCGCAGGGAAGCGGTCGCCCGACGGGAGGCTGCTTGAATACGCATACGCCCGTGAGATTGCGGACCGGCTCGAAAAGGAGCTTAATGCACGTGGAATAGAAGCAGTAAGGATTACACCCGAAGAGTACGACGTATCATTGAGCGAACGTTGCCGCAGGGCAAACAAGTACGGCTCAAAGGGGGCGTTGCTCGTTTCCATCCACTGCAACGCAGCGGGAGCGGACGGCAAATGGCATGACGCTCACGGATGGGCGGCATACGTCTCAAAGAACGCTTCGGTCAACAGCAAGACATTGGCGCGATGCCTCATTCAGGCCGCAAAGGATAAAGGGCTGTCGGTACGGGAGTACGCACACCAAGTTCCGTATTGGACGCAGAACCTCGCGATATGCCGAGATACGAAATGCCCAGCCGTACTGACCGAGAACCTGTTCCAGGACAACAAGGCTGATGTTGACTACCTTTTGAGCGAAGAGGGAAAACAGGCCATCGTGACGCTGCACGCTGACGGGATTATTGACTATATCAAAAAGACGGAGTGATGAAAGCATTGCTTTACATATTCATCGTGGCTATATTGCTTGCAGGATGTTCGCCCTGCAAGCATTTGGCGGAGACACAGGAACAGATGCAGGACACCACCCATACGGAAGTGGTAACGAAAACATATTTCGTCACCGACACCGTGAGAGTAGAGATACCTGCACAGACGGCGGAACGCACCACGGCGGACAGCGTGAGCCGGCTGGAGAATGATTACGCCACGTCTGAGGCGCGTATCAACCCCGACGGCACGTTGTACCACGACTTGAAAACGAAGCCGCAGGATATTCCGAAAGAAGTGCAAACGCCGGTACAGCGGAAAGACAGCGTTGTCTATCGGTACAAGTACAGGGATGTGGTCAAGACGGTGGAGGCGGAACGGGAGCTGACATGGTGGCAGAAAACGCAGATGTACGGCTTTTGGGTCACCATTGCCGCGCTGGTTGTTTGCCTTTGCATCGCGAACAGGCAACGCATCATCGGATTTATTATGAAGAAGCTAATTTAGTTTTTCAGGTAATGAAGATTGTTTCTGGATAAAAAGGTGTAACTTTGCACCGTTGTTGTGGTAAGCCCGCGTGAGCGGACAAACCATTAACGGCTCGGTCAGCGACGCTATTCTGCCGAGCCGTTTTTTATTGTCTCTCGCTGTCCGAAATCTTCGAGGTGTGCAAGGCACTGCCCGAGGCACAATCTTCGCTCCTCGTTGAAATCCGGCAGAAATTACTGTCGTTTCCCGTAAAGCACCCAGTCAAGCACGCGGCGGTTGGCCTCGTCCACCTTTCTGCGGTCGAAGTCGATGTAGATGTCGGTAACGGTGTTGCCGCCGTGCCCGAGAGCCGCCGCGATGGTCTCCTTTGGGATGTCGAGCGAGGCGGCGATTGTGGCCCAGGAATGGCGGCACCAGTATTGGCTGATATTCGGGAACAGAGGCGTGTGCCTCTTCTTTCCTTTGGAATTGCACACCACCACATCACCGATGAGCTTCAGGGCGTCGTTCATCCGGTGCAGGTAGGCTTTGTAGTCGCGGCGCGTGTCCATGACGGACAGCAGATGACGCTCGCCCCTGTACTTCTCAAGCAAAGCCCGCGCCTCAGGCTCAATCTTTATCGAATAAGGCTTGTACGTCTTTGAGCGGACATACTCAAGCCTCCCGCCGGAAACGGCGTCAGGCTTGGCCTTGAACAGGTCTACGGCGTTCATGCCAATGAGGTAGAACATCAGCATGAAGATGTCGCGGTATTGCCTCTGGTGCTCCTCGCAGGGAAAAGTGGCGAGCGTGCGCAGCTGCTCCACCGTAAGCGCGCGCTTGGCGGTCGGCTCTTTCCGTATCTTGAATTTCCTGAACGGGTAGGCCGTGGTGACTTCCTCGTCGAGCGCGTCATTGAACACGGCGCGGATGTTGCGGAAATGGAACGCGCGGGCATTGGCCGAATGCGCGGTCTGCGACATGAACGCCTCAAACTCCGTGAGCCACCGCTTGTCTATGTCCGCGAACGTCCGCAGGCGGATGTCCTTGTCAAACGCCTCCATGCGGCGCAACGTCTGGCGGTAGGCGTCACGTGTCCCGGGCGTGCGGCGGCTCGCGGCGTATTTTTCATAATGGCTGAGGAAATCGCCTCGCGCCTCCTCCGTGCCCTTTGGCGCGACAACATCCATTATCATCTTTTTAAGCTCCGACGCAGACCGCGCGGTGCGGGCTTCGCCTGTTCCCGCCAGTTTGAGCAAGGCCATCTGCCACTCGTTGAGACGCGCGGCAAGCATCGCGTTGAGAACCTGCTTTTGCGGATGCCTCACAATCTTGCACGACTTTCTATCCCACTGTTCCGGCAGGACTTTTATACCTGTGGTCTGCATTACCGTGCCGCCATGGGCGTTGAGCGCGATTTTCACGGGTGCGGGCGTTCCCGCAGCGCAGGCTCTCGTGTCGAGATAAAGTTTTATTGTTGCCATATTGCTTGCAGTTTTTTTGCAGTTAAACCTCAGCAAGATTCAGCAAAAATAAGCCAAAAAGTGCAAGGCACTGCTTTTTTTTAAAGCGGGTTGCCTTGCACTTTCAATGTTCATTTCCAAAGGGTTAAGCCTATAAAACGCTTGTTTTCAGCTTGTTTCCTTTGAGGTGGGCCATCCAGGGCTTGAACCTGGGACCTCCAGATTATGAGTCTGTTGCTCTAACCAACTGAGCTAAAAGCCAAAGTGCTGTGTGTCAACCATTTAATGAACTCTCACGAGGAATTGTTTATTGGTGTCAGTCAACAATAAGTCAACATTCATCCTCTTTGCAAAGATACTAAAATCCTGCAAAAGCACAATATTTCCACTTCATTTTATGATTATTGCCCCATAGAAAACCGAAGGCAAACCAAACAATAAACTATCTGCTCAACGGCGCAGGGCCTACAACTAACGAAAGAAAAGAAAGATGCAGCTTTTTTTCATGAAATCGGGGATGATACTTATATATGCAGCATATTAGGAGAAAAAATCCTGCATCCTGCTTTCCGTGGATTAAGAATGTGCAGGTTTTTCATTTTATGTCATAGTTGATATTGATATTTTAATCATGTATTACAATCATTTTACCAATGCCATTTTCCATTAAACAGACTAAAAACAGATTGCTTCTTATTTTTTCGTCAGTTGTAGGCTCCACTCCGCTAAGTGGATATAGTAATATGAGTTACCTAAAATCAATTTGTCTTTATTAGGATACGTGGAAAATCACCCTATCTCAAGTACATAACGTGATGAAATATGTTTCCAGTTTCCTCCAGATGACGAAACTTTTTTGTTAGAATATTTATAAGGGAAATTTTATTTTCCAATAAAATATAGATTTCTTCAACAGTAAAAAGGATAAACCTTGATGATTTGTCGTAAAAATATTCTATTATTTTATCTGAAGGTCTTGATAACGTCACAAATACGCCTTTGGTAAAAGGTGATTTCGTTTCAATTTTATGTGAAAATAATAATAGGTCATCTTTGGATATTTCGGTTGTTCTGTATTTAGCTTCTATAAGAACCGTATTACCATTTAAGATAAAGCTGCCATCTATTTGGTCATTCTCGGTACGATAAGAAGCTCTTACATCCAAATTAAACGCTTCGAATAAATGTTTTAAATAGATTTCAAAAGCGTAACCCTTTTGTTGCTGAGTTTGTTTCTTTTCTATATTTAGCAAGTCTCTTTTCAGGTGTTCAAAATCTACTTTCAGTGCATTGTTCGGTGAAGTTATCGTATTTTGATGACTAACAGAACCTTTCCCAAGCTTTTTTCGTCCAAAATCATATAATCTAACTATATCTTCTTGGGCAATGTTCTTGTCCAATGAGTTTGATTTCATATAGTTGATGAGCAAAATGATCATTTTTCCAACGTATGCGTCAGATTCATCTTCAATAAACCGCCGAAGCATTTTTGCTTTTGATAATCCAGGATATTTTTGATATATGTTATACGATACGACATCCTTCATAAACTCTTCAAATTCTCGGTTGGTAAAATTTAGAACATATCCACCTCCCATGCCGAAAACTTTCTCAATTAGTTGTTTTTCTTGAAAAGATAATATGGCCATAGTATAATTATTTTATCGTATTTAATGTTTTAAATGTGTCAGTAGGTTGACATAGTTGTACATTAACGGTATCAGATAAAATTATTTTGCTTTGTATAATTGATTGTTCTAACGATTTTAACTGAGATTTTTTTATTTCAATAGGTTCTGCACACTTTTCAATAAATAATGGTATTGCAGCAGAAACAACTACAGCTAATAAAGCGACATAAAAAGAATTACGGGCATATCTCATTTGCTCTTTATGGTGCAAGTCATTTTCTTCTATTTGTTTTTCAAAATTCCTTTGTTCAATAGATTTGTATTCATGTTTCACCAAGTCTTCCAGCAATGGCAACGGATAAATAATTTTATCGTAATATTTGTTAAGTAAATCAACGCTATCGGTATAGGCATTTTGCTCTATATGTTCCACGGCATATAGTCGTTTCCTATTATCTGCTATTTCGTAGAAACAATCAAGATTCCCGGAATACTCAATATCCTTTGGAAGGCCATATTGATATTTTGAAGTATCGTATAATGCTTGTCTAAGTAACTTAGAGGTGTCTTTGGCAAACGATATTGTTTGGAGTTTTATGTAATGATTTGCTTCCAACTCATCCATGAAATAAAGAAAGTCACAAATTTTAAAATATTGTTTATTTAGTTTTGCAATATCTTTTGCGTCTTCTTGTTTCATATAAATCTTAATGAATTTCCTTGGAGCCAATTCCCAACGCAATGCAAAACAATCAAGATGATTTTGTAACAATTTTGTTGTACGCAATTCTGCTAAATTGGATTCGTTTTTCCTGTCAAACAATCCTTTTACTATATATTTTTCCTTAATTGTAAATTCTCTCATTGTTGATAATTCAGAATATTGGAAATAATTGTTTTACCATTAAGCCCAAAACTGTAGCTATTCCAAAGCTCAATAGAGTTCCTGCCAACACATATTCAGTCTTGGCCGTATCTGTTTCTTTAAAGCGGAGTAAAGATTTCGCCGCTACAATAAACCCTACAGCTTCATATTGACCTATCAAAACAAAGACCATTGTAAGTATTCTTTCCAAATTGCCAATCAACGCCCCTGCATTCTTTATACTTTGACAAGACTCTGCATCGCCAATTTTATACTTGTCTAAAATTAACTTGATGAGGATATTGGTTGGCTTTAAGCAGCATAAAATTGCAAATACAAATAATGGGATAGATAAAGTATTAAGAAAGTCTATGCTTTGTATTGGCAGACGAGAAGTCGGTATATATTGGTATGAAATGAAACATAGGATTAAGATATGTGCAAATTGGTCTGTTAGGAAAAACCATAGACCCCTGCGCATATAGGTTTTCATTGTATCAATCAACAAATGTGTGCCACCTATAATTAGAGCAAAAATCCAAAAATCAGCAAATGGGACAAAAGCCCAAGAAAGTAAGCCTACGATAACTGTATGAATATAGAGGAACGGACTCCTGATTTTCAACAGTTCTTTCCGCTTGCAATATTTATCGCTTTGCAGGTAGAAATCTCCAACTATATGAGCCGTCAATAAGCTCAATAATAACCAGCTATTCATACGCTTTCAAAATTTAGTTGTTCAAAATAATTCAATGCTTCCTCTATGCAGTACCATTTGGCTGAAGTCGAGTGTTGGTTTATTCCTGACTGCTTTACCCCCAATATGTCCGCTATTTCCTGCTCGCTTTTAGATAAAAGTTTATAATAAATGACTTCGCTTTGCCGTTTCGTTGTATTATTGAGCAAGGCATCCGTCAGCATACCGATAGTCTGTAAAGCAGGTTTAAATTGTTTGTCAGCAGGTTCTATGAGGAATGTACCGTTTTTGTTAGGAGTACCCATCCCGTCTAATGTTCGGCCTGACAAATAAATAGCCTCACCATCCATTATTCCGTGTTCCTTATCTACAATGCGCATATCACCTATTCCCATAGCCATACGGATTCCATATATTTGGAATAGTTTTTTCTTTTTTGATTCTGCGATAGGGAACGACTTTATGCAACTCTTGATGATTAGAGCAACCCTGAAGCCGTCCTTAGTTGATGGCAACAGGCACTCCATATAATCCCCTTTTATTAGTCTGCCCCAAAATCCAGGAAATCTCTTCTCAAGGATAGAAAATAAATCTTCTATTCTCTGTTTCAATGCGATGGTTTCTTCTATGCACAAAGATGTGGAAGAAACAATGTCGGCAGAAATAGCTGCATACATAGATTGATTCTAATTGGTTACTGTGATACAAAAGTACAAACAATATTTCTACCGACCAAGGAATTTATAAGCCAAATGACTTATAATAGAGAAAAATAAGTATTTTAACTTATCATGTATACATATAAGGTCAAGTTCTTATTATTATTTATGAGACCTACTGCCGCATACCAATTAGAGGTTACCCATCATTTTTTCACATCTTTCTTTTTATGCAACCACTTAGATACTACGATATGTTACCATATAAAAGAAGTTGACACCACAAGTAAATCCAATTAATGTATTACCGTAATATACAATTCAACAACCTTTTCAAAAAATACAAAAACCCGGATTCATCACCAGTAACTGAAAGCTGGGAGAGGAACGCCCGGGACTGCATTGCAAAGTTACGAAAAATATGAAATACAACAAATTATGGACGAAGGAAATAAAAAAGGACAGCCCGTTTCTTTTGGGCC
This sequence comes from uncultured Prevotella sp., assembly GCA_944320305.1. Taxonomy (GTDB): domain Bacteria; phylum Bacteroidota; class Bacteroidia; order Bacteroidales; family Bacteroidaceae; genus Prevotella. Next base: position 1,533 of record CALUGW010000022.1, on the reverse strand, counting down.
GTCCTAATCTTTTCTTGGTTTTACATTGTTCCTGTTTCTCGTCCGTTCTCATACCAATAGATATTCAAGTTTTCCGTTGTCATCCACTGGCAGTTGTTTAATTTGAAGCCGTATTTATCTTCAAGGGTTGACAGGAAAGACTCGAAATCGTCGTAGTTTTCTGATTCCCGCAGTTCTTCCTCGGTGAGTTTGATGATGTTCAATGCACCGATACAGAAGTCAAGGACTATAAGATACTTCGGTTCCATATCCTTTCCGCTCTTATCAGGGTTATTTTACTTGCCATAGGATAGGTCCTCTTGACTTTTCCGTAGGCCGAAACTGAATTGTTGGCGTTTACGTTCACCTTGAATTTCACGCCGTTGATTGTCACGTTGAAATGGTATCTGTTCATAGTTTTAATATTTTTCGTTTAATGAATGAAAAACAAGAGGATATGTGAAATTTCAGGTCTTGTAGTATTTCCGTTTTTCACATATCCCCTGTTCTTGGAGGTTTCAGATTTTACAGGACTTTCGGATTATGTGTTTTATGATTTTCACAATGACTTCCTTTCCTTTAAAATCCAGTTTCTTTGGCAGCCTGAAAAGCCTTATAATCAGGCCGCTTTGGTTTTCGTTTTTCTTGTATTTCATCGCTCTTTTATTTTGGTTGTTGTTTTGCTTATTTTTTACTTGTTTCCAATATGCCGTTAATCGCATTGTAAAAAGCCACGTTTTGTATTGTAATTTGCCGTCTTTTGGAATGCGTTTTGCCGTGTTTTGGAATATTGATTGTTTTTACTTGCCTAATTGCTTGATATTCAACAAGATAAGACCAACCGACTCTCATTGCCAATCTTCCTGTTTTTCATAGAGGATTTCATTCATCGCGTCCTCGTAAACCATGGCGAAGTTATCCATAGTGAAAGGGTAATCAGAGCCATAGAAAGCGTAAATATCAGACGGGGTGAGCGTCGGGTCTGCCAGCAAGGCTTCACGGATGATTTCAAAGAGTTCGTCGTAGATGTCCCAAGAGGAGTAAGCTAAATTCAGATACGCACGCTCGTCGTATTCAGCCTTGTGCCTGTATGTTTTCTTGCAGTTGCTGATTATATATTCGATGAAGCGCAGGCTGTTTTGCAAATCATTCTTGTCGGTGTACTCGTTGTCGGTGTGTGGCTCGTAATAACCGCAGCTTAGGTTTATGCAGGAAACATTCAAGCCTTGCTCTTTCAGTTGCTCGATGTCGGTCATCATTCCTTCTGTCGGTGTATAGCCAAACTTTTCAGGCGTTATGTCCTTTATGAAATCGTCCGAGCAAATGTCCATGAAGCCGATTTGGGTTATTACATCAGAATTACCCCTTCTGTCCGGCTGTATTACAAAGCGGCAGTCGTTAAAGAATTCCATGTTTGCCTTTGAGCTTCCGATGCAACCAACTTCCTCACCTACAAAGAATGCAACTTTTATTTCGTTAAACTTCTGAAGGCATTGAAGGCACAGCCAAATTCCGTTTTTATCATCAGCACCCAGACCGCAAAAACTCCTTTCC
>CALUGW010000021.1 GCA_944320305.1 uncultured Prevotella sp. | reverse complement strand
TTTTATGATTATTGACCGTCGGTTTTTTTTTTTTAATGATACGGCGACCACCGAGATCTACACAGATGGTGCCCCTGCATATAGAGATACGTTGTCTGCGGCGTGACGCCGAGGCGCTCCAGCTCCTCCGCCATTTTCTTGTATGCGGCCCTGTCCTTGGGATATTTGTTCTGCATCAGGCGCACCCTGCGCCCCACCTTGCCCCTGAGGTGGTCCAGCGAGGGCTGCGGATTCGCGATGTTGACGCCCCCGGGCTCCACCGCCTTGTTGAAGTCTGTCAGCGAGAACTCGTTGTGGCGGCCCGTGCGGTACATCAGCACGGACCACACGAACAGCGGCCAGCACGCCTCGGAATACTGGCGCAGGTAGTCAACGAAGTCGAAGATGGCGTGGTCGTTGAGCGTCACCATCACGCACACGTTGTGCAGTCCGGTGGAGCAGCACTGGTAGTTCTCAATCGCGTAGACATAGGTGTGGAACACGTAGGGGCTGTTCAGAATCTTTTCCGACATCGGCGTGAGGCCCTGCATGAGGTAGTCATAGTCGGCATCGACGCAGGCTATCATGTCGCGCCCCACATTCTCGCCGATGAAGTTCATCAGCACCGACTTCTTGCCGCGCTTCAGCCTCCCCCTCGACGGCAGCATCACCTCGAAGTAGCGCGTGTCGTCCTCGAAGCGGTCGAGCACCGTGCGCCAGAACAGCACGTCGTCATAGCTCTCGACGTAGGCCACAATCTTGCGGCGCGCTCTCTTCGACGTAAGGCTGTTGGCGGCCTCCACGTAGCGCGATGTTATGTTGTCTCTAAGCCGTTTTCCCATAGTCCGTCCTCCTTTCCAGCCCCCGGCGCGGCGTCAGGTGGTTATGTCGCTCACCTCGGTCACCTTGTCCATCCAGCCGTTCATTATCACGGCGGGCGAGTGTGTGGTGAGCACCACCTGCACGTTGGGGTTCAGCTCCACGATAAGGTCTATCAGGCGCTGCTGCCACTCCACGTGCAGGCTCACCTCCGGCTCGTCCATGAAGAGCACGTAGTGCTGCCCGTCCTCGATGAGCACCGTCAGCAGAATGACCAGCATCTGCTTCTCGCCGCTGGAGAGCTGGTAGGGCGTCAGCTCCTCCCCTATCTGGGTGAACATTATCTCGTTCTTGGTCCTGATGAGCTGCTTGCCGGTGTCGGCGAAGAGGCGGTCCATCATGTCCTGGAACTTCTTCTTGGGCAGCGATATCTCATGCGCCTTGGAGGCGGCGTCGGGGCCGCCGCCGCGCAGCGTCTCGATGATGCGGTTGCCGATGTTCACCTGGTAGTCGAGATACTTGCGCTGCAGCTGGTAGAGCTGCCAGTCAAGCTCCGTGGTCACGGAGGCGTCAACGATCTTGCTCACCAGGTCGCCGCTCATCAGCGGGCGGTCAAAGCTGCGTATCACGTCGTAGCGTATCCACCGGGCGTCCTCGGGCATCACCTTTATCCTCACGCCCTTGAGCATGTGGCTGGGGAACTCGCCCCCCCGCGCCAGCCCGCGCACCACCTTGTTCAGGATGGTGCTCTTGCCCACTCCGTTGATGCCGCTGAGGATGTTCACCTTGGGGTCCAGGTTCCACACGATGTGCCGCGTGCCGCTCCACAGCGAGTCTATCTCAATCTGCACAATGTAGTCAGCGTATTTCTGCATATTGCCTCCGGCTTGAATTCTTAATCGCAAATATAGGCATTTTTGCGGGAAAATGTGTACTTTTGCAGCCGGTTTTTATTAAAATAACAGAAAAGAATGGATAACAAACGGCCTCTTGCGGCCCACATCAGCCTGTTTCTCGCCTGCGTGTTCTGGGGTCTCATGGCCCCGGTGGGCAAGGACGCCATGGCCCACGGCATCAGCGGCACGGCCCTGGTGACACTGCGCGTGGCCGGGGCGGCGGCGCTCTTCTGGGCGGCCTCGCTCTTCACAGCCCGCGAGCGCGTGCCCCGGCGCGACCTCGTGCGCCTGCTCTTCGCCGGCCTGCTGGGCCTGGTCTTCAACCAGTGCTGCTACATCATCGGCCTGAGCATGACCTCGCCTGTCAACGCCAGCATCGTCACCACCTCGGCGCCCATATTCGCCATGGTGCTCTCGGCGCTCATACTGAAGGAGCCCGTCACGGGAAAGAAGGCCACAGGAGTGCTCATGGGCTTCAGCGGGGCGCTCATACTGATTCTCACCAGCGCACGCGCTGACAGCCCCAAGGCGGGCAACCTGAGCGGCGACCTGCTCTGCCTGTTCGCCCAGTTCTCCTTCGCGCTCTACCTGGCGCTGTTCCGCCCGCTCGTGCAGCGCTACTCGGTGTTCACCGTCAACAAGTGGATGTTCACCTTCGCCACGCTGCTCGTGGCGCCGTTCACCGCCGCCGACACCGCCGCACAGCTGCGCGCGGGCATACCGGCGGGCGCGTGGCTCGAGGCGGCCTACGTGGTGGTGGTGGGCACCTTCCTCTGCTACATACTCATGATGACGGGCCAGCGCACGCTCCGCCCCACCGTGGTGAGCATCTACAACTACCTGCAGCCGGTCACGTCGGTAGTGGTCAGCGTGGCCATGGGCCTGGGAGTGTTCGGCCCGGCCCACGCCCTGGCCGTGGCGCTGGTGTTCGGCGGCGTGTGGCTCGTCACCAAGTCGAAGAGCCGCGCCGACATGAAGAGGGAACAAAGAAGTGAAGAGAATTAAAAGGTAAAAAAATTAAAGATTAAAAGAATCACCTCTGTGGCTGACGCCAGACCCGCGTCCACCTTTCGGCGCGGCGGCCTCTCCCCACGAAACAATTAAGAATGAAGAGTTAAGAGTTAAGAAAAACAGTCTCATGGGCAGTCTTTCTTCATTCTTAACTCTTCATTCTTAATTCCGCGGGGCTGTTGTCTGTCTCTCGTCTCCTGTCTCCTGCCTCCTGAATTTTAACACTTCATTTTCCGCCGAAATAGAAATTTCCGGGCGGCTTTTGCCCCCTTGTTGCGCCAAAAACAGCGGACGATTTTGCAAAACGGCCTGTATTGCATTGCGATATGGGCCGTTTTGCATTGCGATATAGGCCATATCGGAGGCCGATATGACCCTTTTCGCGGGGCGGAAAAGGCCGTTTTGGAGGCTGAAAAGGGTGGTTTCGGGGGCTGGTTTTATTGCACAATAGGGCTTATAAGACCTATAAGTCCTATAAGGCCAATAAGTTACGGTTGCACACTCATATTTCGCGAATTTGCGGCCGGGGCGGTTTTATTTTCAAATTCGCGGAATTTCAGAGGCTTCATGGCTCCGAAATTAACAGTTGAAAGGTTTGTTCACCTCCGACGGGCAGCCCGGAGATTTTGCTCACAAGACACCTGTTCTCCATGCTTTTTTGCAATGGATGGCCGTTAAGTGAGAAAAAAACATTATCTTTGCAGACATCACCCACCGAACGGCGCTGCCGCCAGGGCACAACCGACAACGGGGGCACTGCGCGGGGAGGATGGAAATCGATTAATTTTAACCAACCAATATCTTGTTTTATGAGAAAAGAAAAGAACATTTTGACGGCGGCGCTGATGGCCATCGCCGTGTGTCTCGGATTCGCCTCGTGCAGCAGCGACGACGACGGAGGCGGAAGCGAAGCTGTGGTCGCCGCTCTTCAGGGCACGTGGAGCCTCGACAACAACGACGGAACGGAGTATCCCTATTTCATTGTCAGGGGCGACAACTGCTTCTTCAGCAACAATCCCGAAACCGACGGCAGCGGCGTGGAGAAGTATGCCTACATATACAACAGCCAGGACGGCACCATAGCCCTGCGTGACAGCGGCGACGACACTTACGCCTGGCGCATAAAGATTGTGTCGGTGACGGACAGTAAGCTCACGCTGCAGTTCATCGATGACGACGGCACGCCGCTGTACACTTACACAAAGGTATCGTCGGCGGCTCCCGGCGGGGACGGCGGGGATGACGCTCCCAGCGGCGTTATGTCACTGCGCGACATGCTGCGGGGCTGGTGGCACACCGACGACACCCTGCCCGACGAGTATTCCTTTTTCTTTGTCAAACCCGAGGGCGAGACCGAAGGCACGTGCCACTTCCGACGCTCCCAGGACCTCGACGCTCCCGGCGGCGATGACTTCCGCTACACAATCGACCTGGACACGATGACACTGACGCTGACAACCAACGACGGTTTCGTCTGGAGCCTGAGGATTAGCGAGATAAGCGCCGAGAGAGTCGTGTTCTTCGACCTCGACCCCGGCAATCCCAAATATTACGCGATGGAGAAAATACACTGACGCGCGGACACGCGGCCCGTCTGCCACGGCGGCAGACGCCGGAACTGCCTCCCGCCCGCTCCCGGCATCTCAGCCCGGAGCGGGCGGGAGATTTACATTTCGGGCCGCACTCCGGCGCGGGTTTTGTCTGCCGGAGCGCATTTTTAAGGCCGCCGGCTTTTCTTTTCGAATAAAAATTAGTAATTTTGCGGCTGTTTGTTATCAAACAAGACCGTTAAATTGCAAATATGATATGATAACATTTGTTTTGAGTCTGGTGGCCCTCGTTGTGGGCTACCTTGTTTACGGGCGCATCGTGGAGCGCGTGTTCGCCCCCGACGACAGACCCACGCCGGCCGTGAGCATGGCCGACGGTGTTGACTACGTGGCGCTGCCGGGGTGGAAGGTGTTCATGATCCAGTTTCTCAACATCGCCGGCACGGGACCCATCTTCGGCGCTATAATGGGCGCCATGTTCGGCCCCTCGGCCTATCTGTGGATTGTCTTCGGCTGCATATTTGCCGGAGCGGTGCACGACTACCTCAGCGGCATGCTCTCGATGCGCCACGGCGGCGCCGGACTGCCCGAGCTTGTGGGCGACTACCTGGGCCAGCGCACCAAGAAGGTGATGCTGGTCTTCTCGGTGTTCCTGCTGCTGATGGTCGGCGCGGTGTTCGTCTACAGCCCAGCGCTCATCCTCGGCAAGCTCTGCGGCGAGGGGCTGACGTGGGTCTACGCCTGGTGCGTCATCATCTTCGCCTACTACTTCCTGGCCACGCTGCTGCCCATCGACAAGATCATCGGGCGCATCTATCCGCTCTTCGCCGTGGCCATGCTCTTCATGGCGGTGGCGCTTATGGCGGTGCTCTTGGTGAAGTGGCCGTCGCTGCCCGAGCTTTCCGACGGCCTGGCCAACATGAGCCCGGCCTCAGGGCCGATATTCCCCTGCCTCTTCATCACCATCGCCTGCGGCGCCATCAGCGGCTTCCACGCCACGCAAAGCCCCCTCATGGCGCGCTGCATCAGGAGCGAGCGGCAGGGGCGCCCGCTGTTCTACGGCGCGATGATCACCGAGGGCGTGGTGGCCCTGATATGGGCCACGGTGTCGATGTACTTCTTCTACGGCGGCGCGGCTGAGGAACTGGGCGTACCCGCAACCCTGCAGGCCCCCGAGGTGGTCACGACGGTGTCGCAGGGATGGCTCGGCCTGTTCGGCGGGGCGCTGGCCATACTCGGCGTCGTGGCAGCCCCGATAACCAGCGGCGACACCGCGCTGCGCAGCGCGCGGCTCATCATCGCCGAGTTTCTGCATCTGGAGCAGCACACGGTGCGCAAGCGCATCTACATCTGCGTGCCGGTGTTCGCCGTGACGCTGGCCATGCTGTGGTACAACATTGCCGACGCCGACGGCTTCAACGTGGTGTGGAGCTACTTCGGATGGGCCAACCAGACGCTGGCCGTGTTCACGCTGTGGGCCGTCACGGTGTATCTCACGCGCAAGGGCAAGCCGTTTGTCATCACGCTACTGCCCGCCATGTTCATGACCTCAGTCTGCACGTCGTTCCTGCTCATCTCCGACAACGCCTTCGGACTGCCCGCGGCGGTGGGCTACGTGGTGGCCGCGGTGGTGTTTGTCCTGTCGGCCGCGCTCTTCGCCCTGTGGTACAGGCGGCGCAAGCCTGCGGCAGGCGCCAAAGGCTGACGGCCATGACACCTGGGGCGAACACATGAAAAAAAGCCTGCCGGCACACGTGGCCGGCAGGCTTTCTCAATATTAAACAAATGTTATGAAGGCTCGGTTTGATTCCGCCGCTTGCCCCGCCGACGGACGGCGGGCGGCGTCAGAACAGCGTCAGAGTGTAAAGATAGACCACGGCGGCGGGCAGCGCGAGCAGCGAGGAGTCGAAGCGGTCGAGCATTCCGCCGTGCCCCGGCAGAATCTTTCCGCTGTCCTTGATGCCCAGCGTGCGCTTCAGCAGGCTCTCCACAAGGTCGCCCCATGTGCCGAAGACGGTCACGGTGAGTCCCAGCCCCACCCACTCATATACGCTGAGCTGCAGCTCGTTCATGCCGTAAAGCTCGGTCAGATGCCATATCAGCACGGCCGCGGCGGCCACAAACACGGCGCCTCCCGCCGAGCCTTCCCAGCTCTTGCCCGGACTGACGCGCGGAAACAGCTTGTGGCGGCCCAGCAGCGAGCCGCAGCAATAGGCGCCGGTGTCGTTGATCCAGAGGAAGACGAACACGCTGAGCGGTATGGTGGCCACATAGTCGGTGCCGAACGGCGTGGAGCGGAAAGCCAGAACGCCGAGCATCGACAGCGGCAGCGCGATGTAGAGCTGGCTCATCATGGTGTGCGCCCAGGTGCTGACGGGGTCGGGATTCTTGGCGTAAAGCTCGGCCACGAGCAAGTAAATAATGGTTATGAGATAGGGAATGAACACGGCCGACGGCGTGAGTCCGCTGCAGAAGCCCACCACGGCCACAAAGAAATACACTCCTGCCACGGTGCAGATCAGGCGGTTCGTGTCCACATTCTCACGCCGGTTGACCAGTCCGGTGAACTCCCACACGGTCATTCCTGTGACCAGCGCGAAGAGAAACGTCATTGCCAGAGGGTCTATAAAGCTCACCACAACGGCCGCGACGAAGAATATTCCGGTGACGGTACGTACTAAGAAATTGCTCATTCGTTGTCGTTTTTGTTCTGTTTGCTGTCTGTCGGGCCTTCCTGCGGGTCTGCCGCAGGCTCTGCCCCCATGCCGTCGGCACCGCTTCCGGCTGCGCCAGGCTCCGGCTCGCCGAGCCGTCTGCCCTGTGCCTCAAGCTCTTTCGCTCTGTGCTCGGCCATGGCCTCGGCCTCGGCGCGCTGCTGCGCCTCAAGCAACTCCTCCGAACGGCTCGTCCACGGACGCTTGCCGAAAATCTTCTCCACATCTTCCGCAAAAATCACCTCGCGCTCGATGAGCAGCTTGGCCAGCTTGGCGTGGCCCTCGCCGTGCTCCTTCAGTATCTGCTTCGCACGGTCGTACTGGCTGTTTATCATCGCGCGCACCTCGTCGTCGATGACTTTCGCCGTGGTTTCTGAGTAAGGCTTCTGGAAGTTATACTCCGAGTTGTTGTAGTAACAGATGTTGGGCAGCCTGTCACTCATGCCGGCGTAGGCAATCATTCCGTAGGCGCTCTTGGTCACCCGCTCCAGGTCGTTCATGGCACCGGTGGAGATGTGGCCGGTGAAAAGCTCCTCGGCGGCGCGCCCTCCGAGCGTGGCGCACATCTCGTCGAGCATCTCCTCCTTTGTGGTGATGGCTCTTTCCTCCGGCAGATACCATGCCGCGCCGAGCGCACGGCCGCGCGGAACGATGCTGACCTTAACCAGCGGGTTGGCGTGCTCGGTAAACCACGATATGGTGGCATGACCAGCCTCGTGGATGGCGATGGTCTCCTTCTCCTTGTCGGTCATTATCTTTGTCTTCTTCTCCAGGCCTCCGATGATGCGGTCAACGGCGTCGAGGAAGTCCTGCTTGCCCACCGCGCTGCTGTTGTGGCGCGCCGCTATGAGGGCGGCCTCGTTGCACACGTTGGCTATGTCGGCCCCGGAGAAGCCCGGAGTCTGCCGCGCCAGAAAGTCGATATCCACCGAATCGTCCGTCTTCACGGGCCTCAGGTGCACCTTGAAAACCTCTTTGCGCTCATTGAGGTCGGGCAGATCGACGTGAATCTGGCGGTCGAAGCGGCCCGCGCGGAGCAGCGCGGAGTCGAGCATATCGGCCCTGTTGGTGGCGGCGAGGATTATAACGCCGCTGTTTGTGCCGAATCCGTCCATCTCGGTGAGCAGGGCGTTGAGGGTGTTCTCGCGCTCGTCATTGCCGCCCATGGCCGGGTTCTTGCTGCGGGCGCGACCCACCGCGTCGATCTCGTCGATGAAAATGATGCACGGCGACTTCTCCTTGGCCTGACGGAACAGGTCGCGCACACGGCTGGCTCCCACTCCGACGAACATCTCGACGAAGTCGGAGCCGCTCATCGAGAAGAAAGGCACGCCCGCCTCGCCGGCCACCGCCTTGGCAAGAAGCGTCTTTCCGGTTCCCGGCGGGCCCACAAGAAGCGCTCCCTTGGGTATTTTTCCGCCCAGCTCCGTGTATTTCTTCGGGTTCTTCAGGAAGTCAACAATCTCCTGAACCTCCTGTTTCGCGCCGGCCTGGCCTGCCACGTCCTTGAAAGTGACGTTGATCTCGCCTCCTTTCTCATACATTTTGGCCTTGCTCTTGCCCACGCTGAACACGCCGCCGGCCCCTCCGGCCGAGCCGCCGCCGCTCATGCGGCGCATGAAGTAGACCCACATTCCGATGAAAAGAATGAACGGAAGCAGGTTGAAGAGGATTGTCAGCAGCTCGTTGTCCTTCTGGTTCTCATAGCTGTAGTCTCCGTTGAACTTCTTCTGCTGGCGGGCCTGGTCGATGAACTGCTCCACCTGGTCTACCGATCCGAACTCAACTGTCACCGAGGGTTCCTTTCCGGTCTGCTGCACTCCCTTGCCGAACACATCGCGGATGTGCTCCGCCTTGACGTACATCTGAAGCGTGTTCTTGTCTTTGTTGACCACAATCCTCGAGGCATAGCCTTTCATCACCATGGCCTTGAACTGCGAATAAGACGTCTCCGTCTGTATGCTTGACTTCTGCCCCCCGCCTGTGAACCACAGAAGGAAGAGGGCAATGATGACCATACCGTAGATCCAGTTCATGTTGAACTTGGGCATGTTCATCTTCGGATTGTTCTGATTGTTGTCCATCTTGTCCTTACTCTGCGTTTGGTATCTTGGTGAAGAGGGCGTCTTCCCACAAGTTTTCTAAATTGTAATACTGGCGCACGTCGGGCAGAAAGATGTGAACGAGCACGTCGCTGTAATCCATAGCCACCCACTGGGCGTTGTCCAGACCGACCACCCTCATCGGCTTCTCGCCCACCTCGGCACGCACCATGTCGCCGACGGACTCCGTTATGGCCTCCACCTGGGCCGGAGACGAGCCTTGGCAAATGACGAAATACCGGCAGATGGCGCCCTCAATAGGACTGAGGTCGGCTATTACTATGTCTTTTCCTTTTTTCTCTTGGATTCCTTTGGTAATTGTTTGGACCAATTGGTTTGTCTGTTCCATTAATATAATTAGATGTGATTGTTGATTACTTTTAAGCAAAAACAATGCCATTCCCCGGCAGCGCGCCCTGTGACTCTTAGCCTACGCGCCTTGAGCGCCTGTCGCACGCGCCGCCGCGGCCAACGCCGCCTGCACTGAGGATAAGCCGCAACAGCCTGCCGCTTGCGGCCACGCACAATACTTTGCAAAGTTAATGGAAATACGCAAAAGCGCAAAATAAATTGGGAATAATTAAGTTTTTACGCACGACGCCTGCCCACCGACGCCAGCCCGCCTGCCCGCCGGGCTGACACAATGCCAGAAAGTTTACAAGCGCCACGCCCCGGCTCTGACGCGCTCCGGCTGCGAACGCCGAAGAGAGGCAAAACAGAAAAGAGGCCTCCGTGCGGAGACCTCTTTGTTGGGATACTCGGACTCGAACCAAGAATGACAGGACCAGAATCTGTAGTGTTACCATTACACCATATCCCAATGTGCTTCCAGATTTCTTATCTGTTTGCGATTGCAAAGGTAGTGCTTTTTTCTTTACCCGCAAAACTTTTCCAAACTTTTTTCGTCTTCTGCCCGTTTTTTTTCGCAATATTTGACTTTTCCGCCCTTTCAGCCTCTATCCGGCGTTCCGCAGAGGCTGTATGACACGTTATTGTGACGCCGGATGAGGACAGCCATATTGGCGGTCACGGCCCGGTGGCTGCGGCCTGAACAAGCCTGAGCGCACCACTACGCCTGAAAACGCTCAGACCCGCACGCCTGATGGAGCCGTGCGGGTCTGACACATTATTTGTTGAGGCATACCCTGCTACTTGTTCTGGGCGTCGATTGCCTTGATTTTCTCGTAGAGCAGGTTCATGTCGTCCTTGAGCTTCTGCACCTTGCGGTTCATCTCGTCGATGAGACTGTTGCCCTTCTTGCTCGATGCGTTGAGGAAGCCGAGGTTGTTCTCGTATGTCTGCACCTCGCTCTTCAGCGTCTCATACTGCCTCATCAGGCGCGCGCGTTCGTTGTCCAGCGCGCTTCCGCCCTGCTCGGCAACGTTCTTCAGCTTGTTCTTGAAGTTGTTAAGGCGGCGGCGCTGCCCGCTGATGTTCAGCTCCTTGTAGATGCGGTCAAGCTCGGCGTGGTATGCCTCATACACCTTGTCTTTCTCCTTGTAGGGCACGTGGCCGATCGCGTTGTACTCCTCCGTGAGCTGCTGGAGTGTCTCCTGCGCGTTGTCGTCGGTGTCGGCGGTTATGGCCTTGAGCTTCTCGATCACGGCGCGCTTCTTCTCCAGGTTCTCGCGCTGCTCGTTGCGCTGTCCCGATGTGGCCGCGTTGCGCGCCTCGAAGAAGTGGTTGCAGGCCGCGAGGAACTCCTCCCAGAGCTGGTCGCCCTGTTTCTTGGGCACCATTCCGATTGTCTTCCACTCCTTTTGCAGGGCGATGAGCTTGTCGGCCGTAGACTTCCAGTCGGTGCTGTCTTTCAGCGCGTTGGCCTTTTCGACCAGGGCGCGCTTCTTGTCGGCGTTCTCCTTGAATGTCTCTTTGAGCGTCTTGAAGTATTCGGCCTTGCGCCCGAAGAAGTCGTCGCAGGCGGCGCGGAAGCGCTCGAATATCTTCACGTTCATCTTCTGCGGCGCAAAGCCGATGGTCTTCCACTCGGCCTGCACGGCGATTATCTCTTTGGTGTGGCGCTCCCAGTCGCCTGCGGTCTTGTTCTCCTCGGCAATGATGGCCTCCACTTTCTCGCAGAGGGCCGTCTTGCGCCGCAGGTTGTCCTCCTCCTTGGCCCTGAGCTGCTCGAAGTGCTGCTGGTGGCGCTTGTTGATCACTGTCGATGCAGCCTTGAACCGCGCCCAGATCTCCTCGCGCAGCTCCTTTGCCACGGGTCCGGTCTCGCGGTACTCCTGGTGCAGCTTCTGCAACTGGTGGAACGCGCTGATCACGTCGGCCTCTCCGGCCAGCTTCTCCGCTGCCTCGCAGAGGCGTGTCTTTGTCTCCTGGTTTTTCTTGAAGTCATACTCGCGCGCCTCGCTGTTGAGCTTCAGCATGTCGTAGAACTGCTCCACGTAGAGCTGGTAGTTGCGCCACAGCTCGTTGGCCTTGGCCGGCGGCACGTTCTTTATCTCTTTCCACTGCTGCTGCAGCGACTTGAACTCCTGGTACGACTTGTTGGCCTCCTCGGGCGATGTCACCATGGCCTTTATCCTCTCGATGATGTCGAGTTTCTTCTGCAGGTTGCTCTCTCTCTCCTCTTCCTGCTCCCTGAGCACCTTTGCGCGCTTTTCCTTGATGACGCCCATCTCGGCCTTGAAAGCCTCCTCGTCGCCGTCGGGCAGTATTTGGTATTCGTCAGGATTGCCGCCGCCGTCGATGAAGCTTTTCATCTCGGCCTCGCGCTCGGCGTTGTGCAGCTTGTAGAATACGGTCTTGAGATAGTCCACCTCGTCCTTCTGCGGGGTGTCGTCGCTGTGCGCTATCTCCTTGACGCGGTCGAGAACGTCTTTCTTCGTGGCGTAGTGGCGCTTGTAGGCCGGCTCTTCAGCCGCGGCCTCTGCGGCCTCTGCCTCGCCGGCGGCGGGCGTCTCGGCCTGCGCATCCTGCACGTCAGTCGTCCCGACGGTGTCTTCCGTCTTGTTCACTTCTTCCTGGTTGCCCATCTCGAGGGCTTTCTCTTGAGAGTCCATCTTTCAAACTTTTAGTTCATGGTTGTGTTAATGCCAGCTATGCGTTGGCGCCCGCGTGCCGCCGCGCGCCCTCGCCGGAGCTGCCGCAGGCTGCCAAATGGCACCGCATAATTTTGCGCAAACTTAATCAAAAATATTTTATCGGCCTAATTTTCAGTCGTTTTTTTGACGCTTCGGGGCTTAAATAAGCCTCTTGTGACGGAAAATCCACCAGAAAACGCCCGAAATGCAGCCCGATATTACCAGCGCGATGACGAATCCGTAGGGGTTGCCCTCCATGCCGTTGACGAGGTTCATGCCGAAGAGGCTGGCTATGAGCGTGGGGAACATCAGTATGATGGACACCGAGGTGAGCGTTCGCATCACGGTGTTCATGTTGTTGTTGATGATGCTGGAGTAGGTGTCCATGGTCGACTCGAGGATGTTGGAGTAGATGTTGGTGGTCTCGCGGGCCTGCGTCATCTCGATGTTCACGTCTTCGATGAGGTCGGCGTCAAGCTCGTCGATTTGCAGCTTGAACTTCAGCTTCGACAGCAGCGTCTCGTTGCCGCGTATCGACGTGATGAAGTATGTGAGCGAGTCCTGCAGCCGGCTCAGCCCGATGAGCGACTCGTTGTTCACCTCGCGGTCCAGGTTGCGCTTGGCTTTCTCGATCAGTCCGTTTATCTGCTTGAGCCGCTTCAGATACCACACGGCGGCCGAGAGGAACAGGCGGAAGATCATGTCCACATGGTCGGTGAAGCCCTCGCCGCGCTTCTGCTGGAAGCTCACGAAGTCTATCATCATGTTCGTCTCGTAGTAGCAGACGGTTATCGTCACGTCGCGCTTGTGAATGATGCCCAGCGGCACGGTGGTGTAGGGCGTGCGCGAGCGAATCTCCTTGACGTAGGGTATGCGCAGGATGATGAGCATCCAGCCGTCGTCATACTCGTAGCGGGCGCGCTCGTCGGTATCGCTGATGTCTGATATGAAGTAGTCGGGTATCTTGAACTGCTCTTCCAGCATCTGCTGGTCTTCTTCCGTCGGACAGGTCACTTGTATCCAACAGTTGGGCTGCCACTCGTCGATGGCCGTGAGCCCTTCCACCGTGTTCCAGTAAGTTCTCATTTCTGCTGTTCCTCCATAAATGGTTTCAATGTCGAGGACCGGCTTCCGTGAGCTGTTCCCCGGCGTGTCACAAGTTTAAGTTCTCCGCGTGATAATCGTCCATGATTTTTGCTGTGGTTGTTTTTTGCGCTGCAAAGGTAGTCATTTTGTTTCTAATTCGCGGCGTTCCGGCCTGTTTTATTTTTCGTTTTCCGCTGTTTCTTCTCCGTTTCGTAACCTGTGTTACACTTTGTCTGCCCCTCCCTGCGCCGCGTCCGCGGCTCCGGGCAAGCGCCGCGCCAGCTCCTCCGTCAGCGCCCGTGTGTCGCCGCAGCCTATGGCGTAGGTGCGCCGCGCGGTGCGGACGAGCAGCGTGCCGCGGTGGTCGGCGGCATAGGCGAAGTATTTCCCTCCCTCGCCGCGGTGCCACCCGCAGAAGCCCATCACGCCGCCCGTGCCCATGAGCCACGTGTCGCCGCACATGCCGCCGTAGGGCCTTATATTAATAATGTGGGCGAGGGGTATGCGCTTGCTGCCGATGCGCCGCCTCACGGTCAGCGCGTCGGCCGACACCTCCACCCGCCGGGGCGACAGCCACAGGCAGCCCAGCGTGGCGGCGGCGAAGAGCGCGGCCACGCCGATGTCGACGGCCATGCCCGCCGGGCTGTGGCCGCCATAGACGCCGAGCGCCCAGCTAAGGCCGAAGAACAGCGCCCAGGCGCCGAACCACACCGCCGTAGCCCGCCGCGCGGCCCTCCCCATGGGCACGCTCACCGCCAGCCTGCTGCCGTCGGCGCTTCGCTTGACGCACAACCGCCGCCGGCGCTCCCTCTCGCGCTCCGCAGCAGCGGCCTCTTGAGCCGCAGGCCTGCCGCCGACGAGAGCATTCACCTCGGCCACAAGCTCGCCAGGGCGGTCGCAGCTCATCACGTACTTGCGCCCACTGGCGGTTGTCACCATCACGCAGTCGCTCAGGCTTCCAACGTAAGCGAAGTATCTGCCCCTGTCGCCGGCGAACCATCCCGTAAAGCCGAGGAAGCCGCCGTTGCCGAAAATGCGGATGTCTGTTTTCATCCCGTCGTATCTTTCAGCCGAAACAATGGTGCTGAGCGATATCTTCCTGCTGCCGATGCCCCGCCTCACGGTCAGCGCGTCGGCCGCAACCTCAATGCGCCGCGGGAAATAACCATAACAGACAATGACGCACAGAAGCAGCGCCACCGGCGCAATGAAGTTTGCTATGCCGCCCGGCGATGTTACAACGCACAAAACTATCACTGCGGCGAAAACAAAGCCACAGAACACGGTCAGCCTTTTGGAGGCCTTTCCAAAAGTGACATTATAGACCGATTGCGGTTTGTCCGTATGTTTTCCAAAAGCACTGTTTGCCATAGACACGCTGATTTAAAACGCACAAAACATCAAAATTTCCACAAATATAGCGAAAATACTCGAAATCTGCAACATTCCGCAAGCCTTTTTGTCACAAAACGCAACATAGGCTTCAGCCTGCCGATTGCACATTCCGCGCGGCCTCGTTGTTTAGCATTGTTTTGCAAAGGTTAAATTTAAGGGCTTTTAAGCCTCCCGAATTTCGCGAATTTGAAAATAAAAATCCCTTGGCCGCAAATACGCCAATCCTGAGTGTGCAACCGTAACTTATTGGTCTTATTAGACTTATTAGTCCAATTGGTCTTATTGTGCAATAAAATCAGCCCCCGAAACAGCCCTTTCGACCCCGAAAAACGGCCTTTTTCGCCCCGCGAAAGAGGCCGTATCGGCCTCCAATATAGGCTATATTGCAATGCGATATGGCCTATATTGGAATGCGATATGGGCCGTTTTGCAAAATCATACGCCTTCAACCGCACGGTAAGAGGGCAAAAACCGCCCGGAAATTTCTATTTCGAGGGAAAATGAAGTGTTAATTTTGGGAGTCAGAAGTCAGGAGACGGAAGACAGACAACAGCCCCGCGGATTAAGAATGAAGAGTTAAGAATGAAGAAAGAGTGCCACAAAAGCCATTTTTCTTAACTCTTAATTCTTCATTCTTAATTGTTTCGTGGGGAGAGGCCGCCACGCCGTTCTTAACCCGACACTCACATCAGGCCGTTGTCGCGCAAGAGCGTCTCTATCTCGTCTTTGCCAATGCTCTCGCGCTCGGCCTTGTCGTAGATGTAGAGCAGGTTGACCTCCGTCTCGTCAACGGCGGCCACAACGGTGAACGTTATCACCCTTGCGCCGCCGCTCTTGCCGCGCCCTTTCGAGGCTATGGCCATGCGAATCTTGCGCACGCCGCCGCCCAGGCTGACGCCGAGCTGGGGGTTGGCCTTCAGTTCTTCCAGCAAATTCTTCAAGTCGGATTTCAACGACCTGTACCGCTTGCTCAAGCGTTTCACCTCGCGCTCGAAGCTCTCGTCAAGAACAAATCTATAATTCACCGATCAGCTCCTCCAGTGTTTTCGCCTTGCGTCCCGAGCGCCTGCGCGCGATCATCTCTTTCATTCCCCGGTCTATCCCGGCCAGAACCTCCTCTTTGCTGACATGCTCAGTGTCGCTCCCGGCGTGCAGGTCCTCCATCAATTTGCCTGCGAGCCACTTCTTGTTGCTCTTAGGCAGCGACTGCAGATACAGCCAGAGATTCTCCATTGCTGCTGTTGTCCTCATGTTGTGTTCCTCCTGTTTCGTTAAGCTCCGGCAAGCGGAACGCCCGCTCACCCGTTGCAAAGATACGCATTTTCCGCCACACCACGCCACACCGGGGCTGAAAATCGCACGCCGGGGCGGACGGCAGCCACCACACGGCCGCCTGCAGGCCGGCGCGAGGGGCAAATGTGGAAAAAACAAACGGGTTTGCTTTGAGTTTTACCCGATTTGATGTAACTTTGCATTCGGCAAGCACGCCGCCCGCAGGCAGCCCCGCGCAGAGGGCGCCAAGGCGGCAGACTGACGACAACGACTAAAAACTGAGAACAATGAAAAGACTGACTACCGCATTCGCCGCACTCTGCGTGTCGGCACCGCTGGCTTTCGGACAGACGCCGAAGCCGGTGGAAGACGTTAACAAGGTGGTGGACAACACCCCCGACAGCATAGCCAAGGCGCTCATGTCGCGCCCCGCGCCGGGAGCCACCCGCAAGGAGGGCAAGCCCGTGGTGTTCTACATCGGCGACTCCACCATGCGCAACGGCACGCTGGGCAACGGCAACAACGGCCAGTGGGGATGGGGCTACTTCGCCTCGCTCTACATCGATCCCGAGAAGGCCAGCGTGGAGAACCAGGCCCTCGGCGGCATGAGCACGCGCACGTTCTACAACCAGCTGTGGCCCGACATACGCAAGGCCCTGCGCCCCGGCGACTGGGTGATCATACAGCTCGGCCACAACGACAACGGCCCCTATGACAGCGGGCGCGCCCGCGCCGTGCTCAAGGGCACGGGCCGCGACTCCATCAACGTGACCATCAAGGAGACGGGCAAGAAGGAGACCGTCTATACCTACGGCGGCTACATACGCAAGTACATCGACGACTGCCGCAAGGCCGGCGCCAACCCGGTGCTCATGTCGCTCACGCCGCGCAACGCCTACGGCGACGACGGCAAGATTGTGCGCAAGCCGCAGGGCAAGTGGCTCGAGGAGATAAGCCGCGAGACGGGCGTGCCCTACGTTGACCTCAACGAGATTTCGGGCGCGAAGCTCGACAAGTACGGAAAGTGGAAGACCGACTACCACTTCTACCGCGACAAGATTCACACCAGCAAGTTCGGTGCCGAGATGAACGCGCGCTCGGCGGCAGAGGGCATCGCCGCCAGCACCGACCCGAAGCTGGCGCCGCTGCAGGCCATGCTCAAGGGTGTTGAGCTGCCAGTGGTGGCCGTGAGGCGCGAGAAGGGCAAGCCGGTGGTGTTCATCACGGGCGACTCCACGGTGAAGAACACCGACCGCGACGCCGAAGGCATGTGGGGATGGGGATCGCAGGCCTACACCGTCTTTGACTCAACGAAGGTCACCTGCGCCAACTGCGCCAAGGCCGGACGCTCAACCCGCACCTATCTCAACGAGGGACGGTGGGAGCAGGTGTACAACTCGCTGCAGCCGGGCGACTTCGTGCTCATACAGTTCGGCCACAACGACATAGGCCCCATCGACGACCAGAAGAAGCGCGGAGTGATCCGCGGCACGGCAGACTCAAGCCACGTGTACCGCATGAAGGACAACGGGATGTACGAGGTGGTCTATACCTTCGGCTGGTATCTCAAGAAGTTCATCCAGGACGTGCGCGAGAAGGGCGCCACGCCCATACTGCTCTCGCTCACTCCGCGCAACGAGTGGCCCGGCGGCAAGATTGAGCGGCGCAACGACACATACGGCAAGTGGTACCGCGAGGTGGCCCGGGAGACCGGCGTGGAGTTCGTAGACGTGCACAACATCACCGCCGACTTCCTCGACAAGGAGTGCGGCAGCAAGGAAAAGGCCATGAAGTACTACAACCACGACCACACCCACACCTCGCTGCTCGGCGCACAGACCAACGCAAAGAGCGTGGCAAAGGGCCTGCGCGACATAGGCAGCCCGCTGGCAAAGTACTTGAAGTAATTTGGAGTTTGGAATTTGGAATTATGAATTGTCGGCCTGTGGCCGATTGTGAATCGCGCGTTTGGCAATTTGGCGGCCGGACGTCTGCTGGCTTACGCGCTCCAGGCACTGCCTGCGGCACAACAGCCTTGGGCAGGAGTTTTGCGCCACCCGATTAAAAAAACACAATTCACAATCGGCCGGAGGCCGACAATTCAACATTCAAAATTCAACACTCAACATTCAGCATATGATAGACAGAGCCACCGTTGAACGCATACTTGACGCCACAGAGATTGTCGATGTGGTGTCGGAGTTTGTGACCCTGCGCAAGCGCGGGGTCAACTACGTGGGGCTTTGTCCGTTCCACGACGACAAGACACCGTCGTTCTATGTGTCTCCCTCAAAGGGCGTGTGCAAGTGTTTCGCCTGCGGCAAGGGCGGCAACGCCGTCCACTTCCTCATGGAGCACGAGCAGATAACCTATCCCGAGGCTCTGCGCTGGCTCGCCCGCAAGTACAACATAGAGATCAAGGAGCGCGAGCTGAGCGACGAGGAGAGGCGCGAGCAGAGCGAGCGCGAGAGCATGTTCATCGTCAACGAGTGGGCGATGGACTACTTCCGCGACGTTCTCAACAACGATTCCGACGGCCGGGCCATAGGCCGCCAGTACTTCCGCAGCCGCGGCTTCCGCGACGACATCATCGCGAAGTTCAACCTCGGCTACGCCCTCCGGCGGCGCGATGCCCTCTCCGCGGCCGCGCTCGCCAAGGGCTACAAGGAGGAGTTTCTCGTCAAGACGGGCCTCTGCTACAAGAGAGACGGCGGCGGGCTGACCGACAGATACGCCGGGCGAGTCATCTTTCCGTGGCTCAACGTCAGCGGAAAGGTTGTGGCCTTCGGCGGACGCCTGCTCGACTCGCGCACAAAGGGGGTGCAGCAGAAGTATGTCAACTCGCCCGACTCCGACATCTACCACAAGGACCACGAGCTCTACGGCATCTTCCAGGCCAAGAAAGCCATTGTGAAGGAGGACCGGGTGTTCATGGTCGAGGGCTACACCGACGTCATATCGATGCACCAGTGCGGCATAGAGAACGTCGTGGCCAACTCGGGCACGGCCCTGAGCAAGCACCAGATACGCCTGCTGAGGCGCTTCACGCCCAACATAGTGCTGCTCTACGACGGCGACGAGGCGGGCATCCACGCCGCCATGAGGGGCACGGACATGCTGCTGTCGGAGGGCATGAACATCAAGGTTCTCGTGCTGCCCGACGGCGACGACCCCGACAGCTTCTCGCGGAAGCACACCGCCGCCGAGTTCAGCGAATACATAGAGCGCCACCAGACGGACTTCATCGAGTTCAAGACAGCGCTGATGCTGCGCGGCGTGACAGACCCCGTGAAACGCTCCGAGGCCATCAGCAGCATCGTGAAGAGCGTGTCCGTCATTCCTGACCAGATCACCCGCGACACCTATCTGCACGAGTGCGCCGTGAGACTCAGGATGAGCGAGCGCACGCTTCTCAGCACAATGAACCGCTTTATCAGCGGCGAGAAAGAGGAACAGGCCAAGGAGGCCGAGCGCGAGGAGCGCAGACAGCAGCGCGAGACGGCCGCAGCCGGGCCGCAGCAGGCGCCCGTCGGCCTGCACACGGCAGAAGAGCAGGCCGGAGAGGTGGAGCGAATGCTCGTCAGCGAGATAATACGCCACGGCGAGGAAACCATTTTCGAGGGGCTTGAGACCGAGGACGGACAGACCGTGAACCTCTCCGTGGCCCAATACATCGACTACGACCTCGGCCAGGACGGCATCCGCTTCAGCAACGAGACCTACAACCGCATACTGGCGGAAGCCGCCGAACACAGCGGCGAAGAGGGATTCAAGGCCGAGAACTACTTCATCCACCACCCCGACATAGGCATAAGCGCTGTGGCGGGCGAGCTTGCCATCAGCCCCTACCGCCTGAGCCGGAGCCTCAAGATGGAGCAGACCGCCGAGTCGCTGCGCCTGCGCGTCACACACCTGGTGCTCGACCTGCGCATGGACATCACCCAGAAGCACATCAAGGAGCTGCAGCGCCGGCTGCGCGAGGCAGGCTCCGACATGGGCCGTGTGGAGCCGCTGATGAAAGAATACAAGGACGTGCTGCAGCTGCGCAACATACTTGCGAGGCGCATCGGCAGCGACCTCATAACCTGACAGGCTGTGAGCCTGCGCCCGGAAACGGCCCCGGCACCATCCGCACAGACAAAAAACAGACATCATGTATTACATAAAAAAGACACTGGAAATATCCGCAAGCCACAGCCTGAGGCTCGACTACGGGAGCAAATGCACCCGGCTGCACGGCCACAACTGGCTGATCACGGTGTTCTGCAAGGCCCGCGAGCTGGACGCCAACGGCATGGTGAGCGACTTCACCGAAATAAAGCGCAAGATAAAAGACACGCTCGACCACGCCAACCTGAACGATGTGCTGCCGTTCAACCCCACGGCCGAGAACATCGCCAGGTGGTGCGTGGAGCAGATTCCCAACTGCTACAAGGCAGAGGTGCAGGAGAGCGAGGGCAACGTCGCGGCCTACACAAAGGACGACGAGGCATGAGCCGCCGGGCGCGGCACCGCGCCAGACGGCATGACAGACAGAAAGAAGAGCCGATGAAGAGAGTTAACGAGATTTTCTGCTCGCTGCAAGGCGAGGGCCACAACACCGGCCGCGCGGCCGTGTTCGTGCGGTTTGCGGGGTGCAACCTGCGCTGCCCGTTCTGCGACACAGACTTCAGCGCGTTCCGCGAGATGACCGACGCCGAGATTGTCAGCGCCGCCAGCACCTACAGGCCGCGCCTTGTCATCCTCACAGGAGGCGAGCCCACGCTCCAGGCCGACGCCGCGCTGACCGCCGCCCTTCACGCCGCAGGCTTCAGCGTGGCCATGGAGACCAACGGCACGCGGCCCGTGCCGCCGGGCGTCGACTGGCTCACGGTGTCGCCCAAGGAGCCTTTCTGCGGCGCGGCGGGGCGTCTGGCGGTGAGCCGCTGCGACGAGCTGAAGTGCGTGTTCGACGGCGTGACGCCCGTGAGCGACTTCGGGGTGGAGGCCCGCCACTACTACCTGCAGCCCTGCGACACCGGCGACGCCGGGCGCAACAGCCGCATAGCGGCGGCCTGCGCCGCCTACATCATGGAGCACCCGCGGTGGCGCCTGTCGCTGCAGACGCACAAGCTGGCCGGCTTCAAGTGACATCCTGAAAAACGGCAAGACCCATGCACGGACTCTACATAGCCACAGTTATTGCCTACGAGATTGTCGTCACCGCCACGATAATCCACGTCTTGATGGACAACAGGCAGCCGGCCAAGACCATGGCGTGGGCTCTCGTGATATTCTTCGTGCCTGTTGTGGGCATGGTGCTCTACTTTTTCTTCGGCGTCAACACCCGCAAGGACCGCATGATAAGCCAGCGCAGCATGGACCAGCTGACCAAGCGGTCGATGCTCGAGTTCGCCGAGCAGCGCGACCTGTGCCTGCCCGACGAATACAGACAGGTGATAGACCTGTTCATCAACCAGAACATGGCCCTGCCTTTCAACAACACCAGGGCCGGCATCTTCACCGACGGGCACTCGTTTTTTCTCGAGCTGCTGGCCGCCATAGGCCGCGCCCGCCACCACATCCACATCGACATGTTCATCTTTGCAGACGACCCGCTGGGCAACCTCGTGGCCGACGCGCTCATAGACAAGGCGTCAGCGGGCGTGGAGGTGCGCGTGATTTACGACGATGTGGGCTGCTGGAACGTGAGGCACCGCTTCTTCGAGCGGCTGCGCGAGGGCGGAGTGGACGTGCAGGGGTTTCTGCCGGTCAGGTTTCCGTCGTTCACCAGCAAGGTGAACTACCGCAACCACCGCAAGATTGTGGTCATAGACGGCCGCGAGGGCTACATCGGCGGCATGAACATAGCCCTGCGCTATGTCAAGGGAACGGGCAGCCAGGCCTGGCGCGACACCATGGTGAGAATCACCGGCGGGGCGGTCTACGGCCTTCAGAGGGCGTTTCTCGTTGACTGGTATTTCGTTGACCGCACGCTCATCTCCAGCCGGCAGTACTACCCACAGCCCGACGGCAGCGTGCAGTCGCCGTGCATCGCGCAGATAGTGACGGGCAGCCCCATCACGCCCCAGCCCGAGATCATGCAGGGCTACGTGCGCGTCATTCTCGGCGCGCGCCGCTACATCTACATCGAGACGCCCTACTTCCTGCCCACGGAGCCTGTGCTCTTCGCGCTGAAGACGGCGTCGCTGGGCGGCATCGACATACGCATCATCGTGCCGAGGGTGAGCGACACCAAGTTCGTCGAGTGGGCCAGCCGCTCCTATCTGCGCGACATGGCCTCGGCCGGGGTGGGCATCTACCTCTACACGGCGGGCTTCATACACAGCAAGATGCTTGTATGCGACGACAGCCTGGCCACGTGCGGCTCGACAAACGTTGACTTCCGCAGCTTCGAGAACGACTTCGAGGCCAACGCCTTCTTCTACGACCGCGAGACGGCCCTGCGCTTCAAGGAGGTGTTTCTGCGCGACCAGGCGCAGTCGGTGCTGTTCGACAGCGTGGAGCGCGGCAACCCGCCGCGCTTCCTCTCGCGCCTGTGGGAGAGCGTCACGCGGCTTGTCTCGCCCGTGCTATAAGTTGTTTTGCTGTTTCTTCGCGATTCCGCCACGGGGCAACGGCCCGCCGCCGCGCGGTGACGCGGCAAGAAATGCGGGCGGAATCATTGTTTCCGGAATATCGAGAAGTTCACGCTGCCGTAGGAGCGGTGCTCGACGAAGAGCGGATGCCGGCCGAAGTCGTTGGCCCGCCCGTGCTCGAAGACGAACACGCCGCCCTCGCGCAGCACGCCGCTGCCGAGCACCAGGCCCGGCACCTCGGGCAGCGCGGGCAGCGAATACGGCGGGTCGGCAAAGACAAAGTCGAACTGGCGGCGGCACGACCTGAGGAATCTGAACACGTCGGCGCGCAGCGGCAGACAGTTGCCGGCTCCAATCTTCCTGAGGCACTGAAGAATAAACGCGTGGTGGTCGCGGTCCTGCTCCACGCTCACCACCGTGGCGCATCCCCTCGACAGCAGCTCCAGCGTGATGCTGCCCGTGCCCGCGAAGAGGTCGAGGGCGTCCTTTCCCTCGAAGTCCAGGTAGCCGCCCATCACGTTGAATATGTTCTCCTTGGCAAAGTCGGTGGTGGGCCTGGCCTTGAACGAGCGCGGAACGTCGAAGTGGCGGCCCTTGTAGAGTCCTGTGATTATTCTCATCTGCTCATCTCCCTTTCACGTAGTAAGTCACCAGGTCATAGGGCATCCCCTTGACGAGCGACGCCTGGGCGCGGTTGAAGTCGGCCACGGGATTGATGGTGTAGGCCCTCATCAGAAACTTGCGCAGCTCCGACATGATCCAGTCGCGCTCCGGAATGTCGCCCACGATGTGCATCTCGTCGTGGGCCGGATTGAGCGCCAGCTGCTTCCACACGTACAGAAGGAAGTACAGGGCGTCGTGAGCCTCGCTGGTCTCGAAGGCGTTGCAGTACTTGAAGCGGTTCTGCGCGAAGCTGAAGATCTCCAGCTTCCGGTCGTGGAAGTAGCCGTAGAGCTTGCCGCGCGTGCCTATGAAACTGCGCTGGTGGAGGTATTTCCACACGGGGGTCATGGCGCAGTTCACCGTCACGTCGGCAAAATGGTCGTCCACGACGAGCCTCAGGTCCTTGTTGATGGCAAACAGCGCCACGGCGTTAAGCTCCGGCAGCACGTTGAACGCCACCCTGTCAGGCTCGCGCTGCGTCACGGCATGGCGGTAGAGCGCCTCCGCGTCGGCCTCGCGGAACAGGTCCGTGGGCACGAGCAGCACCGGCGAGTCGACCATCACCAGCGCCCGCCTGAAGTTCATGCCGGGCAGGCTGGCCGTCTTGAACGCCTCGCGCAGGTTGGCGGCCATGGACATTCCGCTCTTCACGGTGTAAGGCTCGAAGTCAACGCTGTTGCCGCTCCCTGTAACGTTGACGGCAGAGAACGACAGCGAGCCGCGGCTCACTCTGATGGTAAGCCGCTGCCCAGCGGGCGTGACGCGTCTGTTTTGGGCTGTGTCAATCGTCATGCAGTAAAGTTCTTCCCGCCTGCAAAGTTAGCACAAATAAAAGAGAAAACAAAACAAACCCGCCTTTTTTGATTACGCCAGCCGCCGCCACGGCGTTTCCGGGCTGCGGAAACCGGGGCGGGCACAGGCCGCGCCCGCCCCGCCGTTCCGCCCCGCCTGCGGGTTAAACATATTTCACAGAAGTTAAAAAGCAGCCGCCTGACCCTCCCCATTTTCGCGTTTTTTGAAAACAAAGCCGCTCCGGCCGCAAATACGCGCAGTATGAGTGTGCAACCGTAATTTATTGGCCTTATAGGACTTACAGGTCTTATAAGCCCTATTGTGCAATAAAATCAGCCCCCGAAACCACCCTTTTCAGCCTCCAAAACGGCCTTTTCCGCCCCGCGAAAAGGGTCATATCGGCCTCCTATATAGGCCATATCGCAATGCAAAACGGCCCATATCGCAATGCAATACAGGCCATTTTGCAAAACCATCCACTGTTTTTGGCGGAACAAGGGGGCAAAAGCCGCCCGGAAATTTCTATTTCGAGGGAAATCGAAGTGTTAAATTCAGGAGACAGGAGACAGGAGGCGGGAGACAGACAACAGCCCCGCGGAAATTAAGAGTTAAGAATTAAGAGTTAAGAAAAATAGCTTTTGTGGCTGTCTTTCTTAAATGAATATCCGCAAGTTGCCAAATGTTCCAATGTCAGCAGGGCGTGTCTCGCATACCGTCATTCCGCGCGCCGACGCGGAATCCAGAATATCCAGTTGTTTGCTGGATTCCGCGTCGGCGCGCGGAATGACGGTATGCGAGACACGCTCCTCATGGAGCACACAACTTGGCAACTTGTGGATATTTATTTTTCTTAACTCTTAACCCTTAATTCTCAACTCTTTTGCTTCAGCAGCCGCACCATCAGCCGGGCCGTCTCGTCGGGAGCCACACTGTCGCCGAGCCTGGCGGCCACCTCGGAGTAGCCCCGCATCATGGCCTCGCGGCCGCTGCCGCCGGGCAGAACGCGCTCCAGCGAGCCGCGTATGTTGTCAACGGTGAACGTGTCGGCCACCAGCTCGGGCACCACCTCGCGCCCGGCGATGAGGTTGACGAGCGAAATATACTTCACCTTCAGGATGTGGCGGCGCAGAAAGGCTATGACCCTGGGGATGGGAGTCTCGTAGCACACCACCTGCGGAACGCCGAAGAGGGCGGTCTCGAGGGTGGCCGTGCCGCTGGTCACGAGCGCGGCTGTGGCGTTGGCCAGCAGCGGGTAGGTCATGTTCTCCACCAGCCGGATGCCCGTGCCGGCGATGAAGCGGTCGTAATAGGCGCGCTCTATGCCCGGCGCGCCGGCCAGAACGGGCTGATAGCCGGGAAAGGCCCTCACGGCCTCCGCCATGGCCGGCAGGTTGTCTTTGATCTCCTGGCGGCGCGACCCGGCCAGCAGCGCGATTATGGGGCGGCCGAAGCTGGGGAAGCCCCCGCGGTAATCGCGGCGGAAGGCGGCCACCTCCTCGGCCGTGGGGTTGCCCACGTAGTGCACCGGGTAGTGGTGGCGACCCTCATAGAAGTCGGTCTCGAATGGCAGGATGCAGAACATCTCGGCCACGTCGCGCCTGATGTTCTTGATGCGGTACTCCTTCCACGCCCATATCTTGGGCGAGATGTAGTAGTAGGCGGGTATGCGCGTGCGGGCTTTCAAGAACTTGGCAATGCCGAGGTTGAAACCCGGATAGTCGATGAGCACCACCACGTCGGGCTGCCACTCGGCGATGTCGCGCCGGCACATCCTCATGTTGCCGAGTATGGCTGGCAGGTGGAGCAGCACCGGCACGAAGCCCATGTAGGCCAGCTCGCGGTAGTGGCGCACGCGGGTGCCGCCCTCGGCGGCCATGAGGTCGCCGCCGAAGAAGCGGAAGCTGGCCTCGGGGTCCTCGCGCTTCAGCGAGCGCATCAGGCGCGAGGCGTGCAGGTCGCCGCTCGCCTCGCCGGCAATCAGGTAGTACTTCATTGCAGATTCCAGCCTTTAATTGTCTCGATGGCGCCGTAGTCGGTCACGTCCACGCGCGTGGGGGTGATGGCCACGTAGCCGTGGGCGAGCGCCCAGTTGTCGGTGTCGGCGGCCTCCGGCTCGTCGTTGGTGTAGTCGCCCACCATCCAGAAGTAGTCGTAGCCGCGCGGGTGGCGGCAGCGCACCACCTCGTTGCCCCACGTGCCCCGGGCCATGCGGCACACGCGCACGCCCCTGAACCGGGGCACGAGCGGGAAGTTGACGTTGAGGCAAACGCCGCGCGGCAGCCCCTCGGCGAGCATCCGGGCCACAATGGACCTGACGAGCGGCGCCAGCGGGGCGAAGTCGGCGTCGTCGCTGTGGTCGCAGAGCGAGAAGGCCACGGAGGGAATGTACTTCATGCAGCCCTCCATGGTGACGCCCATGGTGCCGGAGTAGTGGGCGTTCACCGAGGCGTTGTCGCCGTGGTTGATGCCGCCGATCACGATGTCGGGGCGGCGTCCGCCGCAAAGCTCGCTCAGGGCCAGCTTCACGCAGTCAACGGGCGTGCCGTTGCACGACCACACCTCGACGCCCTCCCACCGCCGGCGCAGCTTGAGGCGCAGCGGCATGGTGGCCGAGAAGGCGCGCGAGAAGCCGCTGCGCGCCGACTCCGGGGCGCACACGAGCAGGCGGCCGAAGCCGCTGACCATGTCGATAAGGCTGCCGAGGCCCTTGGCGTGGTAGCCGTCGTCGTTTGAAATGAGTATCAATGGTTTGCTATTTTCCATGCTCCAAGTCATTTTTCAGCTGCAAAAATACTAAAAAAAGGAGTACCTATAACATTTTCTCAGCCAAAATATGTAACTTTGCAGACCAAATACCCAAGCGCAAAGCTGTCTTACAGATATTAGGAAATGGGAAAAATAATCGCTTTAGCAAACCAAAAAGGCGGTGTGGGCAAGACCACAACTACCATCAATCTGGCGGCGTCGCTCGCCACACTTGAGAAGAACGTGCTCGTGGTGGACGCCGACCCGCAGGCCAACGCATCGAGCGGACTCGGCGTGGACATTAAGCAGGTGGACTGCTCGCTCTACGAGTGCATCATCGACCACGCCGACGTGCGCGACGCAATCTACACCACCGACATCGACGGACTGGACATAATACCCAGCCACATCGACCTGGTGGGAGCCGAGATAGAGATGCTCAACCTCGACAACCGCGAGAAAGTGATAAAGAACCTGCTCGCCCCCATACGCGACGACTACGACTACATACTCATAGACTGCAGCCCGTCGCTGGGCCTCATCACCGTGAACTCGCTCACGGCGGCCGACTCAGTGATCATCCCCGTGCAGTGCGAGTACTTCGCCCTGGAGGGAATCAGCAAGCTGCTGAACACAATCAAGATAATCAAAAACAAGCTGAACACAAGGCTTGAGATAGAGGGCTTCCTGCTCACCATGTATGACTCGCGCCTCAGACTGGCCAACCAGATATACGACGAGGTGAAGCGCCACTTCCAGGAGCTGGTGTTCAAGACCGTCATACAGCGCAACGTCAAGCTGAGCGAAAGCCCCAGCCACGGACTGCCCGTGATTCTCTATGACGCCGACTCCACCGGCAGCAAGAACCACCTGGCCCTGGCCAAGGAGATAATCAACAAGAACAGCAAGAACGAAGAGCAGCAATAAGCAATGGCAGTACACAAGAAATACGACCGCAACGTGCTCGGCCGCGGACTCGACGACATAGGCAACGGCCGCGGGCTCGACGCGCTGATAGACACGGGCAGCGTGAAGACGCAAGGCTCGTCGAACCTCAACGAGATTGAGCTGACGCACATCGAGCCCAACCCCAACCAGCCCCGGCGCGAGTTCGACGAGGAGGCGCTGCAGGAACTGGCCGCAAGCATACGCGAGATAGGCATCATACAGCCCATAACACTGCGCAAGGTGGGCGACGACCACTACCAGATAATAGCCGGCGAGCGCCGCTGGCGGGCATCGCAGCTGGCCGGACTGCAGACCATACCGGCCTACATACGCACCGTCGAGGACGAGAACGTGATGGAAATGGCGCTCATCGAGAACATACAGCGCGAGGACCTGAACGCCATCGAGATAGCCCTCGCCTACGAGCACCTGGCCGAGAACACGTCAATGACGCAGGAGAAGATAGCCGAGCGCGTGGGCAAGAGCCGCGCCGCGGTGACAAACTACATGCGGCTGCTCAAGCTTCCGGCCCAGGTGCAGATGGCGCTGAAGAACAAGGAGATTGACATGGGCCACGCGCGGGCGCTGCTCGCGCTCGACAGCCCGAGCCTGCAGATCAAGCTCTTCAAGGAGATACAGAAGCACGGCCTCTCGGTGAGAAAGGTGGAGGAGATGGTGCAGATGCTCAACAACGGCGACGACGTGCAGCTGGCCAGGAAAAAGCTGGCGGCGAAAAGCGCGCTGCCCGAGGAGTTCGAGCTGCTGAAGAACAGGCTGGCCGACTTCTTCCATACCAAGGTGCAGATGACCTGCTCGCCCAAGGGCAAGGGAAAGATTAGCATTCCCTTTGCCAACGAAGAGGAGCTGGAGCGCATAATGAACGCTCTGGACAAGCTGAAAACAGAAAACTGAGCACAGCCCTTGAGACGGAAAGACATCAAACAGACTCTGCGCAGATGCGCCGCCGCTCTCATAACGGCCCTGAGCCTGTGCGCGGCACAGGCCAAAGCGCCCGTCACGCCCGACTCAGCAACAACAGCCGCAGCGGCCGACAGTGCCGCGGCGGCAGCCGCCAGAGCCGACAGCGCCGCTGCCGTCACAGACTCCATAGCGCGCGCCATAGGCGAGGCCGAGGCCTTCACAGACTCCATTGCGCGCAGCATCGAGGCGTCGATAGCCGAAGGCGACTCGATGGCCGCAGCCGACGCGCGGGCCATTATGCCGCTGCCCGACTCCATCGGAAGCCCAAAGACCAGGAAAAAACGCGACTGGGCCACATGGCGCCCGAACCCGCAGAGGGCGATGTGGCTGGCTCTCGTCATTCCGGGAGCAGGCCAGATATACAACCGGAAGTACTGGAAGCTGCCCATAATCTACGGCGGATTCATGGGCTGCCTCTACGCCCTGAACTGGAACAACATGATGTACAAGGACTATTCGCAGGCGTATCTCGACATCATGGACAGCGACCCGACAACGCAGAGCTACAACCAGTTCCTGCATCTGGGCCAGCGCATAGACAGCTCCAACGAGGAACGCTACAAGGAAATATTCAAAAGCCGGCGCGACCGATACCGCCGCTGGCGCGACCTGAGCTTCTTCTGCATGATAGGAGTCTACGCACTGTCGGTGATCGACGCCTACGTGGACGCCGAGCTGTCGGAGTTCGACATCTCGAAAGACCTGAGTCTCAAGGTGGAGCCGGCAGTGATAAACAACAGCGCGTCAAGAAAGGTGCTCGAGGCCTCGTCGTTCGGAATCCAGTGCCAGCTGAGATTCTGACGCGGAACCGTCCGGCAGACAAACCGCAAACAACCAAGCCACACATTATTATATACTTTAAATGAACAAAAAATCACTGATAATATCGACCGTAATGCTGCTCGCCGGCACCTGTGCGGCACAGGCCCAGAACGACGACAGCAACGAAATAAGCGTCACCGACAGCAAGGGGAACAAAGAAGTGATAGAGTTTCCAGAGGCCATGGGCTACGAGCTGGACAGCCTCCTGAACCTCTACATGGCCAAGACCTATCTCGACGCCGACGAGGACTGCCAGATGAACGACGTGAACCCCGTGTTTGAGGAAGAGGTCTACGTGGACCGGCTCAGCCGCATCCCCACAATCATCGAGCTGCCCCACAACGACGTGGTGCAGCAGTTCATCGACCGCTACAGCGGCCGGCTGCGCCACTCGGTGAGCTATATGCTCGGCGCCTCCAACTTCTATATGCCGATATTCGAGGAAGCGCTCGAAGCCTACGACCTGCCGCTGGAGCTTCGCTACATGCCGGTGATAGAATCGGCGCTCAACCCCACCGCCGTCTCGCGCGTGGGAGCCACCGGCCTGTGGCAGTTCATGCTCACAACCGGCAAGCAGTACGGCCTGGAGGTCAACTCGCTCGTGGACGAGCGCCGCGACCCCATCAAGGCCTCATACGCCGCCGCGCGCTATCTGAGCGACCTCTACAAGGTGTTCGGCGACTGGACTCTGGTCATTGCGGCCTACAACTGCGGCCCCGACCAGGTCAACAAGGCCATCCGCCGCTCCAACGGAGAGACGGACTACTGGCAGATCTACCCCTACCTGCCGAAGGAAACGCGCGGATATGTGCCGGCGTTCATCGCGGCCAACTACATCATGACCTACTACTGCGACCACAACATCTGCCCGATGAGGACGCGCCTGCCGGCAAAGACCGACACCATAATGGTGCACCGTAACGTGCACTTCGAGCAGATAGCGGCCGTGTGCGGCATCGGCCTCGACGAGCTGCGCGCTCTGAACCCGGCCTACCGGCGCGACGTCATCCCCGGAGCCACGGAGCTTTCGTGCCTCAGACTGCCGCAGACGGAAATCGGGAAGTTCATCGACAACGAGGACTCCATCTACAACTACAAGTCCGAGGAGCTGCTGTCAAAGCGCAAGGTGGTGGCCGTCAACCAGGCGAAGCCGGCAAGCGCAAGGCCGAAAGCACGCTCCACACGCAGCCGCAGCCGCTCGCGCAGCCGCTACATAACCATCCGCAGCGGCCAGACGCTGTCGCACATAGCCAAGAAATACGGCACAACCGTGAGCCGGCTCAAGCGGCTCAACGGCCTGAGAGGCACAAGCATACGGGCCGGCAAGCGGCTCAGAGTGAGATGACAACAGGCGTTCTCCTGCCCTGCGGCGACTGCCGCGGGCAGGAGAACGCGCTTTTTGTCCATACCTTTTAAAACCCGATGAATATGACACACGACGAAGAACTAAAAGCCAGAGAACTTGCAGACGACAAGCTGATAACCGGTGCGTTCCAGCATCTGGTGGACACCTACCTGAAATCGCGCCACCGCAAGAAAGTCGACATAATCACCAAGGCGTTCAATTTCGCGCGGCAGGCCCACAAGGGCGTGCGCCGCCTGTCGGGCGAGCCCTACATAATGCACCCCATAGCCGTGGCGCAGATAGCCTGCGAGGAGATGGGGCTCGGCTCGACAAGCATCTGCGCGGCCCTGCTGCACGACGTCGTGGAAGACACGGAATACACCGTGGAGGACCTTGAGAACATCTTCGGGCAGAAGATCGCGAACATCGTCGACGGACTGACAAAGATCAGCGGCGGCATATTCGGCGACAAAGCGTCGGCCCAGGCGGAGAACTTCAAGAAGCTGCTGCTCACCATGAGCGACGACATACGGGTCATCCTGATCAAGATCTGCGACCGCCTGCACAACATGCGCACACTGGCCAGCCAGCCGGCCAACAAGCAGTACAAGATTGCGGGAGAGACTCTCTACATCTACGCCCCGCTGGCCAACCGCCTCGGACTGAACAAGATCAAGACCGAGCTGGAGGACCTGAGCTTCCGCTACGAGCACCCCGACGAGTACGCCTCCATACAGCAGAAGCTCGCCTCGACCCAGGCATCGCGCGACACCCTGTTCGACGAGTTCACCGCCCCCATCCGCGAGGCTCTCGACAAGATGGGGCTTAAGTACTCAATCAAGGAGCGCGTGAAGAGCCCCTACTCCATCTGGTGCAAGATGCAGAACAAGCACGTCACCTTCGACGAGATATACGACATCCTGGCCGTGCGCATAATCTTCACTCCCAACGACCGCGCCAGCGAGATAAACGACTGCTTCAACATCTACGTGGCCATCAGCAAGATCTACAAGTCGCACCCCGACCGCCTGCGCGACTGGCTCAACCACCCCAAGGCCAACGGCTACCAGGCGCTCCACGTCACGCTCATGTCGCACCAGGGGCGCTGGATAGAGGTGCAGATACGCTCCGACCGCATGGACGAGATAGCCGAGCAGGGCTTCGCCGCCCACTGGAAGTACAAGGAAGGCGACTCAGGCGAGATTGCCGAAGACGAGGGCGAGCTGAACGACTGGCTCCACACCATCAAGGAAATACTGGACGACCCGCAGCCCGACGCCATGGACTTTCTCGACGCCATAAAGCTCAACCTCTTCACGTCAGAGATATTCGTCTTCACGCCCAAGGGCGAGATAAAGACCATGCCGTCAGGATGCACCGCGCTCGACTTCGCGTTCTCCATCCACACCTTCCTCGGCAGCCACTGCATCGGGGCAAAGGTCAACCACAAGCTCGTGCCGCTGAGCCACAAGCTCGAGAGCGGCGACCAGGTGGAGATACTCACCTCAAAGTCGCAGCACGTGCAGCCCTCGTGGATCAACTTCGCCTCCACGGCCAAGGCCAAGGCCAAAATCCAGGCCATACTGCGCCGCGAGAGCCGCGAGATACAGAAGCAGGGAGAGGACACCCTGGCCGAGTTTCTCAAGAAGCACGGCATCGAGAACACCAACGCCGTTGTTGACAAGCTCATCAACCTGCACAACGTGGCCAGGCGCGAGGACCTCATGCAGGCCATAGGAGAGAAGATGGTGATTCTCGGCGAGAAAGACATCGACGAGATAAACGGCAAGAACAAGAGCCGCAAGCAGGGCGGATGGCGCAGGTTCGTGCCATTCATCGGCGGCAAGGCGAAAAAAGACGCACGCCAGGAGCAGCCCGAGCTGATAACCGTCTCCGACTCGTTCAACCGCAAGAAGCCCATCTTCATCACCGACGACAACATACAGCAGTACAAGTTCATGTTCTGCTGCCACCCCATCCCCGGCGACGACGTGCTGGGCTTCATCGACAACAAGAAGCAGATTGAGATCCACAAGCGCGACTGCCCCGTGGCCGCCAAGCTCAAGGCCAGCTTCGGCAACAGGATTCTCGACGCCAAGTGGGACATGCACAAGAAACTCTACTTCGACGCCACAATACACCTCGAGGGCATCGACCGCATAGGACTGCTCAACGATGTGACCGCCGTCATCTCGCGCCAGATGAACATCAACATCCGCAAGGTGGTGATAGACTGCGGCGACGGCATCTTCAACGGCACGTTCGACGTGGGCGTGCACGACCGCGAAGACATCAAGACCGTGATTGAGAACCTCAAGAAAATACCCGACCTCCAGGAGGTGTCGCGCACCATGTGACGCCGCCCCAACCACAAACATCCCCCACCATGACCACCATCAAGAAAGCTATAGCGCTGCTGGCGCTGGCCGCCGCCCTGCCGGCGACCGCCGCCGCGGCAGACAAGCACGACAACACCGACACCATCTTCGTGGCCCGCGACGGCACGGGCGAGTTCCGCACGCTGGGCGAGGCCGTC
This sequence comes from uncultured Prevotella sp., assembly GCA_944320305.1. Taxonomy (GTDB): domain Bacteria; phylum Bacteroidota; class Bacteroidia; order Bacteroidales; family Bacteroidaceae; genus Prevotella. Next base: position 1,829 of record CALUGW010000021.1, on the reverse strand, counting down.
GAGGTGTGCCGCGCGTTCATGGACTACAAGAAAGTGATATTCGTAAAGCGCGGACTCTACAAGGAGAAAATCACCGTGCCGCAGTGGCTCACCAACATCGAGATTGTGGGCGAAGACCGCGACGCCACAATCATAACCTACGACGACCACGCCAACATCCGCCTCGACGAAACAGGCCGGCCCATGGGCACCTTCCGCACATTCACAGTCAAGGTGGAGGGCAGCGGCATCACCTTCAAGAACATAACCATCGAGAACAACGCCGCGCAGCTGGGCCAGGCCGTGGCGCTGCACACCGAGGGCGACCGCCTGCGCTTCATCAACTGCCGCCTGCTGGGCAACCAGGACACCGTCTACACCGGCCGCGCCGGCACCCGCCTGCTCTTCAGCGGCTGCGTCATCGAGGGCACCACCGACTTCATCTTCGGCCCAGCCACTGCATGGTTTGAGGACTGCACCATCCACAGCCGCCGCAACTCCTACATCACCGCCGCATCCACACCGGCAGACATCCCCTTCGGCTACGTGTTCAACCGATGCCGCCTGACGGCCTCCGACGGCGTGACCAAAGTCTATCTGGGCCGCCCCTGGCGCGACTACGGCAGCACGCTGTTCATGAACTGCACCCTCGGCGCGCACATCAGGCCCGAGGGGTGGCACCACTGGCAGAAGCACCGCGAGCAGACCGCCCGCTACTCCGAGTGGAACAACAGCGGCCCCGGAGCCGGAACATCAGCCCGCGTGGCCTGGAGCCGCCAGCTGACAGACAAGGAGGCCGCCGCAATAACAATGGAAAAGGTCTTCACCATCAGCGACACGTGGAGGCCGGAGTGAGCTAACGGCGGAAAGCTATGGGTGGGGAATCATTGTGCCGCAGATGCACTCTGATTCCCCACCCATGGCTTTCCGCTTTTCACCAAATTTTGCCTCTGTTAAAATTCCGCGCTTTTTCCACCACCATTTTCGCGTTTTTTGAAAACATTTTGCCGCCGCCCGCAAATACGCCAATCCTGAGTGTGCAACCGTAACCTATTGGCTTTGTAGGACTTATATGTCTTATAAGCCCTATTGTGCATAAAATCAGCCCCCAAGACAGCCCATTCCAGCCCCCGAAACGGCCTTTTCCGCCCCGCGAAAAGGGCTGTTCTGGCCTCCAATATAGGCCATATCGCAATGCAAAACGGCCTATATCGCAACGCAATATGGGCCATATTGCAAAACCATCCGCTGTTTTCGGCAAAACAAGGGGGCAAAAACCGCCCGGAAATTTCTATTTCGGCGGAAAATGAAGTGTTAAATTCAGGAGACAGGAGGCAGGAGACGGGAGACAGACAACAGCCCCGCGGAAATTAAGAATGAAGAGTTAAGAATGAAGAAAGACAGCCCTTGAGACTATTTTTCTTAACTCTTAACTCTTCATTCTTAATTGTTTCGTGGGGAGAGGCCGCTGCGCCGAAAGGTGGAAGCAGGGCTAACAGCAGCCACGGAGGTAATTTTTTAGGTTCATCCGAAATTTGGAGTGATGACTCTATATGCGTGAATATCAGCGAATATGGAATTTGTTTGATTCTGTATATTACTGATAGACAACATACCCCATATCCAAAAATTATAATCTATCATCACGAAAGAGGCAATAGTATTTTAACGCATAGAGACATAAAAATCAGCTAAGAAACAGATTGTTATGCCTATATCGCATGACTTATTATACAACACTCAATATCCATCACTCCAAATTTCGGAAGGACCATAATGGTTCATCCGAAATTTGGAGTGATTTCATAGTCATAAAGAAGAAAACCGCTGAACAATTTGTATATTTGAAT
>CALUGW010000020.1 GCA_944320305.1 uncultured Prevotella sp. | reverse complement strand
GCAGGGGGTCGAACCCTGGACACCCTGATTAAGAGTCAGGTGCTCTACCAACTGAGCTACAGGCGCATCGCGCTTTGTTTCTGTTAAGCGGGTGCAAAGGTACGCACTTTATTCCGAACCACCAAATTTTTGGGCAATTTTCTTTTTGTTTGTTTTGCGGCAGGTACTACTGGCACTACAGGCGGACCGTTCCGTTGTGTGCGTCGGCGTTCTGGCGTTGACGGTTGGGGCGGTTATGGCCTTGGCCTACTTCAATATAAAGAGGTGGGGCTTTGGCTCCCAGATTTAACACTTCAAAAAGTGATGAAATAGAAAATTCCGGACGACTTTTTGCTGCTTGTTTTACCAAAAACAGCCATTCGCCTTGCGAAATGGGCTATATTGGAGTGCGATATAGGCCATTTCGCATGGCGATATGGGTCATATTGAAAGCCGAAATGACCCTTTTTGCAGGCTCAAAAAGGCCGTGTCGGGGGCGAAAAGGGGCTTCTTTTGGGTCGATTTTATTGCACAATTTGACCAATTGGACTAATAAGTCTAATAAGGCCAACAGGTTGCGATTGCACACTCATATTCCACGAATTTCCGGCAAAAGTGCATTTCGTTTTCAAATTCGCGAAATTTCAGAGGCTTCTTTCCGCCAAAATTAACAGTCTAAAGGTTTGTTTACATCCGGCTCGCGGGTGCGGCGTGGTGCCTGACGGGCGCGTGCAGGGTCAACGGCGCGTGGCGCCGGGCATGAAAAGCTGCCGTGCGGTTATAGGCTAATCTTGCGGAGAAAACAAAAAACATCCGCCATGCCAGATTAAAATCTCGTTAAACCTGCTCAATTTCCGAGTCGGCGTTTTGCGGTTTCGGAAAAAGATTGCTAACTTTGTGGCGACCATTACACCGAAGAACTGCATGACACTGATTGTTGTACTGATACTGCTTCTGGGCTGCCTGCTTATCGCCACGTCGCATCTGACGCGCATCGACAAGGCGGCCGTGGCCATCTTCGTCGGTACGGTGGGGTGGGTGCTTTACATCTGCTACGGCACAGACTTCGTTATGAGCCAGCACAGGCACGAGTATCTTGATTTTCTGGCCGGCGCTGGCCACACGAGCAGCGCGGTGAAGCACTTCATTTACGACGAGATATTCCTGAAGTATGTGGGCAAGGCCGGCGCCATTGTCATGTTCCTGCTCGCCACCATGTCGATAGTGGAGATGCTCAACAACAACGGCTGCTTCGACTTTGTGAGCGAGTGGATAAGGACCCGCAACAGCAAGAGGCTGCTGTGGAGCATAACCCTGGCCACATTTATAATATCGGCCAATCTGGACAACCTCACCACCACAACAATGATGCTCACCATCATGCACAACATCATTCAGAGCCGCAGGCAGCGCATGGTGGTGGGCTGCGCCATAGTGCTCGCCGCAAACACCGGCGGGTGCTTCACGGTCATAGGCGATCCGGCCGGCGTGATACTCTGGGGCAACGGCGCCGTCACGGCGTCTGACTTTTCGGCCTATCTGGCCCTGCCGGCCATCGTGGCCTGGGTGGTGCCCACGTATCTGCTGAGCCGCAGCCTGCCCGAGCGCCTCGACGTGGAGTGGCCTGCGGCCCCGTATCGCGGCGACGACACCAACCTGAACCGCTGGCAGCGCATTGTGATGCTCCTGGTGGGCATCGGCGGCCTGTGGTTCATACCCACTTTCCACAGCATAACCAAGCTCAGCCCCTTCCTCGGGGCGATGTGCGTGCTGTCGGTGCTGTGGGTGATAAACGAGATTTTCAACCACAGGCTGATGAATGCCGACCAGATGATCCTGCGCCGCACGCCGCGCATCCTCCAGTACGGCAGCATACAGCTCATGCTCTTTGTCATGGGCATAATGCTCGCCATGGGCGTTGTGCAGGAGACCGGGGCCTTCGCCATCATGGCCGGGTGGATAGACCACTACGTGCGCAACGTCTGGGTGACGGGAGGCATGGCCGGGCTGTTCAGCGGAATATTCGACGCGTTTACGGTTATGATGACTGGCATCTCGATGTATCCCGTGGCCGAGACGGCAGCGGCCTCGGGCATGGCCGATGCCGGTTATGCCGCCAACTTCATGCCCAACGGAGCTTTCTGGAAAATCATGGCCTATTCGACGGCTGTCGGCGGCTGCCTGCTGTGCTTCACAAACCCGAGCGGACTGGCGCTTATGAAGATGGAGCGGATGCACGTGGGCTGGTATATAAAGAACTGCACGGCCAGTGTGGTCGTTGGCTGGGTGCTGGGCTTCGCCGTGCTGTGGCTGGAGTGCTTCCTGATGGGGTGACAACGGATAACTGACAACAAAATATTTTAAGGTAAAAGATTATGGGTAAGATTAAGACTATCGGAGTTCTGACCTCCGGCGGAGACGCTCCCGGCATGAACGCGGCCATAAGGGCCGTGACCAGAGCCGGCATCTGCAACGGTTTCAAGATAAAGGGAATTTACCGAGGCTACGACGGACTTATAAACGACGAGGTGGTGCCGTTTACGACCGAGAACGTCAGCGGCATAATCATGCAGGGCGGTACAATATTAAAAACAGCCCGCAGCAAGGAGTTCATGACGCCTGAAGGCAGGCAGAAGGCATACGAGACAATGGTTAAAGAGGAGATAGACGCCCTCGTGGTCATCGGCGGAAACGGTTCTCTTACCGGCGCCCGCGACTTTGCCGCTGAGTATGACGTGTGCTGTGTGGGGCTGCCCGGCACCATCGACAACGACCTCTATGGCACGGACTCCACAATCGGCTACGACACGACAATGAACACAATCGTGGAGTGCGTGGACCGCATCAGAGACACCGCCCAGAGCCACGAGCGCATATTCTTTATAGAGGTGATGGGGCGCGACGCTGGCTTCCTGGCGCAGAACAGCGCCATAGCCAGCGGTGCCGAGGCGGCCATCATTCCCGAAGACTCGACAGACGTCGACCAGCTCGCGCGATTCATGGAGCGCGGCATCCGCAAGTCGAAGAAGAGCTGCATCGTCATCGTGTCTGAAAGCCCCAAATGCGGCGCTCTGTATTATGCAGACCGCGTGCGCAACGAGTTCCCTGACTACGATGTGCGCGTCTCAATACTCGGCCACCTGCAGCGCGGCGGGCGCCCGTCGGCCCACGACCGCATTCTGGCCAGCCGCACCGGCGTGGGCGCCATCGAGGCTATCATGCAGGGGCAGCGCAACGTGATGATCGGTGTGAGGAACAATGAGGTTGTCTACGTGCCGTTCAGCGACGCAATCCGCACAGACAAGCCGCTCGACATGAAACTTATCAAGGTGCTTGACGAACTGAGTATTTAAAGATAATGTTATTTAACTGAATTTTTTTAGATATATTAATGCAGAAAACCCGAAAAGGTTGCAGAGTTTAGTTTTTTAATTGCTATCTTTGCATCACTGTTGAAAGCTGAACCAATAAAATAAAAACCAAGATATTATGGCACAACTTATAGGGCACATTTCCCAGATTATCGGGCCTGTGATTGATGTGTATTTCGACACAAACGGGCTGGATGCCGAGAAAGTGTTGCCGAAAATTTATGAGGCTCTGCACGTTGTGAAGCCGGACAAAAGCGAACTTGTTGTGGAAGTCCAGCAGCATATAGGCGAAGACACGGTCCGCTGTGTCGCTATGGACAATACCGACGGACTGCAGCGCGGGCTGGAAGTGATACCTACCGGGGCGCCGATTGTGATGCCTGCGGGCGAGCAGATCAAGGGCAGAATGATGAACGTGATCGGCAAGCCTATCGACGGCATGGGTGCGCTGGACATGAAGGGGGCTTATCCCATTCACCGCGAGCCGCCTAAATTCGAGGATCTCTCGACGCACAAGGAGATGCTTGCTACAGGCATAAAGGTCATCGACTTGCTCGAACCGTATATGAAAGGTGGAAAAATCGGCCTCTTCGGCGGCGCCGGTGTGGGCAAGACGGTGCTCATCATGGAGCTGATCAACAATATCGCAAAGGGGCACAACGGATATTCTGTGTTTGCCGGTGTCGGTGAGCGCACCCGCGAGGGCAACGACTTGATTCGCGACATGATAGAGTCTGGCGTTATCCGTTACGGTGACAAGTTCAGAAAGGCAATGGACGAGGGCAAGTGGGACTTGTCACTCGTTGACCCGGAGGAGCTTGCAAAGTCACAGGCCACGCTTGTCTATGGCCAGATGAACGAACCGCCGGGAGCACGTTCTTCCGTGGCACTGTCCGGTCTGACTGTCGCAGAGGAGTTTCGCGACCATGGAGGAAAGGACGGCGAGGCGTCGGATATAATGTTCTTTATCGACAACATTTTCCGCTTCACGCAGGCCGGCTCAGAGGTTTCCGCACTGCTTGGGCGTATGCCGTCGGCCGTGGGCTACCAGCCTACGCTGGCAAGTGAGATGGGAGCGATGCAGGAGCGCATCACCTCGACAAAGAAAGGATCCATCACATCGGTGCAGGCTGTTTATGTTCCTGCTGACGACTTGACCGACCCGGCGCCTGCAACGACATTCACCCACCTTGACGCGACGACTGAGCTTAGCCGTAAGATAGCCGAGCTTGGCATCTATCCGGCAGTGGACCCGCTGGGGAGCACTTCACGAATCCTTGATCCGCTGATTGTGGGGAAGGAGCATTATGAGTGCGCACAGCGGGTGAAGGAGATTCTTCAGCGTTACAAGGAATTGCAGGACATTATCGCAATCTTGGGTATGGATGAGCTGTCTGACGAGGACAAGCTCACCGTTAACCGTGCGCGCCGCGTTCAGAGATTCCTCTCGCAGCCGTTCGCAGTGGCAGAGCAGTTCACCGGCCTGCCGGGTGTGATGGTGCCGATTGAGGACACCATCAAGGGCTTTAACGCCATTTTGGACGGTGAGGTTGACGACCTTCCTGAGCAGGCTTTCCTCAATGTTGGTACAATTGACGACGCCATCGCAAAAGGCAAGCGTCTGATCGAGGCGGCAAAGGGTAATTAAAGGCATCGAAAAGCATGAGATTGCAGATAATATCTCCCGAAAAGGTGGTATTCAAAGGTGAGGTCACAAGTGTTCTCGTGCCGGGAACAAAAGGCGACTTTGAGATACTGAAAGACCATGCGCCGATAATATCATCTTTGCAGCCGGGCGTCATCGAATACGTGACGTCTGAGGGGAAATCGCAAGTTTCCATTATGGGAGGATTTGTTGAGGTGCAGAAAAATGAAATCAGCATCTGTGTTGAGATGAATTGAAGCTATGGACAGTGAATTGATAGTGCTTACAGGCCGCAGGTATTATAAGTGCTCCTTGTGGGTGACAGTTGGAATCACACTCGTCGGGCTGTTGCTTGTCAATGTGTTTAATGCGGACAGATATGTTAATCCGTTGGCTGTCAGTGCTGTCTATTCAATCGTTTCAAGTGTCGCATACGGAGAGGCCTGGAAAGCTGCGGCGCGAGTCTCGGCGGGCGCACTGTCAAGATTCTATCTGATAGCATCCGCTTTCCGGCTGCTCTGTGCGGCGTTGGTCGTGGTAATATATTGCCTTGTGGACAGAGACCGTGATTCGGTGGTAGACTTTATTGTGGTCTTTCTGGCATTTTATTTCGCGATTTTGATAACAGACTGTGCATTTTTCGCACATTTTGAAAGAAAAGTTAATCGAAAAGTATGAATATACGGTTTATCAAGAACTTGCTTTGCATAATCGCAATGCTTTTCGTCGGAATGTCAGCTGGGGCTCAGGAGCAGCCTGCGGACAAGTCGGAGGACGGCATTGATTTGCAGGGCATCTTGTGGGGACATATCAAAGACTCGTATGAGTGGCACATAACGACGGTCAACGGGCATCATGTGACATTATATCTGCCTGTTATTGTCAAAAGCTCGACGGGATGGCACGTGTTCTCCAGCAGCCTGTTCTCAGAGGAGAAGGATGAAAACGGCAACCGGCCTGGGCCTTATGGGCTATATATTTCCGGAAGCGCGGCCAATGAGAACAAGATTTGCGAGAACATTGCCGGTGCGGAGGTCCGTCCTTTGGACATTTCAATGACAAAGACGGTGATGGTGCTGATCATTGACGCAATCCTGCTTCTGGTGTGTGTGCTGGTGCCTGCCCGATGGTGTAAGAGGCACAAGCCGGAGGATCCGGCTCCAAAGGGATTCGTCGGATTTATGAATATGTTCATAATGTACATTTATAATGATGTGGTGAAATCGTCTTTGGGTAAGGAGGCTGACAAATACGCGCCTTACTTGCTGACTTGTTTCTTCTTCATCTTTATTGCCAACATTATGGGTATTGTGCCGTTCCCGCCTGGTGGCGGCAATCTGACGGGCAATATCACATGTACGTTTTTCCTCGCTCTTTGCACATTTGTAATAACGAACGTGACAGGAACGAGAGCCTATTGGAAAGACATCTTTTGGCCGGAAGTGCCGACATGGCTCAAGGTTCCGGTGCCTCTGATGCCGTTCATAGAGTTCTTCAGCATCTTCACAAAGCCGTTGGCGCTGATGATCCGACTTTTTGCGAACATGATGGCGGGTCACGCCATTGCGCTGTCGCTGTCGTGCATCATTTTCATCATGTTCGGGATTAATGCTGTGGCCGGAGCGTCAATGACAGTGGTAAGTGTGCTGATGAGTGTGTTTATGATGCTCCTTGAAGTGCTGGTTTGCTTTATTCAGGCACTGGTCTTCACCATGCTGAGCGCAGTGTTCATCTCTCTCGCCCACGTGCATGGGCATAATGTAAAGGAATCAAGACAAAATTAAAAACAATATTAAATTTTCACGATTATGGTATCATTGTTATTGGCAGCAGACGCTGTTGCAAAATTAGGTGCCGCTGTTGGCGGTGGTTTGGCTGCAATTGGTGCAGGTATTGGTATTGGTAAGATTGGTGGCCAGGCTATGGATGCCATGGCCCGCCAGCCGGAGAAAATGGGCGACCTGCGTTCTTCAATGATTATTGCGGCTGCCCTTGTTGAGGGTGTGGCTTTCTTCGCCGTTATCATAGCTCTGCTTGCGCTGTTTGTATAAACTGTGAGGCAGTTGTTTTCAGCATTATAGAAATCAGAACGGCTTATGTCATTGATAACACCGGATTTTGGTCTGTTGTTCTGGATGGCACTTGTGTTCATCATTGTCCTGGTGATTCTCTGGAAATGGGGATTTCCGGTGGTGGTGAAGATGGTCAATGACCGTAAGGCTTATATAGATGAAAGCCTGCGCAAAGCACATGAAGCCAACGAACGATTAGCCAATATCAAAGTTGAAAGTGAGTCCATTCTGCAAGAAGCACGGGAACGGCAGGCTCAAATACTGAAAGAGGCTGCCGCCACCCGTGACGCCATTGTGGAAAAGGCGCAGGACAAGGCACGTGAGGAGGGTAATCGCTTGATAGCAGAAGCTAAGGCAGAAATAGAAAGCCAAAAGCAGGCTGCGATAAGCGACATACGGGCTCAGGTTGCCGAACTGTCTGTCAAAGTGGCCGAGAAAATTCTTCGGAATGAACTCGGAGACTCTGGCAAGCAGATGGACTTGATTGACAGATTGCTGGATGAGGTTTCTTCTTCGGATAAAAAACAATAAGTTATGAATACAGGAGTAATATCGGTAAGATATGCGCGCGCATTGCTTAAGGGCAGTTGTGACGCGAAAATCGAAGACAAGGTGTATTGTGAGATGCAGGCTTTGGCCAAGAGCTATATCGCCGTGCCCCAGTTGAGGTTTACCATAGACAATCCGATGATCTCTAAAACAGACAAGGAGAGAATCCTTGTTGCTGCGGTCGGCGGGAATCCCTCTGAGCTAACAAAGGCTTTTATCAGTCTTGTGCTTAGGGAAGACCGTGAGAACGTAATCCAATTCATGGCTAATTCGTATATAACTCTTTATAGGAAAAAGAAGAACATCATTCGTGGTAAACTTACTACCGCTGTTGCGGTGTCGCCCATTGAAGAGCAGAAACTGAGGCAGATGGTGGAAGACAGGACAAATGGAATAGTGGAGTTTGAGACCGAAGTAAACCGCGATATCATAGGAGGGTTTATACTTGAATATGATACCTATCGGATGGACGCAAGTGTAAAGTCGCAGCTTAAGGCCATTCTCACACAACTTAAAGTATGATTGTTATGCAATGTCAGGATGGTGGGCGCTTGATTTGTCATGGCGGCAGTTCCATATGTGCATTATGTGATTGCCATGCCCCATTCTTTCATTATGTAAAGTGTATAAAAATATGTCAGATAATATAAAACCCAGCGAAGTGTCCCAAGTGCTGCTTGAACAGCTCCAGGGCATCAGCGGAAGTGAGCGATTTGATGAAATAGGGTCTGTGCTGCAGGTTAGTGACGGCGTGGCCCGAATCTACGGCTTGCGGAACGCCGAAGCCAGTGAGCTTCTGGAATTCGAGAATGGCACGATGGGCATTGTTATGAATCTTGAAGAGGACAACGTCGGTTGTGTGCTTTTGGGAGCCACATCAGGTATCAAAGAGGGAATGGTTGTCAAGAGAACGCGGCGAATAGCTTCAATTCGTGTCAACGACAATATGCTGGGCCGTGTCATCAATCCCCTTGGTGAGGCTATTGACGGTAAGGGTGCTATTGATTTGACCGGTGCTTTTGAGATGCCGCTCGACCGTAAGGCTCCCGGAGTCATCTATCGCCAGCCGGTCAAGGAGCCGTTGCAGACAGGCATTAAGGCCGTAGACTCGATGATTCCAATAGGCCGCGGACAGCGAGAGCTTATTATTGGTGACCGCCAGACCGGCAAAACTGCCATTGCCATAGATACAATTATTAACCAGCGCAGTTTTTATGAGGCTGGCAATCCGGTTTATTGCATTTATGTGGCCATAGGCCAGAAGGCTTCCACAGTTGCTGCTCTGGTTCAGAATCTTAAAGAGCACGGGGCGTTGCCATACACAATCGTTGTTTCAGCCACTGCGGCTGATCCTGCAGCCATGCAGTATTACGCGCCGTTTGCCGGAGCGGCCATAGGCGAGTATTTCCGTGACCGCGGATATTCTGCTTTGGTTGTATATGACGATTTGTCGAAGCAGGCTGTTGCGTATCGGGAGGTTTCACTGATTCTTCGCCGTCCGTCAGGGCGCGAGGCTTATCCTGGTGATGTCTTTTATCTGCACAGTCGTCTGTTGGAGCGTGCTGCCAAGATTATCGACCAGCAGGACGTGGCAGAGCGGATGAATGATTTGCCCGAATGCATGAAGGGTCATGTCCGTGGCGGAGGCTCTCTTACCGCATTGCCGATTATTGAGACTCAGGCCGGCGACGTGTCTGCTTACATTCCGACCAATGTGATTTCAATCACGGACGGCCAGATTTATTTGGAGACAGATTTGTTCAACCAGGGTTTCCGTCCGGCGATCAATGTCGGCATTTCGGTGTCGCGTGTAGGTGGATCGGCACAAATCAAGAGTATGAAGAAGGTTGCCGGTACGCTGAAGATTGACCAGGCTCAGTACCGTGAGCTTGAGAGCTTCTCTAAATTCTCAAGCGATATGGATGCAGTGACAGCCATGACGCTTGACCGCGGGCGCAAGAACAACCAGCTTCTCATTCAGCCGCAATACAGTCCGATGCCGGTTGGGGAGCAGGTGGCAATTCTTTATTGTGGCACACACGGGCTGATGCATGATGTTCCGGTGGATAAGGTGCGTGAGTGTCAGGATTCGTTCCTCAGCAAACTGCGCACCACACATCCTGAAGTGATTGATGCTTTGGGCAGCGGAAAGATTGATGACAGTATGACGTCAGTCCTTGAGTCTGTCATGGCAGATATTGCAGGACAATATAAACAGTAGCCTATGCCGTCACTGAAAGAGATAAAGACCCGTATTGCGTCTGTCAACAGCACTCGTAAGATTACGAGTGCGATGAAGATGGTTGCATCGTCAAAGTTGCATCACGCGCAGGTGATGATAGAGAATATGCTTCCTTATGAGACACTTCTGGAGCATATCCTGAAAACATTCTTGGCATCGGAGGTTGATGCCACAAATGTTTACAGTGCCGAGCGCGATGTCAAGCGGGTGGCGTTGGTTGTTTATTCCTCTAACAGCAGTCTTTGTGGCGGCTTCAATGCCAATGTCATCAAGTTGATGCAGAATATCGTCAATGAGTATGCATATTTGGGCAAAGACAACGTCGTGATTTATCCGATCGGGCGGAAAGTCGCAGAGAAAGCTGCTGCTTTGGGGCTTAAGACAGCTGGTGATTTTGTCCATATGGCAGAAAAAACCAATGTCAAGGAATGTATTGATCTTTCAGTCGGGTTGGGACAAAAGTTCATAAGTGGTGACATCGACAGGGTTGAGCTTGTTTATCACCACTTCAAGAGCGCAGGCTCACAGATTCTTACGCGGAAAACATATTTGCCAATAGACTTGACGACGGAGCTTAGCCGCGACCATGTGCGTGATTTGACCTCAAACACGGTTACGCGCGAGGCGCAGGAGTATCTTCGCAAGCGTGGCGACATTCCAAGCGAATCTCATGCGGAGTTTGTAAAGCCGCTCAATGATAACTTTATTGTCGAGCCGGACATGGAGACTGTGCTCACGGAGCTGATTCCGAAGATGCTGCATCTCATGCTTTATACAGCCCTGCTTGACAGCAACGCCAGTGAGCATGCGGCACGTATGGTGGCGATGCAGACTGCGACAGACAATGCCGACGAGCTGCTGCGCGATTTGAATCTGCAGTACAACAAGGGTCGCCAGCAGGCCATCACCAATGAACTGTTGGACATTGTTGGCGGCACGGTGAACAATTAAATGCCGCTTGTGCTGTCTCGGCGGCAGCGGTTGTCGCCACCTGCCTATAGATTTGTGCGATTTGAAATTTCGAAATGCGATTTTTTCAAGAAAAAGGAGAATGTGCGTTGCCTGCGCATTCTCCTTTTTATGTTTTTAGCAGGCACAAACAGTCCGTTTTGGTATCTCCCGTCAAGAAGTGCATGACTGCAACAGTAAAGAGTGTGCAATGCAGTCTGCTGCGATCTTTGGGTTGAGTGAGTGTCTCTGTGCAGCCTTTCGGCATTAACATTTTTAAGTTAAAAAGCACGCCGGGATGCGCTTTGCGCAACAGCCTGACTCTCTGAGAGTTACAAAGAGGGTCGTTTGGCTTTGCGAAACAGGCCTTTTTGCATTGCGAAACGGGTTGTTTGGAACTGCGAAAGAGCCTGTTTCGCAAGATGGCTTGCCCCGTGCCGCAAAACAGTGACTGCGGGGCCGTTTTTTAGTTGCGTATTTTGAACTAAGACAAGATGTCGGCAGGAGCGCGTAGGCAGGCTGAGAGTGTTGGTACATGATGCCAAAACGGAAAAATTCGTTCTGAACGATTGATGGAAAATCCACAACAACAATGGAACAGAATTTTGAATTTACTCCCAACTGGGATAATGACGGTGTGTTGGATTATAAGAATGCCAAGACCCTCAAACGTTACCGCGAACTTAAAGACGAGCAGACAAATCCAAAGAGGGTGGCGGTACGGAGTTTTACTTTGGCTCGCTCGCGGCCATATACGAGATGTTTTCGGCTTCCGAGGTCGGTTGCCGTCTTGAAGCCCTGTGGGCTGCCAACATCGACGAGGCGCACCCAAAGGCGACTTGTTCCTGTGTCATATCAAAGCACAAATTATACCGTAAATCGCGGAAAAATAAGTAATTTTGCAGGCATGGAGCGGATAAGGCTTACACGGAGCGAGAAAGAGGTGCTGCGGCTACTCGGCGGCGGTCTCGGCTGTCCTGGCGACTACCCGCGCCACGTTATTCCTGCGTGCGCCGCCTCGCTGGAGCGTCAAGGGGCTTGCCCGGTGCGCGTGGGCGTCAGGCCACTGGCTTGTTGACACCCGCATAAGCCCATATGGCAGGGAATATCTCGCGCCCAACCCGCGCCTGCGCAACCCTGTTGACTGAAAATGGGGCATAACGGCGGCCATCGCCCTTGTCGCAGCCGTGGCGGTCTTTCTCGCTCTGTTCATGTCGTGCTCCGTGCAGGGGAAACCGGATTAAAACAAGTAACTTTGCAACTGGGAAATTAAAAAACAAGATATGATAGGTGCGATAATTGGAGATATTGTCGGCTCACGCTTTGAGTTCAACAACACATCAGACTATAAGTTTGAGCTTTTCACAAAAGAGAGCAATTTCACAGATGATACTATCTGCACGATTGCCATTGCTGATGCTATCTTGAAAGGCAAAAGCTATCGTGATAGCGTTTTGGAGTGGTGCAGGAAATATCCGCATCCGATGGGTGGATATGGAGCATCCTTTGCCCGTTGGGTTGCGTCAGACAATCCACAGCCGTATAACAGCTTCGGCAACGGTGCAGCCATGAGGGTTGCGCCTGTGGCTTATGCTTTCGATGATTTGAAAGAGATAAAGAAGCAAGCGGAACTCACCGCCGTAATCTCCCATAATCACCCGGAGGGCATCAAAGGTGCCGTGGCGGTCGCTCACGGTATCTATATTTTGCGCACTACCCATGATTTGCGGAAGTTCAGGATTGCAATGCAAAAATACTATCCCGATTTTGTTCAGGTGCAGCCGACAGGGAAATTCGATGAGACTTGCCAGGGAACGGTTCCGCTCTGCTTGCACGCAATCCTTGTTTCATATAGCTTTGAGGATGCCATCCGCAATGCTATTTCCTATGGAGGTGATAGTGACACAATAGGGGCGATTGTCGGCTCACTTGCAGAAGCGATGTGGGATGTTCCGGAAGAGATAAGCGATAAGGTCTTTGAGATGCTGCCAGCCGATATGCTGAACGTGATTGGCGACTTCTTTCATTTGCTTAACCAACCCAGCGGCTCTTGATGTTCTCAATTTGCTCCTGCGTGCGTGAAGCGTTGTGATAAACGCATAATCGTGCCAAGTCAGGCGGTCGACTGTTGGTTATGAAAAAAATCCCGAAAGCGGTTGATGCTTCCGGGATTTTTGTGATATTCTGATGTGTGGCGCAGAAATATTATTCTGCTGCCTGTGATGTCTCTTCTGAGGGCTGCTCGGCGGCTGTCTCCTCTACAGCTTCCTCTGCTTTTGCCTCTTCTGCTTTGGGAGCATTCTCTGCCACTACTTTGACAGGTACTTCCACGATTACATCTTTGTGGAAATGTATTGTTGCAACGTAGTCGCCAACTTTCTTTATGTCGCGCATCACGATAATCTTGCGGTCAACATCGTGTCCGAGCTTCTTCAGCTCTTCTGCAACGTGAGCTGCATTGACAGATCCGTAAGTAACGCCTGTGGCGCTGACTTTGGCTGTTATTGTGAGTGCAACGTCTTTCAGTGCCTCGCCTTTCTTCTCAGCCTCGGCCTTGATAGCTGCGAGTTTGTGAGCCTGCTGCTTCAAGTTCTCCGCCAGAACCTTCTTGGCAGAAGGAGAAGCGATAACACCTTTGCCTGTAGGGATGAGGTAATTGCGGCCGTAGCCAGACTTGACGTTGACAATGTCGTTCTTGAATCCCAGGCCTATAATGTCTTCTTTCAGTATTATTTCCATTCTGTTAGCCCTCCATTATTTCATCAAGTCAGTTACGTAAGGCAGCAGAGCGATTTGTCTTGCGCGCTTGATGGCGCGTGCGACTCTGCGCTGGTATTTCAGAGAAGTTCCTGTGATGCGGCGGGGAAGGATTTTTCCCTGCTCGTTGAGGAATTTCTTCAGGAATTCCGGATCCTTGTAATCAATATACTTGATGCCGCTTTTCTTGAAGCGACAATACTTCTTCTTTTTTGTGTCCACTGAAGGTGGAGTCAAATATCTTATTTCAGATTCTTGTGCCATGACTTAAGCCTCCTCTTTTTTTGCTAATTTGTTTCTTCTCTTCTCAGCGTATTCTGCCGCATACTTGTCAAGTTTGACTGTGATGTAGCGGATTACTTTCTCATCGCGACGGAAGCCTGTCTCGAGAGTTTTTACGATTGTCGGCTCTGCCTTAAACTCCAACAGGCAATAAAAGCCTGTTGATTTTTTCTGAATAGCATAAGCCATCTTCTTCAATCCCCAAGTCTCCTCATTCAAAATCTCCGCACCTTTGTCGGTGAGAATTTTCTTGAATTTAGCGACCGTTTCCTTCATCTGTTCATCAGACAAAACGGGAGTCAAAATGAAAACGGTTTCGTATTGATTCATACTTGTTAAAAAATAATTATTTGTTATTTTGCAAAATGCGGTGCAAAGGTAATGCTTTTTCCCGGCCCGACAAAATTTTGTGTCCGTTTTTAGCGATTATTTTTGTTCGCTCTTGGTGCGCGGGCCACAGAAACTCTGTGCTGGCGGCGGGTTTAAAGCTCCATGTCTTTGTACAGATACCGCTTGATGCTCTTTTTAGATGTTTTTGCAAATTCCTCGTCATGGAGTTTTATTGCTGAAATTTTGCAGTATGCCGGCATTGTTGAGTTCAGCTCAATTCTGTTTTGCTCCATGATATTCTCGAGATCCTCCGTGTTGAATCCCATTGCATGAGCCTCTTCCTGGTCCGGGTAGACGAGCGCGATCAGTTTTTCGTTCCGCTGCAGAACAAGGCTTTCGTTCACAAGGGTCATTGAGTTCAGCTTGTCTTCTATTTCTTCAGGATAAATGTTTTGTCCGTTGGCGCCGAGCAGCATGTTCTTTATGCGGCCTCTGATGAACAGATGGCCGTCAGCGCTCATTGTTCCCAAATCTCCCGTGTGGTACCAGCCGTCGCTGTCGATAGCCTCTTTTGTGGCTTCTTCGTTTTTATAATATCCGAGCATCACATTTGTTCCCCTGGCAAGCACTTCGCCCGGAATGTTCTCTGGGTCAGGACTTGCGATTCTCACTTCCATGTTTGTGGCGGCCGTTCCGCAGCTGCCTGGCACAAAGTCCGTGTAGTCGCTGAAGGTTATGATTGGCGCACATTCCGTGGCTCCGTAGATGACCGTAATGGGGAAATCAATGCTTCTCAGGAACGATTCGATTTCCTGGTTCAGTGCGGCGCCACCGACAATGGCCTCGTAGGCGTTGCCGCCGAAGACATTGTGTACGTGTTCGCAAATCTTCTGCTTCACTTTTTTGCTTATCACCGGCATGTTCATCAGCAGCTTCATCTTGCTGTTCTGAACCATGGGAAACACTTTTTTGCGTATGATTTTGTCAATAATCAGCGGCACTGAAATTATTATTGCCGGTTTCACGTCGGCAAAAGCCTGTGCGATGATGGCCGGCGACGGCAGCCTTGTGAGGAAGAACAGATGGCATCCGTGGCAGAACGGGAAGATGAATTCCACGGCCATGCCGTACATATGTGCCATTGGCAGTATGCTGAGCGTGTTGGATCCGTCGGGAATGTGCGTTCCGATTGCCTCAAGGCAATAGTCCAGATTGCTCCAGATTGCCCGGTAAGGCAGCATCACTCCTTTAGAGAATCCCGTGGTTCCGCTTGTGTAGTTGATCAGTGCGAGTTCGTCGGCGCTGTCCTTGTGGTAATGCACATGCTGCTGTCTGAATGCGTTGGGATATTTCTTGCCGAACAGTTCGTTCAGGTGTTCGCGGGCAAAAGTCAGCTGCTCTGATCTGGACTCCATCAGTGAGTAGTCCGGAATGTTGATGATGCCCTCTATGTGAGGCATCTCCTTTGGGTCAATAGACTTTGCCACGACGTCGCCCACAAAGAGAAGCTTCGACTCGCTGTGGTTTACAATGTTGTGAATCTGGTCAGTGTTGAATTCGTGCAGAATCGGAACGGCTACAGCGCCATAGGTCAGCGTTGCAAAAAAAGCCACGGCCCAGTTGGCGCTGTTTCTTCCACAGATTGCTATTTTGTCGCCGCGGACCACACCGCTGTTTTCAAAAAGAATGTGTAGTTTCTCTATTTTTCTTGCGACGTCATGGTATTGCAGCGTAATGCCCTTGTAGTCGGTCAGGGCGTCTTTATACCAATTGTCTATGATGCTTTTTTCTATCTGTGAGTTAAAGCTGTCGAACGTTCTCATTGCACAATTTCATTAATTGTGCGCAAAGGTAGTCTATTTTTTGCACATTGGCAAGCAAAATGTGCACTTATTTATTCGTATCTCATTGATTTTGCAGGATGGATATGCGACACCAAATGGCTCGGGGCTATCAGTACGAGCAGGCAAATCAGAATTGTGGCCGCGTTTATCGCGATGACGGCAGGCACGCTGACCTCCATCGGGGCGGTGCTCACATAATAGGTTTCTGCATCCAGTTTTATAAATCCTGTCTGTTGCTGCAGAACCGTGAGTCCGATGCCGAGAATGTTGCCCAATAAAAGTCCTTTGCCAATTATGAACGCCGCAAACCAGAGGAATGTTTTGCGCACTGTTTTGTCCGGCGCTCCCATGGCTTTCAGGATTCCTATCATCTGTGTGCGTTCGAGAATGATGATAAGCAGCCCGGAAATCATTGTGAATCCGGCCACGCACACCATCAGGACCAATATTATCAGAACGTTGATGTCAAGCAGTTCGAGCCATGAGAAAATCTGTGGATAAGCCTCGTTGATTGTCTTGGATGTGAACACGTTGCCGTATTTGTCTGTCGTTCTGTTCACATTCTTTATTATGTTGTTGTAGACCTCGTCCAGCTTGTCGAAGTCTTTGACAGATATTTCCGCGCCGGAACATTGGCCTGCAAGCCAGTTGTTGAGCTTGGTGGCGGTATATAAGTCTGTGTAGCAGATGCTTTGGTCGAACTGCGTCAAGTTTGTCTGGAAAATGCCGCTCACGGTGAAACGGCGTGCCCTCACGTTGTCTCCGCCTATGAAATAGGCATAGACCTTGTCTCCGGCTTTCAGTTTCAGCTTGTCTGCGGTCATCTGCGACAGCAGCAGCTTGTATTTGCCGGCTTTGTCGCTGAATTGCGGCACTTCGCCTGAGGTCAGGTTCCGCTTGATGAACGAGAGGTCATATTCCGGCCCGACCCCTTTGAATGTCATGCCGAGGAAGTCGGAGTCTGTCTTCAGGATGCCTTGGGTGTAGGCGAAGCGCTGCACGTGCCTCACTCCGTCTGTCCTTCCGAGCGCCTGCATCATGCTGTCGTCAATGCAGATGGGGTAGGGGTCTGTGTTTTGAAGAGTCATGAAGTTCTCCACCTGGATGTGGCTGCCGAATCCCACCACCTTGTCGCGGATGGCGTGCTTGAATCCCAGAACGACAGACACAGTGATTATCATCACGGCCAGGCCGATGGCCACCCCAGTCATGGCTATTTGTATTGCGGGGCGGCTCACTTTGTATTTGTCGCCGTTGCTTTTGTATATTTTCCCGGCTAAGAATAAAGGCAGGTTCATTGGTGCCAGATTTCGTCGTTGTGGTGTTCTTAAAATTCGCTGTCAACACGTCCCGGATACGCTTCAAGTGCGTTCTTAAGCACTGTCAGGGCGCGTTCAAGGTCTTCCTTCTTCAGCACGTAGGCAATGCGCACCTGGTTTATGCCGGCATTGGGCGTTGTGTAGAAGCCGCTGGCCGGAGCCATCATCACGGTCTCGCCCTGGTAGTTGAACTCTTCAAGGCACCAGCGGCAGAACTTCTCGCTGTCGTCCACCGGCAGTTTGGCCACGGTGTAAAACGCTCCCATCGGTATAGGGGAGTACACTCCGGGTATTCTGTTCAGTCCGTCAATCAGGCATTTCCTGCGCTCCACATATTCGTCGTAAACGTTGCGGTAGTATTCCTCGGGGGCGTCGAGCGACGCCTCTGCCACAATTTGCCCTATGAGCGGCGGCGACAGTCTGGCCTGGCAGAACTTCATCACGGCCTTTCTCACGCTGCTGTTCTTTGTTATTAGCGCCCCTATGCGTATGCCGCACTCTGAATAACGCTTCGACACGGAGTCAATCAGTATCACATTGTCTTCTATTCCTTCCAGGTGGCACGCGCTGATGTACGGCGAGCCGGTGTAGATGTACTCGCGGTAGACCTCGTCGGAGAACAGGTAGAGATCGTACTTCTTCACCAGGTCGCGTATCTGGTTCATCTCGCGCCTTGTGTAAAGATAGCCTGTCGGATTGTTGGGGTTGCAGATCATTATGGCCCGGGTGCGGTCGTTTATCAGTTCCTCAAACTTTTCCACCTTCGGCAGCGAGAATCCTTCCTCTATTGTTGTGGCGATGGTGCGTATTCTGGCTCCGGCCGAAATGGCGAACGCCATATAGTTTGCGTATGCCGGTTCCGGCACGATTATCTCGTCGCCCGGATTAAGGCACGACATGAAGGCGAACAGCACGGCCTCGCTTCCGCCGGAGGTGATGATAATGTCGTCGGCACTTACGTTGATGTTGTATTTCTTATAATATCCCACAAGCTTCTCCCGGTAGCTCCTTATGCCTTGAGACGGTGAGTACTCCAGTATTGTCCTGTCAATGTGCTTCAGTGCGTCCAGGCCCACTTGTGGCGTCGGAAGGTCCGGCTGGCCAATGTTCAGATGGTACACTTTTATGCCGCGCTTCTTGGCTTCTGCGGCCAGCGGCGCCAGTTTCCTTATCGGCGATTCCGGCATTTCCAATCCTCTGACAGATATTTCAGGCATCTTTCTCCACTTTCTTTTGGTTATATTGAATGCAAAGGTAATATTATTATTTAAATCAGAAAGCAAAAACGGCCACAAAATTACGTTTTACTTCAATTGGGCCGGAATGTCTTTCCGCCTCACACGCCATGCCGTAATCTTTCTGTAACAGAGTTTGTACGCGCGGTAACGGTTCTGTAAACGCAACTTCACGTGGGCGTCACGGCGGTGTAAAGTCCTTTTTCGACCTTTGCACCCGAAATCAGGAGAGCGTCCGTGCCGCAGTGCCGGGCATTCTTTTGCAAATGGATAAGTTAGAGATAAAAAAGTGACAAAGAAGAACGTTTTGACAACTCAAGCACAAATGACGGGAATACCAATGGACAGACTGAAAAGAACTCTGGCAGTCGCTACGCTGGCCGTGACGGTGGCGGCGAGGGCGCTGGCCGCTGGTGCGGTCGACATGGACGTGAACATCAAGGGCAGCATCAAGGACAGGACGTCTAAGGAGCCGCTGATTGGCGCCACGGTGAAGGTTGTGGGCAGCGGCAAGGCCACGGTGACAGACGCCGACGGCAAATTCCAGCTCTCTGGCATTGCCGACGGCATCTATGACATTGAGATAAAGTATGTGGGTTACAAGACGGCTGTTAGGAGACAGGTGAAAATCGAGGACGACAAGATCACAACGCTCGACTTCGAGATGGAGACCGACGAGCACCGTCTTTCGGACGTTGTGGTTGTGTCGAAAGCCAACCGCGAGTCTGAGAACGTGACGCTCATGGAGCAGAAGGCGGCGGTCATCGCCGTGCAGTCGGTGGGCGCTCAGGAGCTTTCGCGCAAGGGCGTGGGCAACGCCGAGCTGGCTGTCACCAAGATCTCGGGCATCTCGAAGCAGGAGGGGGTAAAGAACGTGTTCGTGCGCGGTCTGGGCGACCGCTACAACATCACCACGCTCAACCGCTTTCCCATTCCCTCGGAAGACCCTGAGTACAAGAACATCGCCCTCGACATCTTCTCGACAGACATCATCCAGTCCGTTGACGTGAACAAGGCCTTCAGCAGCGGGGTGCCAGCCGATGTGGCCGGAGCCGACATCAACATCACCTCTAAGGAGCTGACCGGCGGGGGCAAACTCAGTGTGAGCATATCCGGCGGACTGAACACTCAGACCGCCGGCGCCGACTTCCTGAAACTCGACGGGACCAACGCCTTCGGCTTTGCCGACAAGGCGCAGCCCGGCGCCGCCTCCGGCTACTCGTTCAAGAATTCGCTCGACCCGACGAGCCACAATATGCAGGTCAACCAGAGCTACTCCATATCCGGCGGCAAGCGCTTCTATATCGGCGCCGACCCGCTGAGCTTCTTCGTTGTGGCGGGCCACAGCAAGAACTACACCCACTATGACGAGGAGGTGCGCAACTCCACCACCACCGGCGACCTGTCGCAAGACATGGACGGCACGATATCAAACGTGGAGACCAGCCAGCTGGCCATGGCCAGTCTGAGCTACTCGCCGGGCCGCAAGCACCATTTGGGCTACAACTTCATGATGGTTCACTCGTCGAAGTCGTCAGTTGGCGACTATCTGGGCATGGACGCCGACTATCAGTCGTCCGACACCTACGAGGGATTCATGCGCCGCCAGCAGACTAACGACAATCTGCTGCTGGTCAACCAGCTGTCAACCCGCTGGGAACTGACCGACAAGCTCGGCCTTGACGCCGGGCTGGCCTACAACATCATCAACGGCAGCGAGCCCGACCGCCGCATCAACAACCTCGTGAAGACTGCCGACGGATATGTGCCGCAGAAGGGCACCGGCATACAGCAGCGCTACTTCTCGGAGCTTGACGAGAACGACCTCAACGCCCGCGCCTCGCTCACCTATAAGCTCCGCGACCGCTTCGACGGCAATTCCAACGTCCGGCTGGGCTACATCGGCCGCTTTGTTGACGACAGCTTCGAGGCCGTGGAGTACGATATGTCCGTCTTGAGGCAGAGACCGTTCGACATTGCCGACGTGAGCTTTGACAATTATTACAACCAGGAGAACTACGAGGCAGGCCTGTTCGCGCTCGACCGCAAGCAGGACGAATACGGCGTGAGGAAGAACATAAACTCGGCCTACGCCGAGGCCACATACCGGCTGACAAAAGCATTGACGGCCAGCCTCGGGCTGAAGTACGACGACGTCATCGTCAAGGTCAGCTACAACGTCAACGAGGGCGAGACCCGCGGCGAGCGCAAGATCGACAAGTCTTATTTCCTGCCGAGCCTCAACCTGCGCTACGACCTCGGCGACAGGCACGCCCTGCGACTGGCCGCCAGCAAGACCTACACGCTGCCGCAGGCCAAGGAGATATCGCCCTTCCGCTATGTCAGCGTGAGCTTCAACAGCCAGGGAAACCCCGACCTGAAGCCGTCGGACAACTACAACGTTGACCTGAAGTGGGACTACTACCTCTCGCCATCCGAGATATTCTCCGTCACCGGCTTCTACAAGTACATAATCAACCCCATATCGCGCATCGAGATGGGCAGTGCCGGAGGCTTCCTTTCCTATGAGAACATATCCCACCACGCCACGGTGGCCGGAGTGGAGCTTGAGCTGAAGAAGAACCTGCTGACGCACAATATGGCCGACGGCGGCCTGTCGAAGCTCGTCTTCGGCCTGAACGGCGCCTACACCTACACCCGCGCCAAGGTCAGCAACGCCACCGACCCCACCGGCTCGCAGCTTGAGGGCGCCGCCCCATGGCTCGTCAACGCCGACCTCACATACCAGCTCAGCCGGGGCACCACCGTGCTCACCGCCGCCATGGTGTTCAGCTACTTCAGCGACCGCCTCTACACCGTGGGCACACAGGGTTATCAGGACATCATGGAGAACGGTGTGCCAACGCTCGACTTCGTGGCCTCGGCACGTCTGGGCGGACACTTCACGCTGAGCCTCAAGGCTCGCAATCTGCTCAACCCCGCCCACCAGCTGACGCGCAAGGGCAACGCCACCGGCGAGGAGATTGTGCTGAGCAAATACCGCAAGGGACTCGACTTCAGCCTCGGCCTGTCATACAGTCTCTGACGCTCCGTGCAAAATAAAATGCAGACATAAAACACACATATTTATAATTTATCTTCAACAAACACATTAAATTATCATTATGAGAAAACTCTTTCTTAGCGCCCTGGCCTTTGCGGCCATGGCGAGCGCAGTGACACTCACCTCGTGCAGCGACGACGACAACGGTGACGGCGGCAATGGTGGCGGCAATGGTGGCGGCGGACAGGCCGGCCAGACCGTGCAGCTGGGCGGACGCCTCACCGAGAGCCTCACGCTCGACGCCTCCAACCAATACATCCTTTCTGGCGCGCTCATTGTGCCCGAGGGCATGACGCTCACCATTCCCGCCGGAACCACCGTCAGGGCACAGCAGGGCTTCGGCAACTACGTGCTTGTTGAGCGCGGCGGCAAAATCATGGCCAACGGCACGGCCGACAAGCCCGTCGTCTTCACCGCCAACAGCGACAACGCCACCAGCGGCTTCTGGGGCGGACTGATCATCAACGGGCGCGCCCCCATCTCAGGAGCCGCCGCCGGTACCGAGGGCCTCACCGAGATCAACAACGACTACCGCTACGGTGGCACCGACGCAGCCGACAACAGCGGAGTGCTCAGCTACGTGGAGCTGCACTACACCGGCGCCCGCAACACCGCCGACATCGAGCACAACGGACTCACGCTCAACGCCGTGGGCAGCGGCACCCAGATCAGCAACATCTACATCACTGAGGGAGCCGACGACGCCATCGAGTTCTTCGGCGGATCTGTAAATGTTAGCAACCTGCTGGCCGTCAACTGCGACGACGATATGTTCGATTTCACACAGGGCTACACCGGCACCCTCGCCAACTGCTACGGCATCTGGGAAAGCTCTTTCACCAGCACCGAGGAGGATCCGCGCGGCGTCGAGGCCGACGGCAATCTCGACGGCAACGGGCCCGACCACATCGGCCAGTCGGACTTCCGCATTGAGAACATGACCATCGTCAACAACGCCTCGGCCCAGGCCATGCAGGACGCCATAAAGATTCGCCGCGGAGCCACAGCCCACATCACCAACGCCCTCGTCAGCGGCAGCGGCGAGATTCAGAACGTAATCGACCTGACCGATGGCAAGGGCGGCGCCGGCAGTGCCACCGAGATAAGCCTCACCGTGGCCGCCGCCAACGTCAGCGACAGCCAGGTGAAGGCCGACGGCCAGTATGACGGCGTCAGGATCGAGAGCGGACGCACAGGCTGCCCCACCGGCATCTTCGGCTGGACCGGCTATGAGTTCGCCGGAGGCAGCGAGACACCCGTCCAGAAAGAGGAGAACCTGCCCACGCTCATCACCGGCGACCTCACGCTCGACCCCGCCGTGCAGTACTACATCGACGGTCCCGTTGTGGTGGCCGAAGGCGGCAGGCTCACCATTCCCGCCGGCATGACCGTCAAGGCGCGCCAGGGCTTCGGCAGCTACCTGCTCGTCGAGCGCGGCGGACAGATTTTCGCCCAGGGCACGGCAGAGGCTCCCGTAACCTTCACCGCCGACAACCCCACGGCCACCAGGGGCTACTGGGGCGGACTGATCATCAACGGCCGAGCCCCCATCTCCGGCGCCACCGCCGGCACCGAGGGCCTCACAGAGATCAACAACGACTATCGCTACGGCGGCACCGACGCAGCCGACAACAGCGGCACGCTCACCTACGTGCGCATTCTCTACTCTGGCGCCCGCAACACCGCCGACATCGAGCACAACGGACTCACGCTCAACGCCGTGGGCAGCGGCACGACGATAAGCAACATCTGCATAGCCAACGGAGCCGACGACGCCATCGAGTTCTTCGGCGGATCTGTAAATGTGAGCAACCTGTTGGCCGTAGACTGCGACGACGACATGTTTGACTTCACACAGGGCTACACCGGCACACTCTCCAACTGCTACGGCCGCTGGACGGCATCGTTCACCAGCACCGAGGAGGATCCGCGCGGCGTCGAGGCCGACGGCAATCTCGACGGCAACGGCCCCGACCATATCGGCCAGTCGGACTTCCGCATTGAGAACATGACCATTGATAACGCCTCCACGGCCCAGGCCATGCAAGACGCCATAAAGATTCGCCGCGGTGCCACAGCCCACATCACCAACGCCCTCGTCATGGGCAGCGGCGAGATTCAGAACGTCATCGACCTGACCGATGGCAGGGGCGGCGCCGGCGCTGCCACCGAGATAAGCCTCACCGTGGCCGCCGCCAACGTCAGCGACAGCCAGGTGAAGGCCGACGGCCAGTATGACGGCGTAAGGATAGAGAGCGGCCGCACAGGCTGCCCCACCGACATCTTCGGCTGGACCGGCATTGCCCTCTGACGTTCCGTCCGGCGCCCCTTTACTTCAAACATTCTTTTTTTCACACGCAGGCGAGCCGCCGCGCCCATCCCCGCGAGGGGCGGCGCGGCGGCTCTGCCGCAGGTGTGTACCTCAGTTGCAGCCCGTCCATTCGCGCACCACGTAGCCGCCGTCGGCGCGGCGGTAGAAGCCGAAGGGGGTGACGCGTCCGCTGCTGGTGCGCAGGCCGAAGCCCATTGTCTGCCATCCGTCGGCGTGGGGCAGCAGCCGCTCTGTGGCCATACCGGTGCTGCGGTCGATGGTCACGAGGGTGAAGTCGTTGTCATCTGGAGAAGAGCTGTATATGCCGCCGCTGGAGTATTTTACGATGCAGTAAACATTTGAATCGTCAATCTGCACATCTGTGATGCATCGGTAGAAGAATTTGTCATATTCGTTTGAATATTCTGCGGTGTAGAACTTCGCTGTGTCAGGCTGTGGAAATTTTGCCGTGTCTACACTGAATGCGGAATAGACTGCGTTGTCGTTGTCTTGCAAATTGTCGGTGATGTGGATTGTGCCGGAATACCTGTCGGTGTAAACAAGCTCGTTGCCACAGGTGCGCATGAGCGGCGACACGTAAGCGTAGCCTGTGCGGCTGATTCTGGCGCACGGCTCCAGTTCACCATAGCGACCGGTCAGGCGGCCTGTCGCAAGGCTGAATGTGGCCAGCCACGGATTGCCGGAGTGGTAGAAGCCGGGGCAGAACGGATTGCGTGCCGGAACGTTCTCATATTCCTCGCGTTCGTATTCCATGGGCCACGTCAGTTTTTGGCAGGCGTACACAATTTCATCTTTAAACCGGCAGAACTTGAAGTGGGTGTAGAAGAACATGGTGTCTCCCCAGATGTTGAAGTCGGGCGCAATCATGTCGAGCGGTTTTTCCGGGCTGTCAAGGTCTCTCACAATGAGCACGGGCTGGTTGAAGTATGCAAGTCCGCCGCCTGCCGACATTGTGTCAGTCATTATGTGTGGCAGAGAGTAGGACACGCCGATATGCCCGCTGTCTGTCAGGGCCGATGTCAGTGGAATGTAGAAGATGTTATCCTCGCCGAACAGTCTCTTCATGTCGGGGCCTCCCTCTATGAACCTGTCTCTTTCGGTGCTGTCGGCCTCTATTTTTGAGCGGAAGCGGAGTGTGCCGCCGTCGCTCTTGAAAAGCATGATGGCATTGGCCAGCTTGTCGTTGAAGTAGAACCAGTCTCCGTCAAACTTTGGCACATCATAGACTTCCGACAGAAGCTGGTCGCCGCAGTAGAGCGTATGGTCTGCAGAGGCATTCGTTATTTGCTCACATTGGGGTCTCGGTGCTGCTGAATGGCTTAAGTCGGCACTGTCTATGTCTCGATCTTCCGTGGGGAGTCTTTTGTTCCATGCCGCAAGCTCACGAAAAAACTCATCGCTGCCCATGAAAAATGTCTCGGCTCCGAAGAGCAGTTCCCCTTTGCTTCTGCATATTTTCAGATTGTATGTGCCAATCATGGCATTAGTGTTGAAACTGAAAATTTGTTGGTAACTGTTGGTGGTGTCGTAGAGATAGCAGTCGGCCTTGTATCCTTTTTCCCGATTGTAGGCGGCAGCTCTTGCCGAGTCGGAGAATACGGTTATGAGAACGGCTGTCGCGTCTGGTCTGACCTTTTTGAGAGCATGATAGTTGTTGTTTATGCTGGCCTCACATCGCGGGCATTGCGATGGCTGGTATATTATAGCATAAACAGTGTCTGTGCTTGTCGGCAGAGTGCTCAGATATTCTGTCAGCAGTCTCTCTGTTCCGCTTTTCTGCCTCACTTGAAGTTCCATGGAGATGTTCTCCCGGAGGAGGGAGTCACCCTCGGCGCGGGAGAACATGCTCACGAACAGTAAAGAAAAGATAATTACCGATAATTTACTCATCCTATTCTGGCTTATTTGTTGCTATTGCCCCAAACTATTTCCCAGTCTCCGTCACTAACGTTCAGTGGATTGTCGTCGTCTCCGTCTTTGTCAGAAAGTTTTTCCTCAATCCATTCTTCTTCTGTCATTTCTTTATGGAAAATGATTCTGTTGAATTCGTCTTTTGTTGTTTGGGAAATTATTCCGTTGTTATAGGTTGTTTCAATGACACCGCACAGTCTTATGGTTGCGCCTTTGCATGGGTTTTCCGGATTCGCTCTTGCTTTTGTTCCGTAAAACTTCCGAACTATGGTTTCTCCTTGTCCAGGGATGACTGTTGCGCTTGCTGTTGTGCACATTGCCGCTAAAGCGGCCAATAAAATAAATTTTGTCATAGCCTTATTATTTTGTTATGTTTCTATTTGTTCCCATTTTTTAGCTCAGGGATTCGCTGCCATGTTTCTGCGCACGAGGTATGGCGGCCTCGAAACCTCGGGGTTATTTTTTTGTTTTTGAGTCTTTTCGTTAATTGAATATCTGCAACATTGCCAATTGTTCCGATGTCAGCAGGGCGTGTCTCGCATACTGTCATTCCGCGTCGGAGCGCGGAATGACAGTATGCGAGACACGCCCCTTATAGAGCGCACAACTTGGCAACTTGCGGATATTCATTTTCGCTATTTGAAGTATCCGTGCAGGCGTTGATAGTCTGTCACCACTTCTATCACAGATTTCTTCTCGTCGGCATTGTCGGGCACTGAGATTGTGCTGCCGCCGGGAGTGATTGTCTGCTGTCCGCAGTACATCACATTGCCTTTGGTGCCGGTTATGGTTATCGTGGCATTTATCGGCTCAGAATCCGATGTCAGAGTTACCCGGAGGTTGTCGTAAACCACAAGCGGGCCGCCGGTACTCGGGTTCTCATTTCCTTTGTCATCTTTGTCATCGCCATTGTGCATTGTTACCACTCTTATGCCTCCAAAGCCCGTGGCGCTTACTGTTGTTAGGCTCATTGAGCTTATCATGAGCGCGATGGCACTGATCATTACTTTTTTCATTTTCTTTTATGTTTTTGGTTTCAGTTTTGATTTCGGCGACAAAGGTAAAATGTACAGGCGAAAACGCAAAGAAAAACAGTTCTCAAATAGTTCTCAAATAGTTCTCAAAAGTTCTCAAACTGCCTGAAAGCCTTTGCTGGAGCGGGATTCGCGCATATGCCATTTCTGCAGGTTCTTAGACTCCGCAGTTGCATTTTTGTTGAAAACGCCAATTGGTTTCTGTTTGTTTTTCTGTTTCGTTGACTTGTTGAATTTGTAAAAACGGTTAATCATACGGTTTTGTTGCGAATGATTGAGACGCGAGTTTGGGATAAGCAAGCATTGAGATTAAGCAGCGGTAGTTCTCATGTAGAGACGCAAAATTTTGCGCCTGACATTGTTATTTGCGTCCATTTTTTTAAGGCATTGCCCCCTCCGAGACGCAAAATTTTGCGCCTCTACACGTGGCAGACAGCAGGCCGGAGGCTTGGTTTTCTTGTAGAACAAACGAAAATCCTTATCCCGAACTCGCGTAATTGAGGTGTGAACATATGGGTAAGCTTAGTTGCAAATATGCAACTAAAAACCGTTTGGCGGTACACTGATTTAACACACCTGCCGAATTGCTCTGCGATAAGGGTCATTTCGGCTTGCAAAACGGCCTATATCGCACTGCGAAATGGCCTGTTTTGCAATGCAAAACGGCCTATGCCGCAATGTGCTGAATGTCAGAATGTTGCAGGGGTGGGCAGGTGGCGGGACTTTTTAAGTTAAAAGTGTTAAGGATATCTGAAGAGCGTGTCTCGCATACCGTCATTCCGCAGGAAAGCGGAATTCGGAATATCTTGTTGCTTGTTGGATTCCGTTTTTTCAGCGGAATGACGGTATGCGAGACACGCCCCTTGTATGACGGCCACAACTTGGCAGTCTGCGGACATTCATAAAAACGCGAGTTCGGGATGAGGAAGCATTGAGATTTAAGCAGCGGTAGTTCTCATGTAGAGACGCAAAATTTTGCGTCTGACATTGTCATTTGCGCCCATTTTTTAAGGCATTGCCCCTCCGAGACGCAAAATTTTGCGCCTCTACACGTGGCAGACAGCAGGCCGGAGGCTTGCTTTTCTTGCCGGACAAACGAAGAGCCTTATCCCGAACCCGCATATAAAAAACAGTTTCTAAAGCTCTTTTACAACCTCATCCCATGCGCTTGCCGCGGCTTTCTTTCCGAACGCGCGCTCATAGAGTTTCGTCCGCGCGGAGGCGAGTCCTTGCCTGGTGAGGCACGACAGGGCCGCCACATCGCCCAGGGGGAAGTCTGTCCTGAGCAGGAGGCAGATGCGGCGGTCGGCTTTGCTCATGTCGCAGAGCGCGTCCAGGCGGTTGAGGAATCCGGGGCTGATGCGCTCCTCGGTCTCGGCCAGCTCGGCCCACTCGGCGTTGCTGAGCGTCGCGGCCTCGGGCGACTCGGCCAGCTTTTGGGCTATCGCCTTGTAAATCAGGCTCTTTTTCAGAGCCATAAGCCGGCCTGCATGGTCTGCCGGTGGAGGCGTGGCGCCGGCCGGTTCGTCTGTTGTGGCGGGCGCCTTTGTTTTTCGTCTCCAGATTATTGCGCAGGCTGTCGCCGCCGCGGCGAGCAGCGCGAGAATAAACGCGGCGGGCTTGAGCGTTGCGATGTCCTTTTTCAGCCTTGCGTTCTCTTCTTTCAGGCCGGCAGTCTCAAAGTCTTTCACTTCGGCGTTCAGGGTCTCCGCCGCGCGTGCTTTTGCCAAAGAGTCGGCGTATTGCTCGCTGAGCCTCAGGTGGCTGACAGCAAGCATGGCGTCGCCATGGTCGGCGTAATAGCTGGCGAGCCATACGTGGGCAGAGTGTTTCGCATATATGTTTCCGATGTCTGTTAGCAACTTATAGTAGAAAAGTGCGGAGTCCGTCATTTCCTTTTTGTTGTATAACTTTGCGGAAAGCACATACAGCACACTTTGATTTTTGGGGTCGTTGTATTCGAGCGCGGGGCGCAGGTGTGCCCATGCTGAGTCGGGCAGCTCCACTTTGTTGTAGAGTGCTGCCAGCTGTGTGTGTATGTTGGCGGCCATGCCTGCGTTGCGCTGCTTCGAGGCCACGGCCAGCGCGGCCTTGTAAAAGTGCAGGGCGCTGTCGAGTGTGTTCTTGTCGGCATAGTTGCGGCCGATGTCGCGCAGGCTGAAGATGAGGTCAGATGTGTCTTTTGAGATTTTTGCTGCCGAGTATGCGCGTTTGAACATCTGTATGGCTTTGTCGTACATATCGCTGTTGGAATACATATAACCCAGCTGCGACCACGCATTGGCTTCTGTCACGTGGTCTCCCTGCCCGGCCGAAGCCTTGGCGGCATTGAGGAAGCACTCGGCAGCCTTGACAATCTGGTTGTTGGCGCGGTATATCTTGCCGGCGTAATAGTATGCCGACGGCAGCAGCCGCTTGTCGCCGCCGGAGGTGTAATGGTCGAGCAGCGCGTCGGCCACGCTGTCGCCGGGCATGGGGCCGTAGCTGTAGGCCGTGGCTTTGAGCACGGCCAGCGTGTAGCGCATCCTGTCGGCCTCGGGCCATGAGGCCGTCTGACGGCTCATGGGGCGCAGCAGGCTGAGGGCGCTGTCGGGGTCGGCCTCGGCAAGGCTGTCGATTGAGCGGGGCATCGGGCCGCCGCCCGGGCCTGTGCAGGCTGCCAGACAGATGGCTGCGGCGAGTAGAAATGACAGTATCGTGTGTTTCATGCTGCAAAAGTAATGATTTATTCCGAAAATCAAAGTTGTTCCGAATAAAAAAGAAGTGTGAATGCCGGCAATTTGCCAAATGCTCTTAATGACTGAAGAGCGTGTCTCGCATACATTGTGCGTGATTAAATTTTGTTTTTCGGGAAAAATGGCGTAACTTTGCGGGGGGATAAAAGGACACTATAATATATAAAAAGAGAGATTATGATGAAACAGACAAAGATTGTGGCGTCGGTGAGCGACAGGCGGTGCGATGCCGACTTCATCCGCGAGCTGTTTGACGCGGGCATGAACGTGGTGCGCATGAACACGGCCCACGCCACGCCGGAGGGCATCAGGACCATTATCAGAAACACGCGGAGAGTGTCGCGCCACATCGGCATAATGATAGACACGAAGGGGCCCGAGATCCGCACGACGGGCTGCCCGGAGCCGATAGCCTACAGGACGGGCGACGTGGTGAAGATATTCGGCCGCCCCGAGATGGACACCGAGCACGACATCGTGAACCTCTCGTATGTCAACTTCGCCAGCGACGTCCGCGTGGGCGACGACATCCTGTTCGACGACGGAGCGCTGGCCATGAGGGTCATCGGCATAAACGGCCCGGCCGTAATAGCGCAGGTGCAGAACGACGGCACGCTCGGCTCGCGCAAGAGCGTCAACGTGCCGGGGGTGCACATCGACCTGCCCGCGCTGACTGAGAAGGACAGGCGCAACATAGAGCTGGCCATTGACGAGGACATAGACTTCATCGCCCACTCCTTTGTGCGCAACGCCTCCGACGTGCGCGCCGTCCAGGAGATTCTCGACAGGCGGGGCAGCGACATAAAAATCATATCGAAGATTGAGAACCAGGAGGGCGTGGACAACATTGACGAGATAATCGAGGCGTCGTATGGCATAATGATTGCCCGCGGCGACCTGGGCATCGAGGTGCCCATCGAGCGCATCCCGGGCATACAGCGCAGGATAATACACAAGTGCATACTGGCGAAGAAGCCGGTGATTGTGGCCACGCAGATGCTCCACACGATGATAACGAACCCCAGGCCGACACGCGCCGAGGTGACCGACATCGCCAACGCCATCTACTACCGCACCGACGCGCTGATGCTCAGCGGAGAGACGGCCTCGGGAAAGTATCCGGTGGAGGCCGTCAGGACGATGGCGGCCATCGCCGAGCAGGCCGAGAAGGACAAGATGAGGGAGCACGACATCGACGTGCCGCTGCCGGCGGACTGCAACGTGTCGGAGTTTCTGGCCTGGAACGCCATCGAGGCCACGGAGCGGCTCGGCGTGAGGGGCATCATCACCGACAGCAAGACGGGGCAGACGGCCCGCAACCTGGCGGCGTTCCGAGGACCCAACCCCGTGCTGGCCATCTGCTATAAGGACAAGGTGCAGCGCTGGCTCGCGCTCAGCTATGGCGTCATCCCCGTGGCGCAGCACGAGCAGATAGGACAGAAGGAGCAGTTCCTGGCCGCGCTGAGGATGCTGCGTCAGAAGGGCTACCTCAGCATGGAGGACAAGATCGCGCACCTGAGCGGCAGCTTTGCCGAGGGCGGCGGCACGTCTTTCCTGGAGATAAACAAGGTGAGCGACGTGTTTGAGCGCAGCGGCGAGGTGCACCTGCCCAACACATAATGTTTTATAAGAGCTTAACCAAAATATAAAAACAGCAGAACTTCCATGTATGGCAGCGTAACACAGGCCATACATGGAAGTTCTGCTTTGTGTGGTTTATCCGAACAGCGCGCGCAGTGCCTCTTCCACTTTCCTGACCGGCACAAGCTCTATCTTGAACTTGCCGCGGCCGAGTCCCTGGGCGTTCAGGCGGGGGATGATTATGCGGGCGAAGCCGAGCTTCTCGGCCTCGGCGATTCTTTGCTCCACGCGGCTGACGGGGCGCACCTCTCCGCTGAGCCCCACCTCGCCGGCCATGCACCATCCCGGCTCTATGGGGGTGTCAACGTTGCTGGACAGCACGGCGGCGATCACGCTGAGGTCGGTGGCGAGGTCGGTGACGCGCAGGCCTCCGGCGATGTTCAGGAATACGTCTTTCTGCGCCAGCTTGAAGCCTATGCGCTTCTCGAGCACGGCGAGCAGCATGTTGAGCCGCCGCTGGTCGAACCCTGTGGCGGTGCGCTGGGGCGTTCCGTAGGCGGCGGTGGACACGAGCGCCTGCGTCTCCACGAGAAACGGGCGGGCGCCCTCGACGGCCGAGCTGATGGCAATCCCGCTGAGTCCCTCGTGGTCTTGGTTGAGCAGCAGCTCCGAGGGGTTGGCCACCTGGCGCAGACCGTCCTGCCGCATCTCGTAGATGCCCAGCTCCGACGTGCTGCCGAAGCGGTTCTTTATGCTTCTCAGTATGCGGTACATGTGGTGGCGGTCGCCCTCAAACTGTATCACCGTGTCGACGATGTGCTCAAGAACCTTGGGGCCAGCCAGTGCGCCGTCCTTGTTGATGTGGCCGATGAGTATCACCGGAACGCCGCTGGTCTTGGCAAACCGCAGCAGCGCGGCGGCGCACTCGCGCACCTGGGTTATGCTGCCCGGACTCGAGTCGGCCTCTTCTGTGGATATTGTCTGGATGGAGTCGATCACGACAAGGTCGGGCCCCAGCTCCCTTATCGACTCGAAAATGTTCTCAAGCGACGTCTCGCACAGAATGTGGCAGGTGTCGTTCTGCTGATGCTCGATGCGCCCGGCGCGCATCTTCAGCTGGCGGGCGCTTTCCTCGCCGTTCACGTAAAGGATCTTGTGGCCGCGCAGGCGGAGCAGCGTCTGGAGCGTGAGCGTGCTTTTACCTATGCCCGGCTCGCCGCCGAGCAGCACTATCGAGCCGGGCACAAGCCCTCCGCCGAGCACTCTGTTAAGCTCGGCGTCGCCCATGTCGATGCGCGGCTCCTCCGCCGGGCTGATGTCGCGCAGCAGCACCGGCCTGTTGCCGCCGCCTCCGCCGGCGCGCCCTCTCACGGACATGGCCGCCGATTTTGCGGCCATGGAGCCGCTGGCGGCCGCTACTCTTATTTCCTTGAACGTGTTCCACTGCCCGCAGCTCGGGCACTTGCCGATCCACTTCGCAGACTCGTGGCCGCAGTTCTCGCACACGTAGGCTGTCTTGTCTTTTGCCATAGTGGCACAAAAATAGCAATAATTTTCGTCATTACGAAATAATTTATTAATTTTGCAGCGTGCAAAAGGCTAATATCGCACATTGATTTATAAACTCGGCAGGGGCGCTCGTGTAATTGACTACGCAGGGCGTCCCTCTTTGAATTTGACAAACAGACAACCCTATGAGGCTTGAATGCATTTTATTGGCGGCGGTGGGGATGCTGCTCGCCTGCGGGCAGTCGGAAGACGAGCGCCAGCGTGTGAGCCATGCTGAGAGCGTCCGCGCGGCCCGCGCCGACTCTGCCGCGCTCAAAGTGGCGGTGACGCCCACGCTTGACTGCCTGCCCCTATATGTCGCCAGGGCCTGCAATCTCTTCGACACACTTGGCGCTGATGTGAGACTGAGGCCATACACTGCCCAGATGGACTGCGACACGGCCTTTGAGCGCTCGCGGGTAGATGGGATGGTGACCGACCTCGTGCGGGGCCAGAGGCTCATAAGGCGGGGCTTCCCGCTGACGTATGTTACCGCGACGGATGCCTATTGGCAGCTTGTGACAAACCGCAATGCCAGACTTACCCAGTTGCGCCATCTTGACGACAGGATGGTGGCCATGACCCGTTTCTCCGCCACCGCGCTGTTGGCCGACGAGGCCGTCTCGCGCGGCAGGCTCAAGCCGGAGCGTGTCTTCATGGTGCAGATAAATGATGTGGGCGTCAGGCTTGACATGCTCCGGAACAATTCGATGGACGCTATGTTGCTGCCGGAGCCGCAGGCCGCCGTAGCCAGGCACGGCCGTCACCGCGTATTGCTCGACTCGCGCAGCCTTGACATATGTCTTGGGGCTGTGGCATTCCGCCCGGCGTTGCTGAAAGACACTGCCAGGAAGCGCCAGATAGACGTTCTTATCAAGGCATACAACATGGCGTGCGACTCGATAAACAAAAACGGTGTGGCGGCTTACAGAGACCTGATAGCGCGGTTTTGCGGAGTGCCCGGGCTTGTTGTCGATTCGGCAATGGGCGCGTTGAGGTTCCGCCATGCGGCATTGCCGCGCAAAAAGGATATTGAAGCTGCCGACAAATGGCTTGACAGGCAATGACAGAAACAGACTTATGCAAATGAAAAGTGAATTTGGCCATATCTTCGAATCCTTAAGCAGAATGGAGTTGAGCGGCGCTCTCGATGCGCTGAAGGCATTCGTCTCCGCTCATCCGGAGCTGGCGGCAGATTCGTGCTTGAGCGAGATTGCCAGCGAATACAGCCTGATGTCCGACTATTGGCGGCGCGGATTCAGGGATGAGCAGCTTGAGCGGGTCTACCGCAATATGCTTGTGCGCCTTTACCGCCTTGCCGCCGACACGTGCGTCCGCCACGAGCTGACACACTCTTCTTATCTGTCAGTATTCTATAATCGGGTGCGTTCCGGTGCCCGCGACTGGTCCGTGGCGTCGGTCAGAAAGCATCTTGAGGCATTCGTGGCTGACGTTGCAATGCTCCAGCTGGAGCCGGAGCCGAGGCAGGGCGGCCTCAAGAACGAGCTGTACCGCAACCATCAGCAATTGATGAACGATGTCTTTGATTATCTTTGGACGTCTCAGCAGTGGACGGACAGCACGGCCGCGGCAATGGCGGAGCTGCTTGTCTCGCCGACGGTGGACACAAACGACCAGCAGCTCATGGTGTCGGCGGTTATGCTCGGGGCCATGAATATGTTTGACGTCAACAAGTTCAGACTGCTTGTCGAGGTCTACAGGCGAGCCACAGACGAGCACGTAAGGCAGCGTGCGCTTGTCGGCTGGGTCTTGGCCTTGGGCGGATACCGCTACCGGCTGTTCCCGGAGGTTGGTGAGACGGTGGCCTCTTTGCTTGCCGACGGCAAGGCCGTGAAAGAGCTTGTTGAGCTTCAGATACAGCTGCTCTACTGTCTCAGCGCCGAGACTGACACCAATACGATACAGAAAGAGATAATGCCGGAGCTGCTGAGGCACAACAGGCTGAACATAACTCCCAACGGAATCGAGGAAAAAGACGAGGACAGCATCGAGGAGATAATCCATCCGGAAGCGGCCGAACGCGACATGGAGAAAGTGGAGCGGAGCTTCCGCAAGATGATGGATATGCAGAAGGCCGGAGCTGACATATATTTCGGCGGGTTCTCACAGATGAAGCGATTCTCGTTTTTCGGCAGCGTCAGCAATTGGTTCGTGCCGTTTTATGCCGAGCATCCGGCGGTCAGCGAGGTGTTCCGTCAGCTTGGCGACAGCAAGGTGGTGCGGAACATCA
This sequence comes from uncultured Prevotella sp., assembly GCA_944320305.1. GTDB lineage: Bacteria > Bacteroidota > Bacteroidia > Bacteroidales > Bacteroidaceae > Prevotella. The sequence goes on along the minus strand of CALUGW010000020.1, from coordinate 9,011 downwards.
TAAGTCATGTGCCGTTTTGCGACAGCGACAAATATTCTTTCGTTTTTGCTTTCCAGCAAGTGGCCGGCAGACTGCCGCAGAACATAAGGGAACTGCTGTCTTCCGGCAATGTCATGGACATGGAGAACATCGACGCGGAGGAGCGCGGCACAGCGGCTTACGTCCGCCGCACTTATCTGCAGAATCTCTACCGTTTCTTCCGGCTGTTCCCTTCGCGCAACCTTCTTTACAATCCTTTCGAGACAGAGCAGGGCAAGACTGTGCCTAACTGTCTGTTCTTTGCCGACAGGACATTCTCTGGAACGAAACTTGAAAGCTCTCTCTGTGAGATTGCCTCGTGTCTTGTCAGCCGCAATATGGAGGATGCGGCATGGGCCGTGCTTGGCAATTGTGGCGCGGAATCGCGCGATTATCAGTATTATGTTCTCAAGGGCAGCTTATTGTTGCGTCGCCACGGCCTTTCCGGCGGAGCCGAAGCGGATGACGCCGCAGGCTGTTTTGCCGAGGCCCTGCGCTTGCGTCATGACGATGTCAAGGCTCTGTCTGGCCAGGCAAGGGCGATGTTTTACGCAGGAAACTACGGTGGGGCGCTTGCCGTCTACAACCGCCTCATTGAGCTGAAGCCCGAGAGCAGTGGCTTTGTGCTGAACAAATGCGTGTGTCTTGTGAACCTTGGACGAAGTGAAGACGCGCTCAATGATATTTACAGGCTGGATTATGAGCGGCCCGGCGACAACCGTGTGGGCCGTGTAATGGCCCGCGCGCTGATGAGCGTAGGGCAATATGACAAGGCGTCGAAAGTGTATGCAGGCTTGTGCGCCTCGGATGCTTGCGAGGATGACGACCTTGCGAACTGCGGTCTTAATGCGTGGCTTTCAGGCGACAAGATGTTGGCTGCGGAGCGCTTTGCCGATTACCTGAGCCGTCATTATGGCAGCATCGGACTTGATGAGGGGCGCCGTAGGTTTGCGGAGGACATTCTTGGCAAGGAGTCGGAACTGCTTTCAGACAGAGGCGTTTCGCCGGTCGAGACTCATTTGATGAGCGACTTGGTCTGCGATTTGATTTTGCGCAGGATGTAGGTCGCGCCCAATGGGATGCCGACGCCGGCAATCGTGTACAGAATCCAGAAGCAATCCTCTCTGGAGTGGTCGTGAATAACCATGTGGCAGCCTATCTGTGCAAAGTCAAGGCCGTAATACCAGATTTTCATGAGGCTTACAACCTTGAATGAGATGATGTGGAATACGAAGATGGGGAGCGTGTTGTCGCCGCAGAAAACAAGGAAGCGGCGCAGCTGCCCGCCATGCTTGTCGAGCCATACGCTGAGGTTGTAGGTCATGAGGAAACCGCATACGGCCGGTATCGGCAGCCGCAGGAACTTTACGAATCCGGCGTTCCACTCCATGCTTGAGGGCGCAAGTCGCGAGAATGCGAATGTGACGGCGGCGAACATGGCTGTTGTCCACCACCTTATTTTATATTTGTCGCGTAGCTGTTTGAAGATGAAGCCGCAGCCAAAGAAGAATATTCCCATAATCTCGCGGTATCCGCCTTGGATCAGGTTCGTCACCCGGAGGCCCTCGCACGTCTTCCACGCGCCGAGAGCGAGGGCTGTGGCGCAGATCGCAAAAGGAATTGCCATTTGCCGCCACGCCTGCCGCCCGAGTCTTGCGGCGGCTGAGTCGTAAATCTTGAAAAGCACAAGATACGCCACACTTGCAACCAGCAGGCCTCTGAAAAACCAGAACGCGCCTGCCAGAAACTGGTCGTAGCCGCCCATGGCCGTCGCCATTGTCCACAGGTTTTGCTGCATCTGGTGCCAGGAGTAGGGGTGGGTCACTCCGCCTCCGGCGTTGCCGTATTGCTCGTTGAGTATGCCGAGGTCGAACATCCAGTTGTGTATAATGAGAAAGAACACCGACCATTTGAGAAACGGGAGATAGAGTCCTTTGAGGCGTTTCTTCACAAATGTGGCTTCGTCGTCAAGATAGCGGAGTGAGAAAAAGTAGCCGGCGGTTATGAAAAACAGCGGCATATGGAACTCATACAGGAATGTGTTCAGCACAGGCGGGCACTCGCTGTGGCCGATTACCATCAGGATTATGCCGACGGCCTTGCAGATTGATATTGCGGTGTTTCTTTTTTCCATTGTCTGAAATCGGGAGTTTGGCGTTGAGGCTTGCCCGTTTGGGGTCAGAGAAACGGCGTGAGCAGATGCGCCAGCCAGCCTACGAACTTTTTCCACGGAGAGCGGAATTCGTTCCAGTATTCTGGCGTGAGGTATATGCTTTGCTTCTTGTCGCGGTCAAACATATTGTCAAGCTCGCGCGTGGTGGGCTTGTCCACAATCACCGCGTTTTCCTCATAATCCCAGCTCAGGCTTCTGGCGTTGAGGTTTGCGCTGCCCACGGTGCAGTAAAGGCCGTCAACCATTATGACCTTGGAGTGGTGGAAGCCTGGCTGATAGAGCCACACGTCAGCTCCGCGCTTCATCAGCTTGTGCGCGTTGTAGAACACACAGTCCGGCGTCAGCGGTATGTCACTGTGGGCGGATATGAGGATTTCCACTTTCACTCCGCGCTTCAGGGCGCGCCTGATGGCTTTCTTCAGTTTGCGGTTGAGCGTGAAATAGGGGTTGATCAGCTTTATCGAGTCTTTTGCGCTGTTGAAGGCGTTGATATAAAACGTCCTTATTATTTCGTTTGTTGTGCGCGGCTCGCGGTTGATTATGCCCACCTTTTTGTGGCCTGCGGTCGATGTGGTGTCGGGCTTCAGGCCGGTTATTTCCACCGGGCGGTAGGCTCTGAAGTATTTCTGGTCCCAGATGTCCTCGCCCGTGACCTTTTTCCACATCCTCACGAATATCATTTGCAGCTGGCTCACGGCTCCGCCCTCAATGCGGCAGTGCATATCGCGCCACTCGCCCACGTCTTCTGTGCCGTTGATGTAGTAGTCTGCCACGTTCATGCCGCCGGTGTATGCCACGTTGCCGTCTATCACAACGATTTTGCGGTGGTCGCGGGTGAACACATGGTTGACCCACGGAAAGCGTATCGGGTCGAATTCGTGAATCTGGATGCCCTCTTCACGCAGCTTTTCAATATGCTTTTTTTTCAGCGGGCGGTTGTTGGAGTCGTTGCCGAATCCGTCGAACAGCGCTCTGACCTCAACCCCCTCACGCGCCTTCTGGCGCAGCAGAGCGAACAGCTCGGAGGCTATCGAGTCGTTGCGGAAGTTGAAATACTCCAGATGGATGCTGCTTTTTGCCTGCCGGATGGCTTTGAACATATCGTCAAACTTTTCCTGTCCCGACATTAGCAGCACCACCTTGTTGTTGTCTGTGAACGTGACGCCGTTGTCCTCGAGCACTTTCACGATGACAGAGTCGCTGGTTTGTGCGGCGCACACCACAGCGCAAACCAGGGCCACAGCGGCGACGGTGAGTTTCTTCAAGTTCTGTTTAGTCATTTGTTTGGTCCGTGCCTGGTCACACCATGCACGAGTAGTGGTCCACGACCCCGAGCAGGCGGCTGTCTCCGTCGGTCACGAGAACTGTGTGGATTTTGTATTTGTTCATGATGTCCTGGATTTCTGTTATCCTTGTCTGCGGGCTTACGGTTTTGGGCGATGTCGTCATAATGTCGGCCACGGTGCGGTCGAAGAACTGCGCCTGCCACTTTTCCATAGCTCGGCGTATGTCGCCGTCAGTGATCAGGCCGGCTATCTTTCCGTCAGTGACGGCCACGCCGAGACCCAGCTTGCCTTTGCTCACAAGGATGATGGCCTCGCCGAGGTGCATTCCCGGAGATATTACCGGCAGGTCGCTGGTGCGCATCACGTCCTGGGCGGTGGTGAGCAGCCGCTTGCCCAGCTCGCCGCCGGGGTGGAATTTTGCGAAGTCGCTCGGCTTGAAGTCGCGCCGCTCCATCAGCGCCACGGCCAGAGCGTCGCCCATTGCCAGTGTTGCCGTGGTGCTGCTTGTGGGCGCCAGGTTCAGCGGGCAGGCCTCTTTCTTCACACTCACGTTGATGTGGTAGGTGGCGTATTTGGCCAGCAGCGACTTGGGGTTGCCGCTCATGCCGATAATCGGCACCCGTTTGTGCTGCAGCATGGGGATGAAGCGCAGCAGCTCGTCAGTCTGGCCCGAGTTCGAGATGGCCAGCACCACATCGTCGGGCGTCATGACGCCCAGGTCGCCGTGGTAGACGTCAAGCGGGTTGATAAAAAACGACGGAGTGCCTGTGCTCGACAGTGTGGCCGCAATCTTTGCCCCCACGTGGCCGCTCTTGCCAACACCGGTGACAATCACCTTGCCGCGGCACGACAGTATAAGCTCTACGGAGCGGTCGAAGTTGTCATCGAGTTGCGGAATGAGGTCGAGCAGTGCCTCCGCCTCGTCCTTGATGCACTGTATGGCGTAGTCTCTAACAGTTTTTGTCATGGTCTTTACGGTCATTGTTCCACAAGTTTTCTTACAACACTCTCCAGCTTGTCAAGCTCAAGCATATTGGCGGCGTCGCTCAGTCCGCGGTCGGGGTCGGGATGCACTTCGAAGAACCAGCCTGTGGCCCCGAATGCTTTTGCCGCCAGCGCCATTTGCGGCACGAAGCGCCTGTCGCCGCCTGTCTTGCCGTCGGAGCCGCCTGGGCGCTGCACGCTGTGGGTGCAGTCCATAATCACTGTTGGCACGATGCCGAGCATATCGGGTATGTTGCGGAAGTCGACCACAAGGTTGTTGTAGCCGAACATATTGCCGCGCTCCGTGAGCCACACGTCGGCGGCTCCCGCGTCACGCGCCTTTTCCACTGGGTAGCTCATGTCGCGTCCGCTCAGAAACTGCGCTTTCTTTATGTTAACCGTGCGCCCTGTGCGTGCGGCGGCCACGAGCAGGTCTGTCTGGCGGCACAGAAACGCCGGAATCTGCAGCACGTCCGCCACCTCTCCAACGGGTGCCGCCTGCCAGCTCTCGTGAATGTCTGTGAGTATGCGCAGGCCGTAGCGGCTCTTTATGTCGGCCAGCATCTGGAGGCCGCGCTCAAGCCCCGGGCCGCGGAATGAGCTTATCGATGTGCGGTTGGCCTTGTCGAACGAGGCCTTGAAAATTATGTCTGTGCCCAGAAGCGAGTTGATTCTGACCAGTTCGCGGGCTACGGTGTCCAGCAGCTCGGCCGACTCAATCACGCATGGGCCTGCGATTATGACAGGGTTCATGGCTGTTTTGGCTTGTTATGTTTTAATTGCGTGCAAAAGTAATAATATTCACTGTAATAAAAGAAGATTTTGTTTTAAATGAGTTTTATGCGCTTTAAAAAACCTATAGCATCTCAGGCTGAGCGGTTGTCGCCACACCTATTTTTATATATACCGCCTTTTGTTTTTAACAATTCTTTGTTAAAAACGTTAATATGTGGCGCACCGCATAACGGACTGACCCTCAGTGCGTTGCCGGACGTGCCGTTTTGCTTCCTGATATAGGCCTTTTCGGCGTGCGATATGGGTCATTTCGCACGCCGAAAAGGCCTATATCGCTTGGTTGTTTGGGGCAGGTGGCTTTGAGGCGGGCGGAGTGAGGCGTTTTAGTTGCATATTTTTAATTAGCGGGCGGTGGCCAGCCCACACGCTCATTCTGCGGCGCAATGGTGCTTGTGCGGTAGGGCGGGCGTGCGGCCGGCAGGCATGGGCGTTGGCAGCCGCGATTGTGCTGTTTTACGCACTGCTTCATTCAGCGGCCCATGGGCTATATTCGGGTTGTGTGATTTTATAAGATAAATTTTCATCCAAATTCTTGTAAAATAGCAATAAAACGTTTATATTTGCACTAAGTTAAACTTAAAAGAACTGTTATACAATAAATGAGCTAACTTATGAATGAAAAAAGAGTGTATACTTTCGGCAATGGTAAGGCCGAAGGTAGGGCAGATATGAGAAATCTGCTTGGCGGCAAAGGTGCCAACCTTGCTGAGATGAACCTTATTGGAGTGCCTGTTCCTCCGGGATTTACCATCACCACCGATGTCTGCAATGAATATTTTGAAAAAGGGCGCGAGGACGTCGTGGCGTTGCTGAAAGACGACGTGGCCAAGGCCGTGCAGCACATCGAGAGCCTTATGAACTGCAAATTCGGCGACGTGGCAAATCCGCTTCTTGTCAGCGTCCGTTCTGGAGCGCGCGCGTCAATGCCCGGAATGATGGACACCATCCTGAATCTCGGTCTGAACGACGAGGTCGTTGAAGGACTGGCTCGCAAGACAGGAAACGAGCGGTTCGCATACGACAGCTACCGCCGTTTCGTCCAGATGTACGGCGACGTGGTGCTCGGCATGAAGCCGGTGAACAAGGACGATATAGACCCGTTTGAGGCTATAATACAGAAAGTGAAGGCTCAGCGGGGCATCACGCTCGACAACGAGATGACCGTGGACGAGCTGAAGCAGCTTGTGGCGTTGTTCAAGACGGCAATCAAGGAGCAGACCGGCAAGGACTTCCCGACCGACCCTATGGAGCAGTTGTGGGGAGCCATCTGCGCCGTGTTCGACTCATGGATGAACGAGCGCGCCATCCTTTACCGCAAGATGGAAGGCATCCCGGCAGAGTGGGGCACTGCGGTCACGGTGATGGCCATGGTGTTTGGAAACATGGGCAACACTTCTGCCACCGGCGTATGCTTCAGCCGTGACGCCGCTACAGGAGAGAATATATTTAACGGTGAGTATCTCGTGAACGCACAGGGCGAGGATGTCGTTGCCGGCATCCGCACTCCGCAGCAGATAACCAAGGAGGGCTCGCTCCGTTGGGCGGCCCAGCAGGGCATCGACGAGGAAGTGCGCAAGAGCAAGTATCCGTCAATGGAGGAGGCAATGCCTGAGATTTATGCTCAGCTCAATGCCATCCAGAACAAGCTTGAAAAGCATTACCACGACATGCAGGACATGGAGTTTACCGTGCAGGAGGGCAAGCTGTGGTTCCTCCAGACGCGCAACGGCAAGCGCACAGGTACTGCCATGGTGAAAATCGCCATGGATCTGCTCAGGGAAGGAGAGATTGACGAGAAGACCGCGCTGGAGCGTTGTGACCCGAACAAGCTTGACGAATTGCTCCACCCCGTATTTGACAAGCAGGCTCTGAAGAAAGCGCGCGTGCTGACCCGTGGTCTGCCGGCTTCTCCCGGCGCCGCTTGTGGCCAGATTGTGTTCTTTGCCGAAGACGCCGCCGAGTGGCACGCCAACGGACACCAGGTGGTTATGGTGCGTATAGAGACCAGCCCTGAGGACCTTGCCGGAATGTCTGCCGCAGAGGGCATATTGACAGCTCGCGGAGGAATGACGTCTCATGCAGCCGTCGTTGCCCGCGGAATGGGAAAGTGCTGCGTGTCTGGCGCTGGGGCAATCAATGTTGACTACAAAGCCCGCACAGTGGAGATTGACGGAACAGTGCTGAAAGAAGGCGACTATCTGTCAATCAACGGTTCGACAGGCGAGGTCTATTATGGAGAGGTGAAGACTTGCCCCGCCGAGGTTACAGGCGACTTCGCAAAACTCATGGACCTGTGCAACAAATACACCAAGCTGGTGGTTCGCACCAACGCCGACACTCCGCATGACGCTGAAGTTGCGCGCCGTTTCGGTGCTGTCGGAATCGGCCTCTGCCGCACGGAGCATATGTTCTTTGAGAACGAGAAGATCAAGGCAATGCGTGAAATGATTCTTGCCGACACCGTGGACGGGCGCGAGAAGGCATTGGAGAAACTGCTGCCTTATCAGAAACAGGACTTCTATGGCATATTGAAGGCTATGGACGGCTACCCAGTGAACATCCGCCTTTTGGATCCTCCTTTGCACGAGTTCGTTCCCCACGATCTGGCAGGCCAGGAGGCAATGGCCCGCGAGATGGGAGTTTCCGTACAGGAGATCCAGCACCGCGTCAACAGCCTCAGTGAGCACAACCCGATGCTCGGACACCGCGGCTGCCGTCTGGGCAACACCTATCCGGAAATCACCGCCATGCAGACAAGGGCCATATTGGGCGCAGCCATACAGTTGAAGAAAGAAGGCTATGACCCGCATCCGGAAATCATGGTGCCTCTGATTGGTGTTGTCAATGAGTTTGACGCTCAGGAAAAGGTGATCCGCGACACCGCCAAAGAACTCTTTGCAGAGGAGGGCGTTGAGATTCCGTTCCGCGTCGGAACAATGATTGAAATCCCGCGTGCCGCACTCACGGCTGATTTTATTGCAAAGAACGCTGAGTACTTCAGCTTCGGCACCAACGACCTGACACAGATGACATTCGGCTACAGCCGGGATGATATCGCCAGCTTCCTGCCGGTATATCTTGAGAAGAAGATTCTCAATGTCGATCCGTTCCAGGTGCTTGATCAGAACGGCGTAGGCCAATTGATAAAGATTGCTGTTGACAAGGGGCGCCACACACGGCCAGACCTCATATGCGGTATCTGCGGTGAGCATGGCGGCGAGCCGTCTTCTGTCAAGTTCTGCCACAGGGTGGGCTTGAACTATGTCAGCTGCTCTCCGTTCCGTGTGCCAATCGCCCGACTTGCAGCGGCGCAGGCGGCGGTAGAGGACACTCTCTAAGATTAGAAGCCCTCAGGCAGAATAGCAATTAAAATTTGTATCAGGCTGTAATCTACCGATTTATACGGTGATTACAGCCTGAGTTGCGTTAAGACAGTTCGTGCAGTTGACATCAAAAAATGAGCCAAATGAGCGTATTTGTTTTACTCTATGTTTACCCCAAAAATCATCATGTTTACCCCTGTTTACCCCAAAGAATTTCTTGTATTTATCTAAAAAGGAAATAGGTATGACAACATTTAAAGCAATGGTAAAAAAGCCGAGAAGCGATGGCTTTTACACAGTTTACATTAGGATTACGCATCAGCGTAAATCCAGTTACATTAAAACAAATAAAATTATTATTAGTGTCCGCTAAAACTTTTTAGTTTCAATAAAATTAGGGCTGATTTCCTCGCTTGGAAGTCAGCCCTTTTC
>CALUGW010000019.1 GCA_944320305.1 uncultured Prevotella sp. | reverse complement strand
GGAGGCATTGCCTGTACACATCGAAAGGACAAGGCAACTGGAGCTTTTCTAACGTTTCTTATCCCGAACTCGCGTAATTTATATGCCACTTTACAACGTATGGTTAAATACTATAGCCTTGTTTGTTTTTATCCAGGTGTGGGCAGGCGGATAGTGCTGAAAATGTCAACGGTCAAGCATTGCCGTGCTATTGCTCTGTTTGAGTTTGGCAAGTCTGCACCTTGCGTGTGGAAAGCTGTCCTTGATATATGTCGTTGGCTTTCATGTAATTGACGAGCATATTGGTGAATTCGTAATTCTTCAGTCCCCATTTGGGCGCGATGACCATGTCTTTGGGCGATTGCGACACGAAACGTTCCATCACCATGTCCTTTCGTGTCAGTTGCAGATAGCGGGCAACCAGTTTCATGTATTCCTCTGCGCTGTAAGTGTGGAACGGGCGTTCTGCGTATTGGCGGGCAAGGCGCGTGCCTTTTATGATTTGCATCTGGTGAAGCTTCAGAATTGTCAGTTTGAGTGACGATATTATCGGCGCCTGTCGCAGGCATTCGGCGGCGTCTTCGCCCGGCAGTCCTATTATCACGTGGCCTCCTGTGATTATTCCTCTTTCGGCCGTCTGCTCTATGGCTTTGCGCGCACATTCAAAAGTATGGCCTCTGTTGACTGCCTTCAGAGTTCTGTCGTTGGCGGATTCAATGCCGTATTCCACTGTTACGAATGTCTGCCCGGAGAGCCGTTCGATATAATCGAGCAGCTGCTCACTGACGCAGTCGGGTCTTGTTCCGATGACCAGACCGACCACGCCGTCTTCTGCCAGTGCCTCTTCATACAGACTTTTCAGCCGTTCAATGGAATTGCTGTAAGTGTTGGAGTACGCCTGGAAATACGCAAGATACTTCATGGCCGGATATTTCCGCGCGAAAAAGGCCTTACCGTCTTCTATCTGTTTTTTCACCGTGTGGCGTGCGGTGCAGTAAGACGGATTGAACGACAGGTTGTCGCAGAAAGTGCATCCTCCATAGCCCACGGTTCCGTCGCGGTTGGGGCAGGTGAATCCCGCGTCGATTGATATTTTCTGAACAGGGAAAGCGAAAACGGACCTGATCCAGGAACTGTAGGAATATATCGGGTTGTTCATATAATTTAAAACAATGCGGATGCAAATTTACGGAAATAATGTTTAACTTTGCCAAATTAAAAGTACAAACTTGTATGAAAATGAAAAGAATGGCACTTATGTGTGCGACATTTATTGTTGCTGCGTCTGCGGTGCTTGCAGGCGAAAAGTTTGATCTTAAAAGCATCACGCGGGGCGAATTTGCCGGTGAGTCGCTTTCAAGAGTAAGTCCGTTGGCCGACGGCGATACATATGCGCAGATTAGTCCGGATGGCAAGCAGATTCTGACGTATTCGTTCAAGACAGGCAAGCGTGCCGCAGTCTTGTTCGATGCAAACACAGTCCGTGGGGCAAAGATAAATTCGGTTGACGGATACATTATGAGTCCAGACGGCACGAAGATGCTCATCCAGACCGAGACGACGCCGGTTTACCGCAGGTCATTCAAGGCGGTTTATTATATTTTCGACATTCACAACAACAAGGTGGAGCCGTTGTCTGACGGCGGTCCTCAGCAGACTCCGCTTTTTTCGCCAGACAGCAAGCAGATAGCTTTTGTGCGCGACAACAACATCTATCTTGTGAAACTGCTTTATGACAATGCCGAGAGCCAGGTTACAAAGGACGGAAAGCGCAACGAAGTGATCAATGGTGTGCCAGACTGGGTGTATGAAGAGGAGTTCGCAACGAACAGCAGCATGGTGTTTACGGCCGACAGCCGCCAGATCTGCTGGATACGTTACGACGAGACCAATGTCGAGGAGTACTCAATGCAGCTGTTCAGAGGCAGCAACCCCTCGCTCGACGCCTTTGCCGAGTATCCTGGCTTTTACTCCTACAAGTATCCGAAAGCGGGCGGGGAGAACTCAAAGGTGGCTGTCTACAGTTTTGACATCAAGTCGCGCCAGACGCGCAAGATGGAGCTTCCGCTCGATGCCGACGGCTACATCCCACGCATCAAAATGACAAGCGACCCGTCTAAAGTGGCCGTGTTCACAATGAACCGCCACCAGGACATACTGTCTGTTTATATGGCTAATCCGTTGTCCACCGTCTGCCAGCTTGTCATTCAGGAAAAAGTTGACAAGTATGTGAAGCAGGAAGCCATGTCGTCAATAAAGATAACGGACCGCCACATACTTGTGCCGAGCGACCGCGACGGTTTTATGAACCTTTATTTATACAGTCTTAACGGGCAGTTGGTGCGCCGTGTTGTCAACGGGAAATATGAAGTCAGCGATGTTTACGGCCTGGATGAGTCGACAGGCGACGTCTATTATGCGGCTAACGCCAGCGGGCCTACAGACAAGCAGGTGTTTGTTGCCCACGAAAACGGCAAGACGGAGTGCCTGACCGACAAGGCCGGATGGAACGATGCCGTGTTCAGTTCCAACTTCAAGTATTTCATCAACATCTGGAGCGACCTGAACAATCCTGTGACTTACACTTTACGAAACAACTCCGGGAAGTTGCTTGCCACACTGGTAGACAACAAACAGCTGAAAGACAAGTTCTCTTCTTTCGAAACGGGCAGCCGCGAGCTGTTCAGCTTCACCACTTCCGAGGGCGTGAAGCTCAACGGCTGGATGATAAAGCCGGCGGGATTCGATGCCTCCAGGCGTTATCCGGTCATAATGTTCCAGTATGGCGGGCCAGGCAACCAGCAGGTTATGAACTCGTGGAACATCGGAATGTGTGCCCAGGGAGGCATTCTTGAGCAGTATATGGCGCAGCAGGGCTACATTGTTGTGTGTGTAGACAACCGCGGAACCGGCGGGCGTGGCGCAGAGTTCGAGAAGTGCACCTATCTCCGTTTGGGCGAGCTTGAGGCCCGTGACCAGGTGGAGACGGCGCTGTGGCTTGGCTCGCAGCCGTATGTAGACAAGAATCGCATCGGCATTTGGGGATGGAGCTATGGCGGATGGAACACGCTTATGAGCATGAGCGAGGGCAGGCCGGTGTTCCGGGCCGGTGTGGCAGTGGCTCCGCCCACAAGCTGGCGTTATTACGACACGGTATATTCCGAACGTTATATGCGCACTCCGAAGGAGAATCCCACTGGTTATGACGAAGTGAACCCGATTGCCCGTGCGGCCAAGCTGAGCGGCGCTCTGCTGATTTGCCACGGTCTGGGTGACGACAACGTGCACTTCCAGAACACGGCGGAATATACCGAGGCTCTTGTCCAGGCGGACAAGGATTTCAAAGAGAACATTTACGTTAACCGCAACCACGGCATCAGCGGCGGCAACACGCGCAACCATCTGTTCCGGCAGATTGTGAATTTCTTCAATGACGAGATGCGCTGAGCCGGTGGCGATGCTGTAATCAGAATCAGATTAATAATAAATAATTGTGCAAAATGAAACAAATTGTTAGTTTTCTGGCCGCAGCCTTGATGCTCGTTCCGGCTTCTGCTGCCGCCAAAGCCAAGAAAGGGCAGGCCAAGCAGCAGCTGTCGCCACTGGAAATTGTGGACAAGGTGAACAGCCACTGGCAGGCAACGAACAAGGCTGAAGTCAACGCTTTTTGGGACAATGCCGTTTATTTCACGGGCAACATGGAGGCTTACAGACTCACAGGCAATGCCAAATATCTTGAGTTCAGCGACAAATGGGCGCGCCACAACAAGTGGAGCGGAGCCACGGGGCAAGATCCTTTGAAATGGAAATACAAGAATTACGGCGAGGGTATGGACTATGTGCTGTTCGGTGACTGGCAGGCTTGTTTCCAGACATACCTTGATATGTTTGAGATGAACCCCGACCCATACAAGATCGCGCGTGCGAAAGAGGTGATGACGCGCGAGGCTCTTATGCCGGAGAATGATTTCTGGTGGTGGGTTGACGCCATGTATATGGCCATGCCGGTGCTCTCCAAGATGTACAAAGTCACCGGAGACAAGGTTTATCTTGACAAGCTCTACGCCAATTTCAAGTATGCCGACGACCTGATGTTCGACAAGGAGGCGCATCTTTACTTCCGCGATGCAAAATACATCTACCCGCAGCACAAGACAGAGAAGGGCAATAAAGACTTCTGGGCGCGCGGCAACGGCTGGGCGCTGGCCGGTCTTGCCAAGGTGCTTGCCGACATGCCTGCGTCTTATGAGCACCGGGCGGTGTTTGTTGAGCGCTTCCGCCAGCTGGCCGATGCCGTGTGCAAGAGCCAGCAGGAGGACGGTTACTGGACACGCTCAATGCTCGACGCCAAGCAGGCCGACGGCCCTGAGACGAGCGGAACGGCCCTTTTGGCCTACGGACTGCTGTGGGGAATGAACAACGGACTGCTCGACCGCAGCGTCTGCGCCCCCGTGGCCGACAAGGCGTGGGAGTATCTCACCACCGTGGCTTTGCAGGAAGACGGCTCCGTGGGCTATGTCCAGCCGATAGGCGAGAGGGCGATTAAGGGGCAGAAGCTCACTGCTGCCAACGTTGCCAATTTCGGAACGGGAGCATTCCTTCTGGCCGCCTGCGAGAAAGTGCGCTTCGACGACGGCAGCGTCATGCCTGCCGACGACAAGGCTTTCGCCGTGACCGTGACAAACAGCGGCAAGGAGTTCCGCCAGGAAGTGGTGGAACTCGATGCCCAGACCGTTTATCAGAGGCTCGGCATCAGTGGCGGGCGCCAGTTCATGGTGTTTAATGCCGTAGGCCAGCAGGTGGCTTACCAGATAACACACGACGGCAAGGTGCTCCTCGATGTGGCCGTGCGTCCCAGCGGAAGCGCAACGTTTACGATAAAGAAAGGCACTCCCAAGACCTTTGTCAACACCTGCTACGGCAGAATGTATCCGGAGCGTGTTGACGACATTGCGTGGGAGAACGACCGCGCCGCCTACCGCTGCTACGGTCCTGCGCTGCAGCGCACCGGCGAGCAGTCGTTCGGAAATGATGTGTGGGTGAAGAACACTCCTGAGCTTGTAGTGGAGCAGCGGTATTACATTGAAGATGTGAACAAGGCCAAGGTGGCAGAGCTGATGAAGACCGACAAGGCTGCCGCCAATGAGCTTAAAATGCGCACCACATACCACTTTGACCAGGGCAACGGCCTTGACTGCTACAAGGTTGGCCCGACACTCGGCTGCGGAACGCCCGCTCTGATGGATGGCGACAATATTGTGTTCCCGTATTGCTACAAGGACTATGAGATACTTGACAACGGCCCGCTGCGCTTCACGGTAAAGCTTGTATACAATCCGTCGAAATACAAGACCGACGCCAATGTGGTGGAGAACAGGATTCTGAGCCTCGACAAGAACTCCAACTTCAACAAGATGACCGTTTGGTATGACGGTCTGACGGTTCCGGCTGCCCTCGGGCTTGGCGTGGTGCTGCATTCAGAGGATGTTGACAACGTGGTTATTGGCTCCGATTACGTTGAGTATGCCGACCCGACGGACAATCCCGGCGGCCAGAACTTCCAGATTTATGTTGCGGCGCTGTTCCCCAACGGCGTCTCCACAACAAAGAAGCTGATGTACGACAATCCGGTGAACGGCAATGCGGGCCACGCTCTCGGCATCGTGGACGGCTACAAGAGCGGACAGAAGTACACCTATTACTTCGGCTCGGCATGGAGCAAGTATGACTGCCGCAGCCAGAAGGAGTGGCAGTGCAGGGTCGAGTCGTTCATGGCTAACCTCAAGACGCCGCTGAAGGTCGAGATAAAATGAGGCGTGCGGTTATTGTCGGAGCTTCCTCTGGCTTGGGCTTCGAGGTGGCGAAGATATTGCTTGACGACGGGTGGTCACTCGGTGTGGCCGCCCGTCGTCAAGCATTGTTGCAGGAGCTTGTCGATATGTGCCCCGACAGGGTGGTGGCGCAGGCTGTCGATGTTGGCTCTGCCGATGCTGCGGACAGTCTATTGGAGCTGGTCGGGAAACTCGGCGGCATGGATCTGTATCTCCACTCGGCAGGCATCGGATGGCAGAATGCGGCTCTTGATGCTGACAAAGAACTCGCCACTGTCGGCACCAACTGCACAGGCTTCACCAGAATGGTGGGCTGCGCGTTCCGCTATTTTGCCGATAACGGTGGCGGGCATATAGCTGTCATCTCGTCGGTTGCAGGCACGAAGGGGCTTGGCGCCGCGCCGGCGTACTCCGCTACGAAGGCTTTTCAGAACACATACCTGCAGTCGCTTGAGCAGTTGGCGTGTATGCGCTCGCTGAATATCCGTTTCACGGACATACGGCCCGGATTTGTTGCAACGGCGCTGCTTGGCGATTCGCCGCGCTTCCCGTTGCTCATGCGGCCGCAGCCGGTGGCCCGCGCCATGGTCAGCGCGGTGTACGCCCGCCGCCATGTCGCCGTCATTGACTGGCGCTGGCGGCTGATAACCTTTTTTTGGCGCATGATTCCAGATGCTGTTTGGCGGCGTCTTAAGATTGTCAGATGACAGCTTGCCGGGAGACTGCGGCGCCTTTCCTTTTTGCCCGTAATGTCTTTTGGGATATTGTAAGACCGTTGTGAAGCCCAGAATTTAACACTTCAAAAAGTGCTGAAATAGAAAGCGGAAAGCGGTTTTGGGCGTTCTGCTCGGGCGGAAAATCCCCATGAGTTTGCGAAAAGGCCTATATTGCGATGCGATATGGGCCTTTTCGCATTGCAATATAGGCCATATCGGAAGCCGAAACGGCCCTTTCCGCATGGCCGAAACTGCCTTTTTGAGGCTGAAAAGGGCTGTTTCGGTGACTGGAAAAGTTGCACACTAAGGCTTGAGAGACTTATAAGTCATATAAGGCCAAGAGGTTATGGTTGCACACTCAGGATTGGCGAATTTGCGACCTGTGGCGAATTATTTTCAAATGCGCGAAAATACGAAGGCTTTGTGACGCTTGTTTTTAACTTGTGTAAAAATAAACAAACGGACTGCCGGACGCTTGTTGCAGCTGCGAAACCATGGCTGCACCCGGCGTCGGCTGGCGTCAGACGCCCGTGCCGGGCGTTATTTCCCGTCGGCAAGTGCGGCAATGTCCTTGCAGTTGTCGTTGTTCAGCAGCCAGGCTATAGTGCCGTTCTTGTGCCGCTTCATATATTTTGCCACAAGACTGACATACTCCCCCTTGAACACATGGCGGTCAACAAGGCGGTTGACAACCCACATTATCTTTCCGATGTGCACGTCGCATTCCATCTGAGACATTCCGTTGCCGTGGGGCATGGGGTAGAGGCTGAGCAGGTAGAACACAAGGCAGTCGGGCACAATCATTGAGCGCACCATCTGTTCGCGCTGCGATTTGGGGTAGTATTTCAGATAGAGGTGGTAGTCGGCCCCAAGATACTTGTCAAGGCTGATGCCCACCATGTCGTTTCCCACGACGATGCTCTGGTCCAACGCGCCGATCTGGGTGTAGACTTCAGGGATGTCAATGCCCGGGATGGCCTTTTTCAGCCTGCGGAATGAGGAGTTAAGCTCCTTGTTGATGTCGTCCATGTTGGCGTATTGCTGCTCCACTTCGTTTATCAGGCTCTGGAGAGTGATGTCCTGGAAGAACTGCAGGAACTTGGAGTTTATCTCAGGGTCATTGACGCGGCCTATTTTCAGCACATCTTCTATAAGCGCGCGCGTCTGCATGGGATATTCTGTGTTCAGCTGCTGTAGGGCGGAAAAGTCGCCGGTGGTTAGGTAAAGGCTCTCAATGCGGTCGTAGCGTTCCACGGCCACGGCGTCTCCCTCCTTGCCATTATTGTTGGGCGACAGTTTCCATTCGCATCCGCACAGAGCGAGCACCATTAGCACCAATATGTAATGTATCTTATGCACTTGTATGATTGAAGATGGTTGTATGTTGATTATTACGTTGCAAATATAGCAATAAATATTTTAAAAACACAAAAATTAAGCTAAAACATACCAAAACAACGTCAAAAAGAAGCGTCACTCAAATGATTTCCTCTCAAAGAGACAATGTTTCAAGTAAAATTGAGTAACTTTGTCTAAAAATAAATTCTGTGCAAACCGAAACAAAACTATAGATATGATGAAACGGAAAATGGTAGCTTTGGCTCTGCTTGCCGCACTGTCGGCAACGGCCGCGGCTCAGAAATCTTTGGAGGTGAGCGTCACTAACAGTTCGAAATCAGACCGCAAGGCCGTGCCTGTGGTAATAGCTCTGGGCAGCTGCGGCATGGATGTCAGGTCGGCGCTGGTCACAGCCGGCGGGCGTGAGGTGGCTTCTCAGCTGGACGACCTTGACGGCGACGGAAAGTTTGACGAGCTTTGTTTCCTGACGGACATTGCGGGGAACGGAAAGCAGACGTTCAGTGTGAAACTTGAGGATAGCGGCGCTCCGCGCGAATACGAGCCGCAGGTTTATGCTGAAATGTTGCTCACCAACAAGCGGATAAAGAGCAACAACAAGCAGGACCTTTACATCAGCAGCCTCACTGTGGACAACGGCACGAATCCGTACTGGATGCTTCACCACCACGGGCCTGCTTTCGAGAACGACATGGTGGCCTACCGCATTTATTTTGACCACAGGCAGACGGTAGACATTTATGGCAAATATCACAAGGGGCTGGAGCTTAAAAAGACACAGTTCTATCCCGACAGGCAGCAGAAGGCTGCCGGATTTGGCGATGACGTGCTGTGGGTTGGCGAGACATTCGGACTCGGCGCCCTGCGCGGATGGGACGGCAACGCGCCCCAGATGCTCAAGGATGTAGACCACCGCACGCTGCGCATCATCTCGCGCGGCCCGCTGCGCACTGTGGTTGAGGTGGTTGACGAGGGCTGGAACACGATGAATCCCGGCAAGGAGAAGATAGACATGACCGCGCGCTACACTCTTTACGCCGGGCGTCGCGACTGTTTTGTGGACATAAAGTTTAATAAGGACGTGAAAGACTATCAGTTCGCGACAGGCATAATAAACGTGAAGAACTCCGTGGAGACAAGCGACAAGAAGGGACTTCGCGGCTGCTGGGGTACAGACTGGCCCGTGTCGGAGAAAGACTCGGCCGGACACAAGCGCGAGACTGTAGGTCTCGGCATCTGCATTCCCGCAGGCAACGTTGTCAGGGAGCTGCCCGCTGACAAGGACAATTATCCTTTTGTTGTAGGCAACGCCTCAGAAGAGCTTCACTACAATATCACGTTCTGTTCAGACAATGAGGATTTTGGCTTCCACAGCTCTAAAGAATGGTTTGAATATCTTGACGCATGGAAAAAGGAACTCAGCACTCCCGTCGAAGTGACCGTTAAATAACGGACAGGCATCGTGCAGAAACCAGTGGCGCGGCCGGGCAATGCTCAATTGCCAGGCCGCGCCACTGGTTTCTGTATCGCCCGGTTTTTCAGGACTTGGCTACTGCCTGTGCCGCCATTACAGGTCTGAGAACTGTTTTTTGCCTTTGGCATAATATTGCCACAGCAGAGAGAAAGACGTGCGCCCGGTTATCTCTTTCGCGGTTGCCCCCGACTGGATTTCGGCCCGGTCCTGCCGGAAGTCTTTCTTCCATTTGGCAAATGCCCGGCGGGCCTGCCACACGGCTTTGAAGTCTCCGGGGCTGTGCTTCAGCAGCAGCATCTGGAAAGCTGCAAGGTAGTCGAGCCACCACCTCACGCGCATCACGTGGCGCAGCTCGTTTTCGGGCAGACATTTGTAGAGCATGGTCAGATTGTTCCTGAAATTCAGGAAGGTCTTCATCGGATTGCCTTTTGGCAGTGTTCCGCCCCCTACGTGGTAGACATAGCTTTCCGGGATGCAGTATATTTTTCTGCCCTGCAGTCTCAGCCGCCAGCACAGGTCAATTTCTTCGTTGTGGGCGAAGAAGCGCCCGTCAAGTCCGCCGGCATTCCAATAGTCTGCGGCGCGCACCATCATGGCCGCGCCCGAGGCCCACAGAATCTCTTGCCGGTAGTCGTATTGGCCGTTGTCGCGCTCGACGGTCTCGAATATTCTCCCCCTGCAAAAGGGGTAGCCGTAGCGGTCGATGAATCCGCCGCAGGCTCCTGCATATTCGAAGCAGTCCTTGTCTGACACAGAAAGCAGCTTTGGCTGGCAGGCGGCCGTGTCAGGGTGTGAGTCCATGAACTCTATCATTGGCGTCAGCCAGTGGTGAGTAACTTCCACGTCGGAGTTCAGCAGGAGGTAATACTGTGCCTCGATTTGCCGTAAGGCTTTGTTGTATCCGTCGGCAAAGCCCCAGTTCCGTTCGAGGCGTATTGTCTTGCAGTCGGGAAAACTGCTCGCCAGCAGGTCGAGCGATTCGTCTGTAGAGGCGTTGTCTGCCACGTAGACATCGGCTTCGCCGCACGAGAATTTCATAACTGTGGGCAAATACTTCCGCAGCATTTTTGCTCCGTTCCAATTGAGGATAACTATTGCAACCTTTGTCATTTTATTATTGTGGCTTTTAGTGCGGTTTGGTCTTGGTTGAAATCTCCCAGTTTTACGGTCATCAGGCGGTTGTCGTATTCCGGCAAAGAGCGTTCCGGGGCCAGCTCGACCCGGATGTAATTGCGTGTGAAGCCGTGCATGGCTTTGCCGGACGGTGCCTTTTCAAACAGCACCTCAGCCTGTCGGCCGATGTGGGCAGCGTAGAAATCATGCGTTTTCTTGCCCGACAGCTCCAGAAGCCGTTTGCTGCGCTGCTTCTTTGTCTCGGCGTCAACAACATACGGTATTTTTAGGGCTGCTGTGCCCGGACGTTCGGAATAGGGGAACACATGCAGCTGTGTTACATCGAGGGCGCTCAAGAAAGAGAATGTTTCCTCAAAACATTCCGGCGTCTCGCCGCGGCATCCGACCATCACGTCCACTCCGATAAAGGCGCTTGGCATCTTTTCCTTAATACGGCTTATCTTGTGTGCGAACAGCTTCGTGTCATAATGGCGGTGCATCAGGCGCAGAACCGTGTCGCTGCCGCTTTGCAGCGGAATGTGAAAGTGTGGCATGAAGGTTCGGCTCGAAGCGCAAAAGTCAATCAGCTCATCGCTGAGCAAGTCTGGCTCTATGCTGCTTATGCGGTAGCGCTTGGCGCCCGCTACGCGGTCAAGTGCCTTGACCAGATCGACGAATGTCTCGCCGGTGGATTTTCCGAAGTCGCCGATGTTCACTCCTGTGAGCACAATCTCGTTGCCACCTTCGCTCACTGCGGCTGCGGCCTGCGCCACCAAAGACTCGATTGGCGGGTTGCGGCTGAAGCCTCGGGCGTATGGTATTGTGCAGTAAGTGCAGAAATAGTCGCAGCCGTCCTGCACTTTAAGAAAGTAGCGTGTGCGGTTTCCGCGAGAGCAGCTGGCCGCAAAAGTCTTGATGTCTTTTGTCTTTACGGCGAAGAAACGGTGCAGGTGGCCGCCGGAGCAAGGTGGCTGTTGAGCCCAATATGTTGTGAGGTATTTTATCAGGTCGGCTTTCTCATTGGCGCCAAGCACCAGGTCAACGCCTTCAATCCTGCTGACAGCTTCCGGCTGCAGTTGGGCGTAGCAGCCCATGACCACGACAAAGGCTCCAGGATTCTCGCGTATCATCCTGTGGATAGCCTGTCTGCACTTGTGGTCGGCAATGTCTGTTACAGAACAGGTGTTTATTATGCACAAATCGGCACACTCCCCCTGCGATGCAGGAGCCACCCCGTATTCACCCAAATGCTTTATGATCGTTGAGGTTTCGGAGAAGTTTAGTTTGCATCCCAGTGTGTAATAAGCCACTTTTTTCCCTTTGAAGGCAGACGGATTGACCATATATAATTATGTAATGAAAATCAAAATCGGCGCAAAGGTAAAAAAAAATACCGAAATGCGGACATTAAACAAGGCTTTAATGTGCTGCGGACTGCATGATGAAATTTTAACACTCTGTAATCGATTGATTATCAATGCTTTGCTAAAAAGTTACACTTTGGGGCAAAAAAAAGTATGAAAAAAAGGAACAACGTATCGAAAAAATATATACCTTTGCATCGTTTTAATAAACAAATGATTGTTTTACAGACTTTAAAAAGCAAAGAAAAATGAAGAAATTGGTATTTATGTTCGTAGCTGTTGCAGCTATTTCTTTCGCATCTTGTGGTAACAAGACAAATCAGGCTGCTCCTGTTGACTCTGACACTGTTGCTCAGGTTGAGGACACAACGATGCTGAGCGACAGCACTGCTACTGACAGCGCAGCTGTTGCTGCTGACTCTACAGTTGCTGAGTAATTAGCTGCACGCGAACTATGAGAGAATTACCGCTGGACATTGTCCGGCGGTTTTTGTTTTCATGGGGTTCATGCTGGCTGCGCAACAAATGCGGTCTGCACCCGGCCCTGAATCACGCATTGCGCAGATATGGTAAAGGCGTGTGATGCGTTTGATAGAGATTGAAGAATAATAAGTGCCGTTTTGCATTATCGGCACCGTCCTTTAATTCGTAAAAGCGCGGTGTCATAATGTGCAAAACGGCACTTGGTTGTTTGGGTTGTGGCAACAAATGAATGTCATAATGTGTTGCTCAACCCGTAATTCACATCTTTTCTATAATCTTTCCGCCCTCTTCGAGCGCCTGCATATTGAGTGGAATCAAGGCGTGGTGGCGCTCTGGCAGAGTCTTGCGGAGGGCTTTTTCAATACCTGCGGTGCTTAGGACGGGGCAGACTTTTAGAAATCCTCCGAGTACAATCATGTTGAATATCTTGGAGTTTTTCATTTCAGCCGCTTTGTCCATGGCGTTGACCCTGTAAACGGTAATGTCTTTTCTCGTTGGTGGATTGATAATTCCGTAACCGTCGTAAATCAGTATTCCGCCGGGTTTCAGTTTCGGCTCGAACTTTTCCAAAGACGGTTGGTTGAGTATTATGGCCACATCGTAAGAGCTTAAAATAGGTGATGATATCTTGTCGTCACTGACAATGACCGTCACGTTGGCTGTGCCGCCACGCTGCTCTGGCCCGTAGGCAGGCATCCATGTCACTTCCTTGTCGTCCATCAGGCCGGAGTAGGCAATGATCTTGCCCATTGAAAGGACGCCCTGACCGCCGAAACCGGAAATTATTATCTCTTTTTTCATGTTGCTGTCATTTAAGAACTGTATGTTGTGAAATACTTGCGGCAAGTGTCAGAGAGTGTCTTTCAAGTCGCCTTTCTGATAGTACGGGAACATGTTTTCCTCCATCCATTTGTTGGCTTGTATTGGAGTAAGTTTCCATCCGCTGTTGCAGGTGGAGACAATCTCGACGAGCGAGCTTCCCTTTCCGTCCATTGACGCCTGGAAAGCCTTGCGTATCGCTTTCTTTGCCTTGCGTATCGCGCCGACTGTGTCAACACTTTGGCGGGTCACATAGCACGTGCCTTCCAGCTGTGCGGCCATTTCAGTGATTTTCAGCGGGTAGCCGTGCAGGTCCGGCTCACGGCCATATGGACATGTGCTTGTCTTCTGTCCGATTAGTGTTGTGGGCGCCATTTGTCCGCCGGTCATGCCGTAAATGGCGTTGTTTATGAAAATGATGGTGATGTTCTCGCCGCGGTTCAGCGCGTGTATTGTCTCGCATGTGCCGATGCACGCAAGGTCGCCGTCGCCCTGATAAGTGAATACGAGGCGGTCTGGCCACAGGCGCTTGATGCCCGTTGCTACAGCTGGCGCGCGTCCGTGGGCGGCTTCCTGCCAGTCAATGTCGATGTAGCGGTATGCAAACACGGCACATCCCACAGGGCTGACTCCCACCGCCTTGTCTTCCATACCCATTTCCTCAATGACCTCAGCAATGAGTTTGTGCACAACGCCATGGCTGCATCCCGGACAATAGTGCATGGGAACGTCGTTCATCAGCGTAGGTTTCTTGTAAACAAGATTCTCAGGTGAAACTATATTGTCCATTTTTTTGCCTCCTTACATTAGTTTTGTTTTCAGTGCGTTCACTATCTCGTCCGGTTCCGGCACAATGCCGCCGAGACGTCCGAAATACTCTACCGGCTCATTGCCGTTGATGGCCAGGCGGACATCCTCTACCATCTGGCCGGCGTTTATCTCTGCCACGAGCACGCCTTTTTTGCCTTCTGCCGCAGCTGCCACCTGTCCACTGGGGAACGGCCAGAGCGTTATCGGGCGGAAAAGTCCTACTTTTATGCCTTCGTTGCGGGCTATCTCGATGGCTTTCTGGGCTATGCGCGCCGCGCTGCCGAACGCCACAATCAGATAGTCGGCATCATCGCACTGCTGTGTCTCGTAGCGCACCTCAGCCTTGCGGATTTCGTCATACTTCTTCTGCAGGTGAATGTTGCGCTGCTCCATTACCTCTGGCTGCAGTTCCAGCGATGTTATAATGTTGGGGATCCGTCCGTTTTTCCGTCCGAAAGTCGCCCACGGGCATTCGCGCATGATTTCTTCCTCCGTGCGGCGCGGCTTGAACGGCGGCAGAACAACCTTTTCCATCATCTGCCCGATGACGCCGTCGCTGAGGATCATTGCCGGAATGCGGTATTTGAAAGCAAGGTTGAAGGCAAGGTCGATGAAGTCGGCCATTTCCTGAACGGAATTAGGAGCGAGCACGATGACGTAGTAGTCGCCGTTTCCGCCTCCGCGTGTCGCCTGGAAGTAGTCGCTCTGCGAGGGCTGGATAGTGCCGAGACCGGGGCCTCCGCGCTGCACGTTCACAATCACTCCGGGCAGCTCGGCGCCGGCCATATAGGCAATGCCTTCCTGCATCAGGGCCACTCCGGGGCTTGACGACGAGGTCATTGCGCGTTTGCCCGCGCCTGCGGCACCATACACCATGTTTATCGACGCCACCTCGCTTTCGGCCTGCACCACCACCATTCCGGTGGTCTCCCATGGCTTTTCGATGGCGAGTGTCTCGATGACTTCACTCTGCGGTGTGATCGGATAGCCGAAGTATCCGTCCACGCCACAACGAATAGCGGCAAGGGCCACAGCCTCGTTGCCTTTCAACAATGTTACTTCCTGTTCTGCCATGGTCTTCACTCCTCCGTTTTTTTTCTATAAACTGTGATACAGCCGTCCGGGCAGACGATGGCGCACGATGCGCATCCCACACAGGCGTCGCCGTTGGCCACGTTGACATAGGGGTAGCCGTGCACGTTTACCTTTTTCCCCAGTGCGATAACATCCTGCGGGCAGGCCTCGACACATAGCGAGCAGCCCTTGCATCTGTCCGTATCGACAATAATGCTACCTCTGATTTTGCTCATAAAGTATTCTCCTTTCTTTATTTCTGTCAAGTCCGCAGTCTATGGATTGTATGCGTCCTTGTTGTAAAAGTTCAGTATGTCGTCAAGCATTGCCTTGGCCTCCACCGCAGGACTGTCAGGGTCCAGCTCTATGGCCTCGATGTAGCAGTTGATGGCCATCTGCCAGTTGCCCTCCTTGCGGTAGCTGTTGCCCTGCTCATAATATTCCTCAGCCGTCATTGCCGCGCAGCCGCTTATTTGTAATATTCGTGCTTTCCGGCTGCCAGGGTGTTGTTCATCAGCGAGCAGATGGTCATTGGGCCGACCCCGCCCGGCACCGGGGTGATGAACGAGCACTTGGGCGCCACCTCGTCGAACTTCACGTCTCCGTTGAGGCGGAATCCGCTCTTGCGTGTCGCGTCGGGCACTCTTGTCGTGCCGACGTCAATCACCACAGCTCCTTCCTTGACCATGTCGGCTGTCACGAAGTCGGGGCGGCCTATGGCGGCTATGATTATGTCGGCCTGGCGGCACTCGTCTTTAAGAGTGGCCGAATGGCTGTGGCACACCGTTACGGTCGAGTCGCCATAGCTCTTCTGCATCATCAGCTGCGCCATGGGCTTGCCCACAATGTTGCTGCGGCCCAGAATGACACACTTCTTGCCGCTTGTCTGTATGCCGTAGCGGCGCAGCAGCGTGAGGATGCCCAGCGGTGTGGCCGAGATGAAGCAGGGCAGGCCGATGGCCATGCGCCCCACGTTGATGGGGTGGAAGCCGTCCACGTCCTTGCGGTAGTCTATGGCCTCTATCACTTTCTGCTCGTCAATGTGCGCCGGCAGCGGCAGCTGCACAATGAATCCGTCTATGTCGGGGTCGTTGTTGAGCTTGTCCACGCAGCCGAGCAGCTCTTCTTCCGTCACGGTGTCCTCAAAGCGGATCAGCGACGACTTGAAGCCGCAGGTCTCGCAGGCTATCACTTTGTTCTTGACGTATGTCTCCGAGCCACCGTCGTGGCCCACGAGCACTGCCGCCAGATGCGGCCGCTTGCCTCCGGCGGCCACAATGCGGCCCACCTCTTCGGCTATTTCTTCCTTTATTTTGGCCGCAGTGGCCTTTCCGTCTATAAGTTGCATATCGGTTGTTCCTTTCTTTCTGTTGCTTTGTTTACACATTGTTGCTGTTGCCACGCCCTGCTTGCGGGCTTGTCAGTGCGGGCGTCCCTTCATCTGGCGCATGGCGTTGGCCATCTGCATCATCTTGCTGTTTGAT
The DNA here is from genome assembly GCA_944320305.1 of uncultured Prevotella sp. GTDB lineage: Bacteria > Bacteroidota > Bacteroidia > Bacteroidales > Bacteroidaceae > Prevotella. The sequence continues at coordinate 34,288 of CALUGW010000019.1, read as the reverse complement.
GTGCTGGTGACCATTTTCATCATCTTGCGCATCTGGTCAAATTGCTTCATCAGGCGGTTCACCTCCTGGATGTTTGTTCCCGAGCCTTTGGCAATGCGCATCCGGCGGCTCTGGTTGATTATTGCGGGGTTTGACCTCTCGGCCGGTGTCATGCTGTTAATTATGGCCTCGATGCTCTTGAACACGTTGTCGTCGATGTCAACGTCCTTGATGGCCTTGCCCACGCCGGGAATCATGGCGGCCAGGTCTTTCAGGTTGCCCATCTTCTTTATCTGCTGTATCTGGCCCATGAAGTCGTTGAAGTCGAACTGGTTCTTGCGTATCTTCTTCTCAAGCTCCTTGGCCTGCTTCTCGTCAAACTGCTCCTGGGCGCGCTCCACGAGGCTCACGATGTCGCCCATGCCGAGTATACGGTCGGCCATGCGGTCGGGGTGGAACACGTCGATGGCCTCCATCTTCTCGCCGGTGCCGATGAATTTTATGGGCTTTGTCACCACGGTGCGTATTGACAGGGCCGCGCCGCCGCGTGTGTCGCCGTCGAGCTTCGTGAGCACCACGCCGTCGAAGTCGAGCCGGTCGTTGAACTCCTTTGCCGTGTTCACGGCGTCCTGTCCGGTCATGGAGTCTACGACGAAGAGGGTCTCGTCCGGATTCACCGCCTCTTTGAGCGCGGCGATCTCGTCCATCATCTCCTCATCGACAGCCAGACGGCCCGCCGTGTCGATAATGACCACATCGTTTCCCTTGGCCTTGGCCTCGCGGATGGCGTTGCCGGCAATCTCGACGACGTTCTTGTTGCCAGGCTCTGAATAGACCGGAACGCCTACGCTTTGCCCCACCACTCCCAGCTGCTCGATGGCGGCCGGGCGGTAGACGTCGCAGGCCACGAGCAGCGGGTTCTTGCGGTTCTTGGTTTTCAGCATGTTGGCCAGCTTGCCGCTGAATGTCGTTTTTCCTGAGCCTTGAAGTCCTGACATGAGGATTATGGCAGGGCGGCCCTCCAGGTGCAGCTCTGCGGCTGCGCCTCCCATGAGTTGTGCCAGCTCGTCGTGCACAATCTTCACCATGAGCTGCCCGGGCTTCACAGCTGTCAGCACGTTCATTCCCAGCGCCTTCTGCTTCACGGTGTCTGTAAACGTCTTGGCAACCTTATAGTTCACATCGGCGTCGAGCAGTGCCCGGCGCACGTCTTTCAGCGTTTCCGCAACGTTTATCTCTGTGATTTTCCCTTCGCCTTTCAGTATTTTGAAAGAGCGTTCAAGTCTGTCGCTTAAATTCTCAAACATATTTATAATATGCAATAATGGGTATTTCTTTACTTTTTTCTTTATTGGCTTTGTGCGCTTATTCACGCCTGGCAGCCTTGGCCGCAGGCCTGTCTGCTCTTTGTCTTCGGAAAGACGGGGCGAATGGGCGTAGGTGCCAAGTCGCCCGGACTTTTTGTGCAAGTGCCTATTTTATGCAAAGATACACCATATTATTAAGAAAAACAAGGTGGCAAAAGATGTTTTAAAGTATTTTAAAACGGCGGGCTTTGAAAATTGCGCACAATCGGATGGCGTGTGCAAGATTTTTTGTTCTCTTCCGCTTGTGCGGCGGTTTATAGGAGCAGTGGACGATGCGGGATGGTGCATAAAAATACATCCGCCCTGCATAAATATTCCGGACGAGCTGTCGCTTCGGCGCTTCCGCATGACGCTTTTCGCCGCTGTTTCTGCCACTTTGAACGCCTCTGCGTAATACACTGATGGTCAGTGTGTTACAAAGCGGGTCGTTTTGGTCTGCAAAACAGGCCATTTTGGCTTGTAATATGGGGTATTTTGCAATGCGAAATGGCCTATATTGGAAAACCGCCTGGCCTGTGCCATCGGAACAGATGCCGCAAACGGCAAACTATGCTGCGGGCGCCCGCCCCGGAATCTGTCGCGTTTGCTGCATATTTATGCAAAAAGCCGCCGCGGGTGCTGTTCCCGTGGCGGCTTTGAACAAATTGCTGTTGGCACTTGCGCTTGTGCCGTTTTGTCAGTTGTCTTGCAGCGGAACTGCGAAGTAGGCCTTCTTGCCGGTGGGGTAGATGCCCTGAATGTAGAGCACCGGTTCCTTGCTTGTTGAAGCGTCCTTGACGACTTTCTGCAGATCCTCAATGCTGGATATTGTCTGGTCGTTCACTTTCTGGATGATGAATCCGCGGTTGACACCGGCCGATTTGAACTTGCCGTCGTTCACCTTCAGCACCTCGAGACCGTAGCTGATGTCGAGCTGCTTCTTCTGCGAGTCTGTCACGGGGCGGAAGTTGGCGCCGAGCACGTCAATGTCGGCGTGCTTCACAACGCTCACCGTGCCCTGCTCGTTCTTCAGCGTGACGGTCTTTGTCACCTCTTTCTTGTTGTGCAGATAGGTGATCGAAATCTTGTCGCCCGGGCGTTTCCTGGCGATTATCTCCTGCAGCTCTGCCATCTTGGTGACCTTTTCGCCGTTTACGGCTGTTATCACGTCGCCGTCGGCGATGCCAGCGTCGGCAGCGGCGCCGTCCTCAAGAACTTTCGACACATAGACTCCTTCCATTGTGCCCAGGTCCACTTCCTTGCCCTGGTCTTTCTGGCTGTCAACGTAGTCTTTCACGTTGCCTCCCTGCACGCCGATCCAGGCGCGCTGCACGGTGCCGTACTTCTTCAGGTCTTCCACCACCTTGTTCATAATAGTGGTCGGTATGGCAAAGCCGTAGCCGCTGTAGGAGCCTGTCTGCGAGTAGAGCATGGCGTTGATGCCCACCAGCTCGCCGCGGGTGTTTACCAGCGCGCCGCCGGAGTTGCCGGCGTTGATGGCCGCGTCGGTCTGTATGAACGACTCAACGCTGTTGGCGCCCAGCGAGCGGGCCTTGGCGCTCACGATGCCGGCGGTCACCGTGTTGTTGAGTCCGAGCGGGTTGCCCACGGCCAGCACCCATTCGCCAATCTTGATGTCATCGCTGTTGGCAATGGTGATGGCAGGCAGATTCTTGCCGTCGATTTTTATCAGCGCCAGGTCTGTGGTCTTGTCGGCGCCTATTATGCGCGCGGAGTACTCCTTGTTGTCGTTCAGCGTCACCGTTAGCTCGTCGGCCCCGTCAACCACATGGTTGTTTGTCACAATGTAGCCGTCGGTCGAGATGATGACTCCCGAGCCGGTGGCGGTCTTGCGCGGAGTCTGTATCTGGCGCTTCTGCGTGCCGCCGTTGCCGCGTCCGAAGAATCCGCCGAACGGGTCGAAGAAGAAATCGCTGAACGGATCGCTCTGCACGTCTACGGTCTTCACCTTGCTGTTCTGCACATACTTGATATGCACCACTGACGGAAGAGCCTTTTCTGCGGCATAAGTCAGGTCGACCGGCTGTCCGGCCGGGGTGGCTGCGCCGGCCTTGTTGAAGGCGGCCACCGAGAAAGCCACTGCCACCAGGCATACTGCCGGCAACAGGAAATTAAGCAACTTTTTCATTCTCTACTGATTTTATATTCATTAAAACTTTTGCTTTCAGCAAGTGCAAATATAGAGTCAAAAAATTAGAATCTGCCATTTTGTCTTACTCTTTTGTCCCATTTTAACAGTTCAAATATTCGACTTAACGGCAGTTTGCGCTTAACATTTGAAGGCTGAAAAAAACTAAACCGTTTTGTCTTAAATTGTCTTTATCGCCAATGGGGCGGGGTAAAAAGGAGAGTGCGGACGAACGGCAAGGTTCGGGTGGCGCGCGATTGCAAACGTTTACACTAAAAAAACTCTGCCGGACACGCGGCGTAAGGCCAAAATCGCTATCTTTGTACGCTGAAAGCAATAACACAGAAAAATACAATCAGATATGGAAAGAACCTGGAGGTGGTTTGGCAAAAACGACAAGATAACGCTTGCCATGCTGAAAGAAATCGGCGTAGAGGGCATCGTGACCGCTCTGCACGATGTTCCTAACGGCGAAGTGTGGACACGTGAGAAAATCAGTGACCTTAGAAGATTCATCGAGGCTGAGGGTCTCAGGTGGTCTGTGGTGGAGAGTCTGCCCGTGAGCGAGAGCATCAAGTATGGCGGCAAAGACCGCGACCGGCTCATCGAGAATTACAAGGAGAGCCTGAAGAACCTTGCGCTTGAGGGCATCCACACCGTGTGCTACAACTTCATGCCGGTGCTCGACTGGGCGCGCACGGATCTTGAGCATCCCAACCCCAACGGCACTACCAACCTTTATTTCTCGCACGCGCAGTTCGCTTATTTCGACATCTGCATCCTGAAGCGCGATGGCGCGGATAAAGACTGGTCGCAAGATGTGCTCGACGAGGTTGAGAAGCTGAAGAAAACCATGACTCCCGCTGACGACCACAAGCTTGTGGAGAACATCATCGTGAAGACGCAGGGCTTCGTCAGCGGCAATATAAAGGAGGACGACGAGCACCCGGTGGAGCTGTTCCGCCAGCTGCTCGACCTCTACAAGGGCATCACCAAAGACCAGCTGCGCGAGAATATGCGCTACTTCCTCGACGCGATAATGCCTACGTGCGACGAGTATGACATGCGAATGTGCGTCCATCCCGACGACCCGCCATTCCCTATTCTCGGTCTGCCGCGCATTGTTACTTGCGACGATGACATACGCTGGTTCCTCAACGCCGTGGACAATCCGCACAACGGACTGACTTTCTGTGCCGGCTCACTGTCTGCCGGCGCGCACAACAATGTGGTGGAGCTGGCGCGCAAGTATGCTTCGCGCACTTGGTTCGTGCATTTGCGCTCATGCCATGTGTTCCCCAACGGCGACTTTACCGAGGCTTCGCACCTCGGCGGCAGGGCGGATGTAATCGAGCTGGCGCGTATCTTCGAGAAGACCAACCCCTCGCTGCCAATGCGCGTTGACCACGGCATGACCATGCTGGGCGACGAGAACAGGGGCTACAATGCCGGTTACAGCTTCCTCGGCCGTATGTTCGCAATGGGGCAGGTGCAGGGAATTCTTGCCACTGTTGACAGGGAGCTGGGCATAGAGTACAAGCAGCCGGGATTCTTTGAATGAAAAATGATATTCCTGAAACACCATACAAATGAAAAGTTTATTTGACATCAAAGGCAACGTTACCGCCATTACCGGCGGAACGGGTGTCCTGGGCCGCGCCATCGCAAAATATCTTGCTCTCAACGGAGCCAAGGTTGTGATTCTCGGCCGGAAAGAGAATGTTGGAAATGAGATTGTAAACGACATACGCAACGCAGGCGGCGAGTGTGAGTTTATGAAGACGGACGTCATGGATCAGGCCGTCGTGCAAGGCAACTGCGACGCCATTCTGGACAAGTACGGCAGGATTGACACTCTGCTCAACGCGGCCGGAGGCAATATGGCCGGTGCCACAATCGGTCCGGACCAGAACTTTTTTGATCTTGACGCAAAGCAGTTTCAGACGGTGCTTGAGCTAAACCTCACGGGAACGGTCATACCGACGCAGGTGTTCCTGAAGCCGATGGTCAGCCAGGGCAAAGGCTCAATAATAAACTTCTCGTCGATGGCGGCCTTCAGGCCCATGACACGTGTGTGCGGCTATGCGGCTGCAAAGGCCGGGATAAGCAATTTCACCGCGTTCATGGCGACAGAATGCGCCAAGAAATTCGGCGAGGGAATACGTGTGAATGCCATTGCGCCGGGCTTCTTCATCACTGAGCAGAACCGCTCTTTGCTCACAAATCCTGACGGAAGCTACACTCAGCGCGGTCAGGACGTAATCCGCCAGACACCGTTCGGGCGAATGGGAGACCCCGAAGAGCTTTGTGGCACAATACACTATCTGATGAGTGACGCGTCGAAATTTGTCACCGGAACAGTGGCGGTGGTTGACGGCGGCTTCAACGCTTTTGCAATGTAAGGCAGGGCAGACTTCCGTACAGGCCTGAAATAATTGGCAAGGAAACAAAAGGCGTGTTCCTCAATATGTATGTGGGAGCACGCCTTTTATTTTTCCAAAAAAATGGTTTGTTTCTGAAAGCAATATTATAATAATGTGTTCGTGGAACAGGCAATGGTAGCATACACGCTCAGTTCGACAATGGCGGCCACCGCCCGGCAGCTGCTGAGACTGTAGCCGCGCAGCCTGTGCCATACGAGCAGATAGAGAAAATACATCACCACGCATGGCACAAAAATGATATACTGCCAGTTAATCGTGCCCCACGTGAGCTTGACAAAGGCCGCCATGGGCAACAGGCCCTGTATTGCCAGAATTATGGCAGCTCTTGTTGTTGGCTGTCTGAATGTCGTCTCTCCGTTTTGACTGCCGGGAGTTTGCTCAGGCGGCATCATCATTATGAGCTGCGCGGCCACCATTTTGGAAAACGGGCCTGCGGCGACAAGTGCCATAGACGCCATTACAGGCGGCAGCAGATAAAGCGAAACGAGCAGTGCCATGGTATAGGTTGCCGCTGCCGCCAGGCCAACCGCCCACGGTTTGTGCGGTTTGCCGCTGTTGGTTGCAAAAGCGCGGCCTCTTTTTTGCGGACAAAGTCTGGCTGCGATATGCGCCAGCGCCCGTGCGTCGTCTGTGCCGGTGAGCAGGAAATTGACGGACAGGGCAAGCAGAAGTGTGACAGGATATGGTATCATCCCATGGCTGAACATGATGACAGCTGCGGTCAGTGAGGCGGTAAGCCATCCCGCCAGCGGCCAGAATTCCATTGCCGCGCGGTAGCTTTCCATCGGTGGACGGTAGACTTTCTCAAGCGGAAACTTGGTGAACAGGCAGAAAGCAGCCCACAGGCTGTTGTACCATCGGCTGTTGTTTATTTTTATTTGCATATCAATGTTGTCTTTTGTTTATGCGGAATGGTTGTGACATCATCATGGCAATTGCCCGTCTGTTTGTTTGTCGAGGATTGTTTCTCACTTGACTTGTGGAGTGCAAAGATACGACAAAATTCTCTTCCGGCTGTTTCTACGTTATGTTAGAACGGCAGAAACTGTCCTAAATGAGGAAATTATTGATACATTTTTAGTTTTTTTATCCAAAACATTTGGCTCGGTCGGCATTTTGCATTAATATTGCAGCGGCTTAAAGCCAATATGGTTAAGTATTAATTAAAAATTGAGGGAAAAATGAAAAAGATTTTGTTGGCATTTGCCATGACAGCCATGGCCGTACAATCAGTGTCAGCACAGACCGTGGAAGACAGCAAATTTCTTGACAACTGGTATGTTGGTGTGAATGCGGGGCTCAATGCCAAAACCACTCACACCGCCATCTTTAAAAATCTCAACCCGTCTGCGGGAATACGTGTCGGCCGTTATCTAACGCCCGTGTTCGGTTTTGCAGCAGAAGGTGAGTTCTACTTCAACAACAAGGGCAGCTACCAGCGTCCGCTCGGAACGTTTGTAAAGGGAATCAATGTTTCTTTGCTCGGAACGACAAACTTCAGCAACTGGATTCTTGGCTATCAGGGCGAGCCGCGCTTCTTTGAGATTGTCGGTGTTTATGGAATCGGTGCCGGCCGTGTGTTCAGCACTTCGAGCGCCAAGGTTTATGACCGCAACGCTCTGACAACGAAAGTGGGAATTGACTTTACGTTCAATCTCGGTGCGGAGAAGGAATGGCAGGTTTATGTTGAGCCGACCCTGTCTTATGCTCTTAACTGTGGAGAGAAGACCCAGTTCAACATTAACAACTCTGCATTTGGACTGATGGTCGGTGCAAATTATAAGTTCGGTAACAGCAACGGAACTCACAACTTCAAGATTGCAGAGCTGCGCAATCAGGCAGAGATTGACGAGCTGAACGCGAAGATCAACAGTCTCCGTTCTGCCAACAACGATAAGGAGAACATTATTGCGCGCGACCGCAAGACCATCAAGGAGCTTACAGACCAGCTTGCTGCGGCGAAGAACCAGAAGCCTACTGTGGTTGTAAAGAAGAACACGAACGTGCTTCAGCCCACAGTAATATTCCGTCAGGGCAAGAGCACTATCGATGCCGCGCAGTATGCAAGCATCTCGATGATCGCGACATATATGAAGAATCATAAGGGTGCAAAACTGCTTATCAAGGGTTATGCCTCACCTGAAGGCAGCAAGGAACTCAACCAGAAACTGTCCGAGGCACGTGCAAACGCCGTTAAAGATGCTCTTGTGAAGCGTTATGGCGTTTCGGCGTCACGCCTGACGGTTATGGGAATGGGTGCCACTGACGAGCTTTTCGAGGAGGTTGACTTCAACCGCGTGGTGACATTTACAGACACGACTAAGCGTTAAATCGCTGCAAGTCGATATTGGATTTTACCGCTCCGCCGTCTCCCGCAGATGGCGGAGTTTCTTTTTGTCTGTTTGTAAAATTGGTGAAAAGAGCAAAAAAAGATTGTAAAAACGAGCAAGTTAATAATAAAATTATTATATTTGCCACAGATGACCGGCACGATGCATGACACGTTGTGTCGCGCTTAGGCATACGGAAGCCGGGCTGTCTGGCCGAAGACGGGTTCCGCGTCTTGCAGTGTTAACTAAAAAGGATCTGATCGGAACAGAGGATCCAATGGAGGAACAGGCTATGAAACCGAAGAGAAAGTCGTACAATGAGGAATTCTATGAGCTCGACAATCAGTACAACGAGGAACTCACAGACCGTTATCAGCCGATGACTTATAACTATGGATGGTACGCCTGACTGTGATGGTTGTCATGCTGTTTTGACAGAACATCCCGCTTGAGTCGCCGAAGTGGCACTGCAAGCGGGATGTTTTTTGTTGTTGAAGCAGGCGAAGCGCATATGGCGGCACCGCCATGTGCGGCTTCAGACAGTCTTGATGGAAATTGATTTGGACAGTCCGAGCTTTTTGTCCACGACAGTAAGGGTGGCGGTTCCTGCTTTCTTGGTGCTGCGCACAATCACCACGAGCTGGCCTGAGAACAGGCGCATCTGTGGTTCGGTGAACACTTCAAGCGAAGTGGCGTCACCGTTGCAGGCGGCTTGGAACACCCCTTCGCCTTCAACAGAGAATGTAAGCTCGCTGTCTGCGGTGGGGCAGGGTATTCCGTCCTTGTCCGTCATAGTTACGGTGATGAATGCCATGTCCTCGCCGTCTGCACGCAGGACTGGTGTTGTGCCGTCAGTCTGGCATTCGGTTGTGAGCTGTAGCTGTGCGGGCTGGCCGGCGGTTCGGCGGGAGTCTTCGCCGATTTTATTGCCGTCGGCATCGTAGGTCACGACTCTGATTTCCCCTGGCTCATATTTCACGTTGTTCCACCGCAGTCTGTAGCGGTCGAGACGGCTTTCTTTGTTTTTGTGAATGCGGCCCTGGCTCTTTCCGTTTACGAACAGCTCGCCCTCAACACCGTCGGTATAGCAATAGACGGGAGTCACCTCGCCTTCGCGTCCGGGCCACGTCCAGTGTGGCAGCAAGTGAGTGGTATGTTCCGTTGTGTTCCATTTGCTGCGGTAGAGCCAGTAGCGGTCTTTGGGCAGACCGGCCAGGTCGCAGATGCCAAAGTAGCTGCTGCGGCTCGGCCAGTACTCGTCGTATGGCGTCGGCTCGCCCAGATAGTCGTAGCCGGTCCATACAAACTCGCCGATAACCCGGCTTTCATCGTCCTGCCAACGCCAGTCATCGTCTGGCAGATTGCTCCAAGAGCAGTATTCCACATCATAGCTTGAGCATTGTCCGTCGTCGTATTTCATAGAGTGTCCTGCCTTTACGGGGAATTTGTAGACGCCGCGTGAGCTGACTGTCGATGCTGTTTCAGAGCCGAGCAGGAACCCTTGCGGCAGCTTTTCCAGCGCCATTCCATATTTGTGCACACGGTAGTTCAGGCCTGCAACGTCCATGACTTGTGCGAAACCGGTTTTCAGAGCGTTGTCTATGCGGTCCATGCCTTGAGTCACAGTGCGTGTGGGGTCAAGGCGGTGGCACAGGTCCTGAAGCCGCCGCGCAGTCTCGGCTCCGCCTCTCATGCCCTGTTCGGGAATCTCGTTGCCAATGCTCCACATTATTATGGAGGGGTGGTTGCGGTGGCAGAGAATGAGATTCGTTATGTCTTTCTCTGCCCATTCGTCGAAGAAGCGCGCATAACCGTTTTTGCATTTTGGATATTTCCACATATCGAAGCTTTCTGCCATGACCATCATTCCGAGCGAATCGCATATGTCCATCTGCATTGTGGACGGCATGTTGTGGGCAGTGCGGATGGCGTCGCAGCCCATTCTCTTCATCATTTTTATCTGGCGGATGAGCGCGGCCTTGTTTACGGCGGCCCCGAGTGGGCCGAGGTCATGGTGCAGGCACACGCCCTTGATTTTGCGAGTCTGGCCGTTCAGCCGGAATCCTCCGTCCTTGGTCACGCTTACTGTGCGTATGCCGAAGTTTATTGTCTGCTTGTCGGCAATGTTGGAGCCTTTATGCAGCAGTGTGGTCAGTTTGTAGAGATAGGGCGACTCCGGCGACCACAGTTTCGGATTCTTCACTTCCAACTGTGTCTTCACCGCACCATCGTTGCCGACGCCGCATCTCTTGGCTGCCACCACGCGGCCGTTGGCATCGGCGAGCGTCACCTCAACCTCGGCCTTGTCTGCCGGAGACACACCGTCCACTTTGGTGTCCACATCAATTAAAGCTGCGTTGCCGGTGAGTTTTGCCGTGCGGGCAAAAGTCGCCCACGTGGGGAAGTGCTCCTTGCCGGTGAGCACCAGTGTGACAGGTCTGTATATTCCCCCGCCGGGATACCAGCGGCTGCTCTCCTCTATGTTCTTCAAGTCCACTTCAAGCAGGTTGTCTCCTGGCTTGACGTAGGGGCTGATGTCAACTTTGAATGCGTTGTAGCCATATGCCCAGTAGCCGGCTTTTTGGCCGTTGACTGACACTGTCGGCTCTGCCATGGCGCCGTCGAACACCAGCTCCGCCCGGCCGTAGCCTTCAGGAATGGTCAGTGTCCGCTTGTAGTGTCCGTTGCCAATCCATGGCAATGCCCCGGAGCGGCCCGATTTTTCGGTGGGCACTTTCTCGCCGTTCTGCACTATGGCCACTGTCTGCAGGTCCCACTTCTTGTCGAACGGACCGCTGACAGCCCAGTCGTGCGGCACACTCACAGTCTGCCATGTGGCTTTGTCGCGTGAGAACTGCCATCCCTCCGTTAGCAAACTTTCCTTTCGTGTCTGCGCCGTGGCGGCCACGGCAGTGGCCAATGCAATGGTCAGAATCTTGTCTTTCATATGTCTTGTTTTTTAGTTATGGGCTGTTGGGGCTACAAAGATACGCATAAAAACTGACACGGGCAGCCCGACGGCATACATATTTTAGCAGATTGCGCATTATGGTAATTTGTATGCAGACTCCAACAGCAAATGTGAAGTTGGTCGAAGAATTAGAAAAAACGGCATTTGGGGCTGTCAAAGTCTTGTTTTCCGTTGGCCTTGGATTGACGGCTGCCATATAAGAGGATGTGGTGGGGCGTGGTGGCTTTTACCGTTCTTTAAAATAGCTGTAATCGCTTTGTAACAAACAATACCGACCTTTGCCACCGAAAACAGTGGGCGCATCGGTCTGAAGAGGCTCGCGTGCAGACGTGGCAGCTGCGCCTGACACACATAAAAAATCAGGAAAGAATGAAAAAGTTGATGGCCATAGCAGGGCTTTGCGTCTGTCTGGACGCGGCGGCGCAGTTCAAGCCGGAGATTCATGGGACAATCCGCGGCAAGTATGAATACCAGACGGAGGAGGGCATGGGGCGCTTTCAGGTGCGCAACGCGCGCTTCAGTCTGACGGGAAAGGTGGTTGACGCCGTGTCGTACAAGGCGGAGATAGACCTCTCTGACGAGGGGAGCATCAAGATGCTCGACGCCTACACGCGCATCAGTCCATGGCGCACGCTCAACTTCACGATAGGCCAGATGCGCGTGCCGTTCACCATCGACGCCCACCGTTCGCCTCATCAGCAGTATTTTGCCAACCGCTCTTTCATAGCGAAGCAGGTGGGCAATGTGCGCGATGTGGGCGCGACGCTCGGATATACGTTCAACGTTGGGTTCCCGCTGGTGCTTGAGGCAGGTGTGTTCAACGGCTCGGGGCTGACAGAGCAAAAGGACTTCTGGACGACCAATATCAATTATTCTGCCAAGGCGCAGCTCTTCTTTCCGCGCGGCTTCAACCTTACAGTGAGCGTACAGAAGATAAAGCCTGAGAATGTGGATGTTATGATGTATGACGCAGGCGCTTATTACCACGGCAACGGCTGGCACATAGAGGCCGAATATCTCTACAAACACTACGCCGACAATGCCTATGGGGCTGTCCACTCGTTTGACGGTTTTGTGAACTACGACATAAAGACAGGCGGCCGCAAGCCTTTTATAAAAAAGGTGTCGCCGCTGCTGCGCTACGACTATATGAGCGACCACAGCGACGGAAAGGCTGACGAGGTTTCGGGCGCGCTCTTCACCACCGACTACCGGCGATCGAGGCTGACCGGCGGCGTGACGCTCAGCCTTGCCACTCCGTTTGTGTCGGACATTCGCCTGAACTACGAGAAGTATTTTTATCGTAGCGGTGCTGTGGCCAAACCGTCGGAGCAGGACAAGCTTGTTGTGGAGTTTATGACAAGATTCTGAGGCAAGGCACTTACTCTGAACGAACATATAGAGGGGCGGACTGAAAAGCCGGTTGCGCCTTGGCGGCTGTTTCCAAAAACAGATGTGGCCTCATGCCTTAGATAGTGGGCAAATGGTGTGGGAGATGTTTATGCCTTTGGCAGAGTGCGCCCACTTCGCAAAAAGGACAATCAAAGGCATGGAACGGCATGAAACACGTTGTAAAACGGGTCATATCGCATTCCGAAAAGGCCTGTTTCGCACAGCAAAAAGGCCTGTTTTGCAGTGTGAAACGGGCTATTTCTGTTTGAAACCATATGCCGCAAAAACGGCTGTAAATCGGCGGAAAGACGGCGCCTTGCCGTCAAGACAGTAACTAAAAGGCGTTCTTCTGCTTACGGTTTTTGGAGTGCTGCCGCAATGGGTAAAATCGGGACGACTCACGGTCTTGCTCCGATTTCGGACAATCTTTCGCTACAAGGTTTTCTGGCAGTCACAGTATATCTCATACGCAAAACGCATGACGGACGGCTCTTGTGCCTGTCGCGTCATGCGTTTTGTTTTTCTTGTGGCTGGTTGGGGCCGTCTGTGCGGTGTCTGTCAGCCGAGGCCAAGCTCTTTTCGCAGGAATGGGGCAGTGGCGCCCCTGCCACCCATGGCCACTTCCTCGGGCGTGCCTGCGGCCACAATCAGTCCGCCGCCGCGTCCGCCGTCAGGACCCATGTCTATGATGTGGTCCGCCATTTTTATCACGTCGAGGTTGTGCTCGATGATTATTACAGTGTTTCCACGGTCTACGAGTTTCTGCAGCACGTCCATCAGTATGCGGATATCTTCGAAGTGCAGTCCGGTGGTAGGCTCGTCGAGGATGTAGAGCGTCTTGCCGGTGTCGCGCTTGCTTAGTTCCGTGGCCAGTTTTACGCGCTGGCTCTCTCCGCCGGAGAGTGTTGTGGAGGGCTGGCCGAGCTTGATGTAGCCGAGACCGACCTCCTGTATGGTCTTTATCTTGCGGAGAATGTCGGGCACGTTCTCGAAGAACTCCACTGCCTGGTTTATTGTCATGTCAAGCACATCGGCGATGCTCTTTCCCTTGTATCGCACCTCAAGGGTCTCGCGGTTGTAGCGTTTGCCGTGGCAGACCTCGCAGGGCACGGTGACATCAGGCAGAAAGTTCATCTCGATGGTCTTGTAGCCGCTGCCTCCGCAGGCCTCGCAGCGTCCGCCCTTGACGTTGAACGAGAAGCGCCCGGGCTTGTAGCCCCTGATTTTGGCCTCAGGCAGGCCGACGAACAAGGCCCTGATGTCGCTGAACACCCCGGTGTAAGTGGCCGGATTGGAGCGTGGCGTGCGTCCCAACGGGCTCTGGTCTACGTTGACCACCTTGTCGATGTTCTCAATGCCCTCGATGCTGTCGTATTCCAGCGGTGCTTTCAGCGAGCGGTAGAAGTGGCGGCTCAGGATGGGCTGGAGTGTGTCGTTGATGAGAGTGGACTTGCCGGAGCCACTGACGCCGGTAACGAGTATGAGCGTGCCGAGAGGGAAGTCAGCATCGACATTCTTCAAGTTGTTGCCCCGTGCGCCTCGCAGCACGAGGTGCTTGCCGTTGCCCGTGCGCCTTTTTGCCGGCACTGTTATCGCCATCTCGCCGTTAAGATATTTTGCCGTGAGCGTGCCGGAGGCCAGCATCTGCTGCGGAGTGCCCTGAAACACAACCTCGCCGCCGTTGCGCCCGGCTCTGGGGCCTATGTCGACGATGTAGTCGGCGTTGAGCATCATGTCGCGGTCGTGCTCTACCACGATGACGGTATTGCCGAGGTCGCGCAGCTCCTTGAGCGAGCGTATGAGTCTTTCGTTGTCGCGCTGGTGCAGGCCGATGCTCGGCTCGTCAAGAATGTAGAGCACATTGACAAGCTGCGAGCCAATCTGTGTGGCCAGGCGGATGCGCTGGCTCTCGCCGCCCGACAGGCTCATGGACGGGCGGTTGAGCGACAGATAGTCGAGTCCGACGTCGAGGAGAAAGTCGAGACGGGTGCGTATTTCTTTCAGAATCTCTGAGGCAATCTTGTTCTGCTGCTCTGTGAGATGCGGCACGGCCTCGTCGAGCCACGTGCGCAGCTCGCTGATGTCCATCCCTGCAAGCTCGGCGATGTTCTTGTCCCAGATGCGGAAAGACAGTGCCTCGCGGTTCAGTCTGCTGCCGCCGCACTCGGGACACTTGCCCACGGCCATGAACTGGTCGGCCCATTTCTGCCCTTCGGCGGAGTCGTCGTCCTCGATGACGCTGCGGAGATACTTCACCACGCCGTCGAAAGAGACGAAATAGTCGCTGGAGGTGTGGATGATGTTCTTGTCGATGCGCACCTTTTCCATTGAGCCGTTGAGGATTTCGCTGAGCGCCTCTTCCGGAATGTCGCAGACTTTGGTCTTCAGCGTGCAGCCGTATTTCTGCAGCAGCGCGTCAATCTGCCAGAAAATCATCTGGTTCTTGTATTTGCCGAGCGGGGCGATGGCTCCGGCGTAGATGCTCGCGTTGCGGTCGGGAATGACCTTGTTGAGGTCTATCTCGTTGACATATCCCAATCCTTTGCATCTGGGGCAGGCACCCTGTGGCGAGTTGAACGAGAAGTTGTTTGGCGCCGGGTCGCTGTATGATATGCCGGTGGTGGGGCACATGAGGCGCCTGGAGAAGTATTTTGTCTCGCCGGTGTCCTTGTCGAGAATCATTATCAGGCCGTCGCCCTGGCGCATGGCTGTTCCGATGCTCTTCTTGAGTCGCTCGTCGCCAGGGCCGTGCACCTGCAGCTTGTCGATGACGACCTCAATGTCGTGGTTTTTGTAGCGGTCGGTTTTCATGCCGCGGGTGATTTCTTTCACTTCGCCGTCAACGCGGACGTAGAGGTAGCCCTTGCGCCTCATGCTCTCGAACAGCTCACGGTAATGGCCTTTGCGGCTGCGCACGACGGGAGCGAGTATCAGAATCTTGCGGCCGTTATAGTCGTCCGAAATCATGTCGAGCACTTTCTCCTCGGTGTATTTCACCATTTCTTCGCCGGTGGCATAGCTGTATGCCTTGCCTGCGCGTGCGAACAGCAGTCTCAGAAAATCGTATATCTCGGTTGTTGTGCCGACGGTGGAGCGCGGATTCTTGTTTGTCGTCTTCTGCTCGATGCTGATAACCGGGCTCAGGCCGGTGATTTTGTCAACGTCAGGGCGCTCCAGGCCGCCGAGGAAGTTGCGGGCGTAGGCTGAGAAAGTCTCGATATAGCGGCGCTGCCCCTCTGCGTAGATGGTGTCGAACGCCAGCGATGACTTGCCGGAGCCGGAAAGGCCGGTTATGACGGTGAGGCTGTTGCGCGGTATTTCAACGTTGATGTTTTTGAGGTTGTGGACTCTGGCTCCCCAGACATTTATTTTGCCGTCCTCCTTGATAATGCTGTTTGGTTGGTTTTTGCTCATTGTCTTGCGCCTCCCTCAGTGTAATCCCGCAGCAGATTGACGTCCCGCTTTATGTTGTATTCGGTGCCGTCGGCCCCCTTCGCCTTGACAAGCACGAAGTAAACGCCGTCGCCCACGGGCTTGCCGTTGTAGGTTCCGTCCCAGCCGTCGTTGATGTTTGTCCACTCAAAGAGTTTCTGGCCCCATCTGTTAAATATGTATGCGTGGAATTCAACGATGCTCTGGTGGGTGTCTTTTGCTCTGTAAATGTCGTTGATGCCGTCTCCGTTGGGTGAGAATGCGTTTGGCATTTCGAGAACGCTGGTGCTTATGCTCACTCGGATTGTGGCTATCAGTTCCGGCTCGGATGTGTTGTCATAAGTGACATAGAGCGAGACACTTATGGATCCTGATTCACGGAACTCATAGGTTGTCTCCTCTTCATATCTTACGATGAACGGGTCTGTGCTGCCTTCGCGGGTGAACCGCCATTCATATGAAGGCGTTGTGTCGCCGAGATTCGACGGGTTTGCCTTGAATGTTACGGACAATGGAGCCTGGGCGTTGTTGATCAGGTCGGTTGTTTCCATGTCCGTTCCGTCCACAGTATAATAGGCTGTAGGGGTGAAGTCGGCCTGAGCCACAATAGGCAGAGCGGCCAGAACTGCCGTGAATATTAAGAATTTGATTTTGTTTATTCCCATTGTCTGAAAATTATTAATGTGCAAAATTAGCGATTAATGTTGATTTATCCGCTCTTTTTTGGTAATTTTGTAGGCGATTATCTAAAATAAGCAAGACATGAAGTTAGGTTTCAGGCGTTTCGCGCTGTTTGTTGCGGCTCTGTTTGTTGCCGATATGGCTGTCTGCCAGACGGCAAAATGGAAAGAAATGCACAAGGTAAAACGGAAAGAGACAATCTTTGGCATTGCCAAAGACAACGGAATAACCGTCGAGGAACTGAAGGAAGCCAATCCGGAGATGAAGCAGCCGGGGTATAAACTGAAGAAAGGTGACTTTATTTTCATCCCCTATCCCAAGGGAGAGGCACCGGCGGCTGTTGTCGCAAAGGCCGATGTTCCGGCGGAAAAGGCTCCGGTTGTGGCAGAAGACGACATGAGGAAACGCGCCATAAGGGTGGGGGTCATGCTGCCTTTGCACAACATTAATGGTGACGGACGGCGCATGGTGGAATACTACCGAGGTGTACTTATGGCCTGCGACAGCCTCCGGCAGAATGGTGTGTCTGTAGACATTCATGCGTGGAATGTTGACGAAGAGACGGACATCAGCAAGACGTTGAAAGACAAGAACGCTGCAAAATGCGATTTGATAATCGGCCCTCTGTATTCAAAACAGGTGAACGACTTGTCTGATTTTGCCATGAAGCATGACATAAAGGTGCTGATGCCTTTCTCAATCAACGCTCCCGAACTTAGCACAAATCCGAACCTGTTTCAGGTTTATCAGAATGACACGGAATATAACGAAGCGGTCATCGCACGTTTTCTGGAGAAATTTTCGGGCTATCATGCGGTTTTTGTGGATTGTAACGACACGACGAGCAAGAAAGGAATATTTACTTTCGGCCTGAGAAGGCGCATGGAGGCCATGGGGCGCGACTATTCCATAACCAATCTGAAGTCGAGCGAGGGCAATTTCGCCAAGGCTTTCAGCTCGACAATGCCCAATGTGGTTGTTCTGAACACAGGACGCTCTCCGGAGTTGAATATCGCTTTTGCGAAGATAAACAATCTGACGATGAACAATCAGAGCATGAAAGTCACGCTGTTCGGTTACACTGAGTGGATGATGTACACAAAATACAATCTCGACAACTATTACAGATACAATGTCCACATTCCGGCTGCGTTTTACACAAACCCGCTTTCGTCGAAAACCGCGCGCATAGAACTGAAGTACAGGTGGAATTTCCACGAAGACATGATGCAGGCGCTTCCGCGTTTTGCGATAACAGGCTTTGACCAGGCTTTTTATTTCATAAAAGGATTGCATATGTATGGCGACAGGTTTACCGGCGCGAGAGGCGTTGTCGGCTATACGCCAATTCAGACACCGCTGCATTTTGAGCGCATTGGCAACGGGGGGTATCAGAACCGCAGCATCCTTTTTGTCCATTACACGCCTGAGCACAAAGTGGAGACAATCAATTTCTAACATTCTGGCTGCATGAAGATGTCGTTCTTAAAACGTGGCTATTGTCTGTCGCCATTTTTCTGTTCTGGGTGTCTGCGTGTCTTTTTTATAACGCTGGCGGGGCTTGTGCTGCCAATGGTTTGCCGTGCGCAGATTGGTGAGCACCGCAGTGAGCTGAGTGTGGGTGTCAACGGCGGATATGCGTTGAGCAATGTTGGCTTTAATCCTGAGATTCCACAAGGAATGCATGGCGGGCTGACAGGAGGGTTGACAGTGCGTTACACCTGTGAGAAATACTTTAAAAGCGTATGCGCCCTTGTCGGTGAGGTGAATATAACCCAGATGGGCTGGAAAGAAGATATCCTTACCGTTGAGGACCAGCCGGTGATAAATCATGTTACGGGATTGCCTGAGGAATATCAGCGCACGCTCACTTATGTGCAGGTACCGCTATTTGCGAGACTCGGGTGGGGGCGTGAGCGGAAAGGCTTCCAGTTCTTTTTTCAGGTCGGTCCGCAGGTCGGCTTCTTTTTGAATGACAAAGTTAAGAGCAATTTCAATTTCTCCGACCGCAACGTTTCCGACCGCGTGGGAGCGCTACGGGATGCGGCCCAAGACTCGCTCGACATTGAGCGGAAGTTTGACTATGGCATTGCCGGTGGGTTGGGTATTGAATATTCGCACCCTAAAATCGGGCATTTCCTCCTTGAGGGGCGTTATTATTATGGTTTGGGAGATATTTTCGGCAATTCCAAGCGTGATTATTTTGGCCGAAGCAACAACGGCAGTATAATTGTGAAGCTGACATATCTTTTTGACATATTGAAAACTAAAAACTCTAAAATTAAATAAGTATGTTTGAAAATCAACCAAAAGGTCTTTATGCGTTGGCTTTGGCCAACACGGGCGAGCGTTTCGGATATTACACGATGCTTGCCATTTTTGTGCTGTTCCTCCAGGCCAACTTCAATTTCTCTCCGGCTACCGCCGGTAGCATTTACGGCGGTTTTCTTGCCCTGGTGTATTTCCTTCCTGTCGTAGGAGGCATCCTAGCTGACAAGTTCGGCTTCGGCAGAATGGTGACGTTGGGCATTGTCATCATGTTTATCGGATACCTTCTCATGGCGATGCCGCTTGGAAAGGACACCATTGCCATCATTGCTATGTTTGCCGCCCTTGTGCTGATCAGTCTGGGAACCGGATTTTTCAAAGGCAATCTGCAGGTGATGGTCGGCAATCTTTATGACGCGCCGGAATACGCCAGCCGTCGTGACGCGGCATTCAGCATCTTCTACATGGCCATCAACATCGGCGCCATGTTCGCTCCGAGTGCTGCCGTGTGGGTTATGGAGTGGGCGCAGCGCACTTTCGGTGTCAGCGAGACCGACGCTTATCATTACGCATTCGGTGTGGCATGTGTGTCGTTGATTGTCTCAATGGCCATTTATTACGGCTTCCGCAGTACATTCCGTCACACAGAAATCAATACCGCGCCGGCCAAGAGTGATAAAGCCGGTGAGGCTTCAGACGGTGCTCACCACGGTGTCAGCGATAAAGACCGCATTGTTGCGCTTTGTCTTGTGTTCGCGGTGGTGATTTTCTTCTGGATGGCTTTCCATCAGAATGGTCTTACTCTGACATTCTTTGCGCGTGACTATGTTGTTGAGAGTGTCAGCGGAGTCGTCGGGATGGAGTTTGATGTGATAAATCTTGTGCTTGTAATCTTCATTGTTTATGCCCTGTTCAGTCTCTTCCAGTCAAAGACCTCGCGTGGCAAGGGAATTTCCGCAGGAGTCATTGTGCTCTGCATTGCCGGTCTTGTGTGGCAGTATATGACCCTGCCTGATTCGGTTTCGGTAAGCGCTCCTATATTCCAGCAGTTCAATCCTTGTTTTGTCGTGGCTCTTACTCCGGTCTCCATGGCTATCTTCGGCTGGCTGGCAAAGACAGGCCGCGAGCCTTCGGCTCCGCGCAAGATTGCATACGGAATGCTTGTTGCCGGTGTTGCCTATGTCTTGATGTGTGTCGCCTCTATAGGCCTGCCCACTCCTGAGCAGATAACCGACCCGGCCATTGCGGCCAGCGATTACAGGGTTTCGCCCAACTGGCTTGTCAGCACATATCTTATATTGACGTTCGGCGAGCTGTTGCTCAGCCCCATGGGCATCTCGTTTGTGTCAAAGGTGGCTCCAGTCAAGTACAAGGGCCTGATGATGGGCGGTTGGTTCGCTGCCACAGCAGTGGGCAATTACCTTACAAGCGTGGCCGCATGGCTTTGGGGACTGCCCGTATGGATTGTCTGGGCTGTGCTTATTGCCCTCTGTCTCGTGGCCGCGTTGTTCATGTTCTCTATCATGAAGCGGCTTGAGCGCGTTTGCTGATTCTTGAGATTTATAACACCGCAGGAAGTAAGTTGCAATGCTCTTTCTGCGGTGTTTTCTTGAAAAGTGTTTCTTGTTATGCCTCTGTGCCTGCTGCTTGCCTCGTTTCTTACGATTGTTCAGTTGAACTGCGAGAATCTTTTTGATTTCCGCCACGATTCGTTAAAGCAGGACACCGAGTATCTGCCTGACGCCCCCCGTCATTGGACTCCATACCGTTATTGGCGGAAAATAGAGAATATTGCCAAGGCAATTGTCTCAAGCGGGGCTGATTCCGCAGATTATTGTCTGCCGGATCTTGTGGCATTGTGTGAGGTGGAGAACGACAGTGTGGTGCACGATCTCGTCCATCGCTCGCTCTTGCGCACCGGGCGTTACGGCTATTTTGTGACAAACTCGGCTGATGAGCGCGGGATAGACGTGGCTTTGCTCTATCACGATTTCTCGTTCTCGCCTGTAAGCCATGCCTCGCTCCGTGTCAGTCCGGTGGAGGGTATGTCACCGACCCGTGACATCCTTTATGTTTCCGGACGTGTGATAACAGACGACACGCTTCATGTTTTTGTCGTTCACTCTCCGAGCCGGCGTGACGGTGAGCGCTTCACGCGCCCACACAGGCTTGCTGTTGCGTCGCGTCTTTGTGCGGCCATTGATTCCGTCAGGGCGGTCTCTGCAGGCGCCAAGATAATTGTTGCCGGAGATTTTAATGATTATTCTGGCGCGGCACAGCTCGACTCTGTCAGCGCCCACGGCATGACAGACGTGACGGAGGCGGCGCGCGGCGCCAACGGTGCCAAAGCCACATACCGTTTCAAGGGCAAGTGGGGCAGTCTCGACCATATTTTTCTCAGCCGTTCGCTTCTTTACAGTTTTGAGTGGAGCCGTGTCAACGACCTGCCGTTCCTTGTGGAAGAAGACGAAAAATACGGCGGAGTCAAGCCCCGCCGCACTTATAATGGCTACAGATACCAACGAAACGGTGTAAGCGACCATCTGCCGCTTGTCGTCAGGCTCAGGCTTCGGTGAGCCATGGGGCTGAGGCCGGAGACTTCACACTTGCCTGATATGCTTTTATTTCCCTTGCTTTGCGTAAAGGTTTTTTATTGCGGCCAGTGCTTTGCGCCAGTCTGTGTTGAGCGAAAAGCGGGTTATTGCATCGGGGCTGTAATAATATCCGAGCGTCAGCTCTTCGTCAGGATCGTTGAAGAGCGGGTTTGAGTATGAGGCATCCATAAACATCTTGATGCCTTTTATTTGCGTTGAGTCAGACTTGTCGTTGTTGAGCAGCACCTTTTCGATGTAGAAGTTCACGAACTCCTGCATTGCGTATGCCTGCTTGTCGAGCAGCACCGTCGACGAGTCTGGCATCTGTTCCTGCATTTTTATCATCATGTAGTCCAGCGCGTCAACTTTAAACTGGCTGATGTGCTTTACTATTTT
Organism: uncultured Prevotella sp.; assembly: GCA_944320305.1. Classification (GTDB taxonomy): domain Bacteria; phylum Bacteroidota; class Bacteroidia; order Bacteroidales; family Bacteroidaceae; genus Prevotella. The sequence continues at coordinate 12,306 of CALUGW010000019.1, read as the reverse complement.
GTCGGTGCCTTTGGCCTCAACGGCTGCTTTCGATTTGCTTCTTATGCTGTTGTATATGTCTTGTGAGTTGGCTGGCAGCAGGTTGCAGCAAAGAGCAATGGCCAGAATTATTGTCTTTTTCATAATCTGATGGGTTTGTTATTGTTGTTTTGTTAATGTCAGAGAGTGGTCAATACATCCGGGAAACTCATCCGCAAAATGTGAAATCATTATCAGAGTCTTGTTCCTGCGGCGGCAGAACGCTTCGATGATTGCTTTTACTCTTGTTCTGTTCAAGTTGTCCAGACCGTGGAATGGCTCGTCGAGAATAAGCAGGGCCGGGTCTTTGACAAAAGCCCGCGCCAGCAGGACAAGGCGCTGCTCGCCGCTTGACAGCTTCATGAACGACTGCTCTGCTTTGTCTTCAATGCCGAACAGCCTCAGCCACCACAGGCAGATGGCTGTTTCTTCAGCAGTAGGTTTGACGTACAGTCCTACAGACTCTTTGAGTCCGCTGGCCACGATGTTCACGGCGGCAATGTTCTTCTTGTAGGCGCGGTGCATCTCCGGCGACACGTAGCCGATGTGTTTTTTTATTTCCCAGATGCTTTCGCCGGAGCCTCTGCGCTTGCCGAACAGTGCGATGTCGCAGGCATAGCTTTGAGGATTGTCTGCACAGATGAGCGACATCAGCGTGCTTTTGCCTGCGCCGTTGCGGCCAGTCACGGCCCATCTCTCACCTGAATTCACAACCCAGTCAAGACTGTTGAGAATTATGCGGTCGCCGTATTGAATCCTCACCTTTTTCATGTTGACCACCTCCCCGGTACTGAAGTCGGAATCGTTTCTGTAAGGCAGTCCGCCCATCATGCTGTCTATCTCTGGTGTCAGAGCCTCAGCCGCCGCCCTGCGGTCCGAGTTGAAGTTCTTGCGCGGCATTTTCCGGCTTACCCTCTTGTCCGTCACCTCCACTACATGGGTTATGAATTCAGGCAGGCCGTCAGTCTGCGGGAGCACAAGGATTATCTGCAGTGCCTGTTCTCCGCACAGTCGGCCAAGCAGATTCTTCAGCTGTTCGCGGGTTTCTGTGTCCAGTCCGATGAACGGGTTGTCGATTATCAGTACTCTGGGCTTGGACAGCAGAGCTTTTATCACCTGCATTTTGCGCAGTTCTCCGCTTGACAGCAGGATGATATACTTGTCGAGGAGCGGGCGGAATTCAAACAGGCTGTAAAGATGCTCCACCCACGCCTGGTCCGTGTCCAGTCCGTTTGCCGCTGTGGTTTTGTGCAGAATGTCGCCCACTCTGGGTGTCTCTTCGTCAATGTCGTGCTGGTTCCACCGTTGTTGCAGATAGTATGTCGAGTCGTTCTCGCCGTAAGAGTCGGTGAAGGTGATGTGCTTTATGTTGTCAGACACGTATTGCCGCTTGTCCGGGCTGAAGTCGTAGACAGGCTCGTCGCCGAAAAGCGGGTGCGCCCCCGTGAGCATATCGACGAAAAGAGACTTGCCCGCTCCGTTCGGCCCAACAATGGCAATGGTCTCTCCCTCGGCAAGCTCGAAGTCCACCGGGGCAGCCAGTCTCCATTCCGGCATGCGTGCCGTGCCAGAGTGGATAGCTATTATTTTTTGCATACCCTGCTTTGGTTTTTGTTAATGTAGTCTTTCCAGCTGTTATAGTGCACCTGGTTTACCGGTCTGTTGCGCTCGAGGAAGTGGCAGTAGGCGGCTCCGAGCGCGTCTGTTGCGTCCATGAAGTCGCACATATCCTTCTTCTCTATCTTCAGGATGCGCTGCAGCATGCCGGCCACTTGTTCTTTTGATGCCTGTCCCACGCCGGTTATCGCCATTTTGATTTTCATCGGTGCATACTCGTGTATTGGCACCCCGAGGCGGGTCGCGGCGGCGATGGCCGTGCCCTGCGCTCTTCCGAGCGTCAGCATCGACGGTATGTTTTTGCCGAAGAATGGCGCTTCTATCGCCATTTCATCGGGATGGAATGACTCGATGATTCCCGAGACCCGCTCGAAAATATAGCCGAGCTTTACATAGGCGTCGCTGAACTTGCGCAGGTCTATCACCCCCATGGTCACCATCAGTGCCTTGTTGTCAATGGTTTTCAGCACTCCATAGCCCATGATATTTGTTCCGGGGTCGATTCCGAGTATTGTTTTCTCCATGCGGGTGCAAAAGTAATAATTATTAATCCGCCTGCAATATTATTGCTGTTAAATTAACGCAAACGAGCGCCGGCGTCGGCGGTGTCACTTCAGGTAGGGGTTGTCGGCAAGTTCCGCGGCCATTGTTGTCTGCGGCCCGTGCCCGGGCAGGATTGCCGTGTCTGCCGGTAGCTGTGCCTTTAGGCGTTCCAGACTCGACATTATGTCGGAATAGCTCCCCTGCCAGAAGTCCGTGCGGCCGATGCTGCCGCAAAACAGAGTGTCGCCGGAAAAGGCCACGCCCTCTTCTTTGCACCAGAACAGCACCGATCCGGGGGAGTGTCCGGGCGTAGGCAGGACTGCAAGCGTGTGGCTGCCGAAGGCCACCTCTTCGTTTTCTTCGAGGTATCTGCCCACCGGCGGCATCTTGTAGTCAAGGCTTATCTGGCACAAGACCATGGCCTGTTCCGCCAGTCTGTCCATCAGCGCGGCGTCGCTGCCGCTCACCTCGGGCTTCAGCCCGAAGGTGTCGAATACCGTGTTGTTGCCGAAGTTGTGGTCTATGTGTCCGTGCGTGGCCAGAAGACGCTTGGGCACAAGGCCGTTGTCTTTGATGTAGCCGACCACGGCGCGGCGCTCTTCCTCGTAGAATGCGCCGCAGTCTATTATCACGGCCTCCTTTGTGCTGTCGCTGACAATGTAGCAGTTCTCTTGAAACGGGTTTACCGCAAAACGTCTGATGTCCAACATTATCGGCTGTATTTTAGAGTGGAACGTAAATCAAGTTCTTGTCGGCAAACCATTTTTCGGCGAACCAGTTGCTGATGGGGGTCACTTCGGCAATGTGCTTGTATGGCCTCACTTCGTCTTGAATGTCGCCGCCCTTGAGGCATATCAGGCCGTTGGGCAGGGCGTTGCCTTGTTTTTTCGAGATGTTTTTCTTCACCAGTCTCACCAGCTCTGGCAGGCGCATCACGGCCCGGCTCACCACAAAGTCAAACCGGCCCGTCTCGGCCTCGCCGCGCATTTGCTCTGCCTGGCAGTTCTTCAGTCCGGTGGCCTTGATAACTTCATTGACAACGAGAATCTTCTTCCCGGTGCCGTCAATCAGCCTGAACCTGCTTTCGGGGAACATGATGGCAAGCGGTATGCCCGGGAATCCGCCGCCGGTGCCCAGGTCAAGGATGGTTGTGCCCGGCTTGAACCTTATCAGTTCGGCAATGGCGAGCGAGTGGAGCACGTGGTGCTCATAGAGGTTGTCTATGTCTTTGCGCGAGATCACGTTGATCTTGCTGTTCCACTCTCGGTAGACGCTGTCGAGCGCGGCCAGCTGCTCTTTCTGCGTCTCGGTCAGGTTGGGGAAATATTTCAGAATCGCTTCCATAGTCTTTTTATATTAATAAATCCTCGATTTCATCGTTCCTCACGTACAGTTCGATGCGTCCTTTGTCGTATGGGGCTATTTCATATGGGTTGTAGATGAATGTCATTCCGCCGTCGTCGAGGATGAAGTTGTCGGCAGGATACATATCCGTTGACAGCAGGTAGCCCTCACCGTGCAGGTCGTCGAGGGTCTCGGCGCCGGTTTTCTCTTTGAGCCTGTCGAGCAGAATGGCGGAAAGCCGCTTCTTGAATCCGGGAACAAACAGCTCTTCTGTTGTCACGGCGTGGCCTGTCTCGGCGTTGAAGTTGGCTGTCAGGCGCAGGCTTATCTCGTGAGAGCCTCCTTCAAACATCGTTTTGTCGGCCAGATAGGTTATGTATCCTTTCCTTTTGCGGCTGACCTCGGTGGTCATTGAGTATCTGTATTCATACCATTGGCGTTTTGACGGATCTGTCTTGTCCTGCCTGTAGAATGCCGCCAGGCTGCGTTTGTAGTCGTGTCCGCACATATTTGCGAACGAGTCCGCTGCCAGCCGTATGTCCGAGCAGTCAATGTCGAACAGCATTTTTGCCACGTGTCTGTTCATTATCATCGCGGCCGAATCGCTGCCGCTGAAGCATGCCACGTTGAGTCTCACACCGCACACCGGGCTTCCCTCGGCTTCAGACAGCGGGAAATCTTTGCTGACGGTAACTGTATTCGTGTCTCGCTGCGGGCCGTCGGTCTCAGAGCAGGCCACAGTCCATAAGCAGGCGGCAAGCGTGAGGCAGATTGTCTGGATTGACTTTGTGAGCGTCATGTCGTGTCTGGGAAATCTTTGTTCTGTTATCGCTTTATGAAATGCAAACTTAGTAAAAAACGCGGTAACGGCCAAATTAATGCGCCATTAATATTCGCCGTTCTGTGTTTTTCTGCCTGTCGCGTTCTGGTTGTACCCTTATTGCCGTTTCGTGAATTTTCAGCAATGTTAAAAAAGCGGTCTTGTTGTCCTCTCAAATTTCGCGTATTTCAAAATAAATTTGCCGTCGGACGAAAATACGGGAAGCACGGGTGTGCAACCGTAACAGCTTGACTCTGTTGGACTTATTGGCCTGGCCAGACTGATTGTGCAATCTTTAAACCGCTGGAAATAGCCCGAAAAGGTGCATAAACGGCCCGTTTCAACGTGCGAAACGGCCTTAATCGGTTTCCGCTAAGGGCCGTTTCGCGCTCCAATATGGCCTATATCGCATTCTGATAAAGGCCATATTGCATGGCAGGATGCCGTTTTTGTCAAGATTGATTACTTTCGGGCGCTCATTAATTTCTATTTCACCGCTTCCGTAAGTGTTAAAATCAACGGCTCAGTTGGAGCTTTTTGTGGTGAAATGCGGATAAAAAGCACGGACTTAACGAGTGCGCCGCTTGTGCAAACAAAGGGTCGCGCACGGCTGTTCTTCATGCAGAATGGCTGAAAAACAGCTGTGGGCGACCCGCTGACAATTGTCGCAATGCGCTACAGGCAGTGCCGCACTGTGGCCGGTTTACTGCACAATCTTCCTCATGTTCAGCTCGGATATCTTGAAGTCGGGCGTCACGGCTGCGCTTACGTTGAGCGTGTTGAATGTGCCTTTTTCCGGCTCTGTGTATTCCGTTTTCTGGTCTACAGAGAACTCCACACCGAATTTGAATCTGTTGTCGCCGACGTCTGTCTTGGTTATCTTCCAGTCGTTGTTCAGTCTGAACGTAATGTTTGTTACGTCGGCCTCGCTGTGCAGCTTCTCCATATGCTTGATGACGTCGGCCTTGGTGGCGTTGCTCTTGTGCAGGTAGCTGTCCATGATGTTGGCCAGACAGGCCGTCAGTCCGTCGGGGTCGTTGGCGGCGAGCGATGTGAAGTATTGCGCGAACAGGTTGTTTATGGCCTGTTGCTCTTCGGGCGACACCGTCAGAGCGTCAAGTTTCTCGAACTTTGCGCGCGCGTCATCGGCATACAGCCCGTCGGGATGGTTGCTGATGTAGGCCTGGTAGGCCTCAGTGGTGTTTGTCTCGCAGGCGCTCACCCAGTCGAGCGAGTCGATTTTTATCTTGGCCTCAACGTTGTGCAGGCTTGTCGGGTGCAGTTGCATATATTTTTCCAGGACAGCCTTGCTTCCGCTTGCCACTGCGTTGCCCCATTCGGTGTCTGCGGTCTGGAGCTTTCTGAGCCTTGCCTCTACGGAGTCGCGGTGGGCTTCGGGCGCGTCGGTGTATATGTCGAGATAGTTCTGAAGCTCTGCCGGCTCTGTGCTGGCCATCACCTTCCCGTATGCGTCAATCTCGTTCTGCCCCTCTTGGTTCTTGTATATGTAGACGGCCGTCAGGGCGGCGATGAGCAAAACCACGATGACGACGACAACGGCGGTGGCGGTTTTTGTGTGTTTTTGCCTTGGCTGTTGTGCCTCCACGCTGTCGTATGTGATGGTCTCAACGGGTATTGTTGTCTGGGCGCTTTCCGGGTTTTCCGTTCCGCCGCCTGTTGTCGGAACCGGCATGGTGGGCAATGGGTGGTGGCATGCCGGGCATTGTTCCTGATTCTTGAAAACTACTTCTCCGCATTCGGGGCATCTTGTTATTCTGCCTTCAATTTCAACTCCGCAGCTGGGGCAGGTCTTGGCGCGGTCGCTGACCTGGTGTCCGCATTCGGGACATTTGATAATGGCCATGATGTGTTGTCCTTAATTTAATGTTATATGTAACTTTTTGCTTTGCGTTCAGTGTCTGAACCTTATCTCGCGCAGTCCGTGCTGGCCCATGAAGCGGCTTTTGTCAATGTAACCGCTCACGCCGACGATGCTTCCCTTTCCTGTGTATTGCCACATGGTGATGTCGCGCTCGTCGGCCAGAACCGGCTCCGTGTCGGTGTATTGGGCAATCATCAGTTTGTAATTGTCAATCTTGCCGACAAGGTGTTTGTTGTAAAAGTTGGTGAAAGTGTACAGCAGGGGCTTCTGTTTGTAAGCCTCTTCCACCAGACTTAGAAACTTGAACAGTGAGTCGCAGAACTCGTCTGTGGACAGGCCGCTTGTCGTCTCGATGTCGATCATGGGTATAAGGTCTTGCTCGCCGGGCAGGCATTGCACCTTGAAATTCTCAAGCTGCTGCCGCTGGTCTGTCCTTGGGCGGTAGAAATGATAGCTCCCCACCTTCAGTCCATGCAGGTGGGCCAGTTCGATGTTGTTCTCATATCTGTCGTCAATCCAGTCGCCGCCCTCAGTGGCCTTCAGGTAGACGTATGCCATTTTGGTGTTTTCTCCCACGGCTTCCCAGAACACTTCGCCCTGATAATGGCTCAGGTCTATTCCGTGGATGTGGGCACATGTGTCCTCGCACTGGCTGTACCGGTCTTGCGCGGTGGCGCTGACCGAAATCAGGATTGCGGCAATCAATATGAAAGTTCTCATCAAAGATAAAAGATAATGGTGGGGGGATGTTTGCAGTCTGTTTGTTTTGAGTTTCTGTTTTGTGGTCTCCGGCGCACCGCTGCAGCCGCGTCTCACTCTTGTGGCGCTTCCGCTGTCGCCCGGCCTGCTGGCTTGAGCTCACGGCACTGCCTCGGAATGAGGCGTGTCAGCCCTTGGGCGGCTCTGTGTTCTGGGGGCAGATGTCTGCCAGACCGCATTGGCCGCAGCGCGGCTTTCGTGATGTGCAGATGTATCTGCCGTGCAGCAGCAGCCAGTGGTGGGCCAGCGGTATGTCTTCTTTGGCAATGTTTTTTGTGAGGGTCTGCTCAACCTTGAGCGGTGTGTTGTCCTTGGCTGACACAAGCCCGAGCCTGTGGCTGACACGAAACACGTGAGTGTCTACTGCCATTGTTGACTTACCGAAAGCCACGGCCTGTATCACATTGGCCGTTTTGCGGCCGACTCCGGGCAGTTCCAGCAGCGCGTTCATGTCGGAGGGTACTTCGCCGTTGTGTTTCTCAACAAGTTCATGCGCCAATGCGGCCAGGTGTCTGGCTTTTGAGTTGGGGTAGGACACGCTGCCTATCAGCTCAAGCAGGTCCTCAGGCTCTGCCTTTGCCATTGCGGCGGCGGTGGGATAAAGGGAAAAGAGGGCGGGCGTGATCTGGTTGACCCGCTTGTCTGTGCACTGTGCGCTGAGCACAACGGCCACCAGCAGCTGGAAAACAGAGCCGAACTCAAGCTCTGTGTCAGCCTCTGGCATTTCCTTTCTGAAGAATTCAATGACTTTCCGATATCTCTCTCTTCTTGTCATGGCGTGACAAAATTAATATAAAAATTTGAGAATGCGGATATTTTTGTCTACATTTGCAAATAATTTGTAATTGTTCAGCCGCCAGACTCGTGACAAGCCACGGACGCTGTTACTGGGCAGGAAGCGGGCGGACGGCAGGACGGAACGATTTTGCAGACCTGTATTATGGACACAAGGAAAATATTGGGTTTCTTGAATGATGTCGCGGCCAACAACAACCGGCCGTGGTTTCTGGAGCATAAAGAGGAATACAATGCTGCGCGTGAGGATTTCGAACGCGGCATAGAGAGTGCCATTTTGCGTATTTCCGCTTTCGACCCCTCGGTGTCGCACATCACCGTTAAGGACGCTACATACCGCTTCTACCGCGACACCCGCTTCTCAAACGACAAGTCTCCATACAAGAACCACTTCGGGGCTTACATAGCCGCGCACGGAAAGAAAGCGCTTCACGGCGGGTATTACATCCATTTGGAGCCGGGACACTGTCTGTTGAGCTGCGGCAACTACTGGCTTCCGACAAATATTCTGACCTCATGCCGCAATGAGATAATGGCCAACACGGAGGAATGGCTCCGCTGTGTGCGTGGCGAGGAGTTCTTGAAGTTCTTTGGCGCAGGCCCGGAGGCTGTGTTTGCCAGCGGCCAGGGATTCGGAATCGAGCGGCTAAAGACGTGTCCGGCCGGATTTCCGAGAGACTATGAGCACATAGACTATCTGCGGATGAAGGACTACTGCTGCTGGCACTGCGTGCCTGACGACTTCTTCAGCGGGGAGGTGTGGCTTGACGAAATGGAGCGGATACTCAAGGCCGGCAAGCCGATGATGGACTTTATCAACTCAGTCATTGACGACTACGAATGACGTCAGGCTGCCGCCGGCGCATTGTTCAGCATTGTTCATAATGTTCTGAGGCCGACAGCCGTTACTTGCAAATGCTGTAACGGCGGCCGGCCTCAGTCCTTTTGTATTGTGTGCAAGGGCTTTCGCCGTCGCTTAGTAGCTGCGTGCGATGATCACACGGCAGGTGGCGGGCTTGCCGCTCACCATGTCGGTGCCCGGTGTCTGCTCGTAAGCGAAAGGCACACAGCGTATTGTCGCCTGCGTCTCCTCCTTGATTCTGGCTTCTGTCTCGGGCGTTCCGTCCCAATGGCAGAGGAAGAATCCGCCGTCTTTGATTCTTTCTTTGAATTCGTCATAGTTGTCGCATTCGTACACATGAGCGTCGCGGAATTTGCGCGCTTTGTCGAAGATGTTCTTCTGAATGTCGTCAAGCAGTGCCGTTATGTGCTCAACGATGCCCTCAAGCGGCAGTGTCTCCTTTTCGAGAGTGTCGCGGCGCATCAGCTCTATGGTGCCGTTCTCAAGGTCGCGGCCACCCATTGCCAGGCGCACCGGCACGCCTTTCAGCTCGTAGTCGGCAAACTTGAAGCCCGGGCGTTTGTTGTCGGCGTCGTCGTATTTCACGCTGATGCCCTGCTTTTTGAGTCCTTCGATTACCGGCGTCAGCTTGTCGGTGATTGCTTTCAGCTGCTCGTCGTTTTTGGAAATGGGGATTATCACAACCTGTATCGGCGCCAGTTTCGGCGGAAGGACAAGGCCGTTGTCGTCAGAATGTGTCATAATCAATGCGCCGATGAGCCTTGTTGACACGCCCCATGAAGTGGCCCACACGTATTCGGGCTTGTTCTCTTTGTTGAGGAATGTCACATCGAAGGCTTTGGCGAAGTTCTGTCCGAGGAAGTGGCTCGTGCCGCTTTGCAGGGCTTTGCCGTCCTGCATCATGGCCTCGATGGTGTAAGTGTCGAGCGCTCCGGCAAAACGCTCGGTCGCGCTCTTCACTCCCTGAAGCACCGGAACGGCCATCCAGTTCTCCACAAAGTCGGCGTAGACATGGAGCATTGTCTTTGCCTCGGCCTCGGCTTCCTCGCGTGTGGCGTGGGCGGTGTGGCCTTCCTGCCAGAGGAACTCGCTCGTGCGGAGGAACGGGCGGGTGCGCATTTCCCATCTCATCACGTTGCACCACTGGTTGCACATCAGCGGCAGGTCGCGCCAGGAGTGTATCCAGTTCTTGTATGTGTTCCAGATTATTGTCTCTGATGTGGGGCGTATGATCAGCTCTTCCTCCAGTCTGGCGGCCGGGTCAACCTCAACGCCGCTCTTGTCTTCCTTTGCCCGCAGGCGGTAGTGGGTCACCACGGCGCATTCCTTCGCGAAACCCTCCACGTGCTCAGCCTCTCTTGACAAGAAAGACTTAGGTATCAGCAGTGGGAAATATGCGTTTTGCACACCGGTCTCCTTGAACATGCTGTCCAGTTGGTGCTGCATCTTCTCCCAGATGGCATAGCCATAGGGCTTTATGACCATGCACCCTCTTACTGCGGACTGCTCGGCGAGATTGGCTTTCACGACAAGGTCGTTGTACCACTGGCTGTAGTTGTCTGCTCTTTTGGTCAGTTCCTTTAATTCTTTAGCCATAACTAAAAGTGTGTTTAATAAATTTTGGCTGCAAAATTACAAAAAAAACTTGTAAAGGATATTGCTTTTAAATAAATAGATTATCTTTGCATTTGAATTTTATGTTTAACAATTAAATATGTGACACGATGAGAAATTTGAAAGTATTGGCTTTGGCTCTTTGTCTCGGCATTGTTTTCGCAGGATGCAACAACACCCAGAAGGGCGCTGCGATAGGCACCGGCGGCGGTGCTGTTCTTGGTGCGATAGTGGGCAAGCTGGCCGGCAACACGGCTGTGGGCGCCGCCGTGGGCGCCGCTGTGGGCGCCGGCACGGGCGCCATCATTGGCAAGCACATGGACAAGGTTAAGGCAGAGGCCGCCCAGGTGGAGGCCGCCCAGGTTCAGGAGGTTAAGGATGCCAACGGCCTGGATGCCGTCAAGGTGACGTTCGACTCTGGCATTCTGTTCGCCACAAACAAGGCCGACCTCAATGCGTCAGCAAAGAACTCGCTGGCAAAGTTTGCCCAGGTGCTCAACAACAACAAGTCTTGCGACGTTGCCATTTACGGCCACACGGACAATACCGGCAACGACGGCATCAACGTTCCGCTGTCGGTGAGCCGCGCGACGAGCGTTTCCAATTACCTTAAGAGCTGCGGCGTGTCTGCCTCGCAGATTAAGACAGTGGAGGGCCAGGGGTCTTCAAATCCTGTGGCCGACAATTCCACAGCCGAGGGGCGCCAGCAGAACCGTCGCGTAGAGGTGTATATGTACGCAAGCCAGGCAATGATCCAGGCTGCGGAAAACGGAACATTGCAATAAGCGTTCTGCTCGTATCGGATGTATATTGTAAGGAAAATCCGTGCGATAGTCAAATGGATGGTGGTTGCATTCTTCGGCACCACCATCCTTTCTGTTGTGGTTTACCGTTTCGTTCCCGTTTATTTCACGCCGCTGATGTTCATCAGGCTTGCGCAGCAGGGGAGCAAAGGCGAGGAGCTGAGGCTGCGGCACCGGTGGGTCTCGCTCGACAAGATCTCGCCCTATCTGCCGCAGGCTGTCATGGCGAGCGAGGACCAGCGGTTCCTGATGCACCACGGCTTTGACTTCAAGGCTATCGAACACGCGGCAAAGCGCAATCTGACGCAAAAGAACAAGCGCAAGCTCGGAGCGAGCACAATCTCGCAGCAGACAGCCAAGAATGTCTTTCTGTGGCCCGGCAGGACGTGGTTGCGCAAGGGGCTGGAGGCTTATTTCACCACGCTCATAGAGCTTATGTGGAGCAAGCAGCGCATAATGGAGGTCTATCTGAACTCCATTGAGATGGGAAATGGCATTTACGGGGCGTCTGCCGTGGCCGAATGGCATTTCGGGCGCTCGGCAAAAGACCTTACCAAAGAGCAGTGTGCAGCCATTGCTGCCTCTCTTCCGAATCCGCTCAGATATGATTCTGCTCATCCGGACCCTTATGTGAGGAAGCGCACAAGGCGCATCATGCACGAAATGAAGTTTGTGAAGAAGCTGCCGGGCGAGGGCACTGATTACTGACTCCGGCGCGACTCGTATTCTGAATCAGCCGCCAGACGTTTGTTGGCAATGATGTTTGCCTGCCGGGGCACGGCGGGCGCCCGGCGGCTGCTTGTTTGCTTTGCGCCGGCTGTCTGTTTGTCAGTCGGGCTTAAAACAAATTCACAAAAGTTAAAAACAACCTCGTTAACCACCTCAAATTTCGCGTATTTGAAAACAATTTGCCACCGGTCCGCAAATTCGCCAATCCTGAGTGTGCAACCGTAACCTGTTGGCCTTATAGGCCTTATAAGTCTTATAAGCCTTGGTGTGCAACTTTTTCAGCCCCTGAGACACCCTTTTTCAGCCCCACAATGGCCTTTTTCACCTTGCGAAAATGGCTGTTTTGCACTCCAAAATGGCCTATATTGCATTGTGAAACGGCCTATATCGCACTCCAATATGACCTTTTTCGCAGAACGACACAGTGATTTTGTCAAGAAAACAGGTTCATCCGACATTTAGAGTGATACGAGAATCATGTAGAGCATATAGCCTCAGTTTGAAATATCGTTCGTCCCTA
>CALUGW010000018.1 GCA_944320305.1 uncultured Prevotella sp. | reverse complement strand
GAGAGTAGGAAGCCGCCGTTTTTTGTTTATGTGGGTTCCCCGTAGGCCTGGCGGCCTTTCGGGGAACTCTTTTTTTTGTGCCACGCCGCTCCGGCAATGATGCGGGGGCTGACATCTGTCTTTCGTCTTAGATTATCAACCTACGTTCTTTTGTTTTGGGATTTGACGTGGATGATTTATCGGCTGTTTTGTGTGTCCATACCTGTCATAAAGTAGAAGTTCAGCTGTAGAACGCTGTACTGCGGGAAGCGTGGTTAAATCTGCTGTGAGGGGAAGTGTGGCGGGAGTGGTGCTTTCCTGCGCCTTTTTCTTTCTCCCGGCACAATAAAGACGGCGGCGCGGCGTTATATTGAATGTGTTAAAGCGTCATTGGCTCATATTGTCTTTTGTGGCACTGGCCGCCTCGTCGGCCCGCGCCCAGTACGACCCTGCTTTTTCGCACTATTGGGCCATGGAGCCGTCGTTCAATCCGGCGGTCGTGGGCAAGGAGCAGAAAATCAACGTGGCGGCGGCTTACGCCAAGACGATGGCGGGCTTCGAGAACAGCCCATCCACGATGTATGCCGGCGCCGACATACCGCTCCGCTTCCTGAAGCTCGACCATGGTGTTGGCGTGCAGTTTATGAACGATGAGATAGGACTCTTCTCGCACAAGCGTTTTGCCCTGCAGTATGCCCTGAAGTTCCGCCTTTTCGGCGGCACAATCAGCGGCGGTGTCAACGTTGGGCTGCTCAGCGAGGGCTTCGACGGCGGCTCCGTCGACACTGAGACGCCCGATGACCCGGCCTTTCCTTCGGCCGACGCCACCGGCACTGGGGTTGACATAGGCGCAGGCTTGTACTACACGCGCGGCCCGTGGTATGCAGGAGTGTCGGCGCTGCACCTCAACTCGCCCTCGATGGACATCGGCGACGCGCAGACATTCTCAATAGATCCCACGTATTATTTGACCGGGGGATACAATATTAAGCTCAGAAATCCGTTCTTAACAATACATCCCAGCGTGCTGGCGCGCTACGACGGCACGGCCTGGAGGGCCGACGTGACGGGGCGTGTGAAGTACACCAACGGAAAGAAAATTATGTATGCGGGCCTTGCCTACAGCCCGACCAACTCTGTGACGGTCATGGTCGGGGGCAACTTCCACGGCGTGAGCCTTGGTTACAGCTATGAGGTCTACACCTCGGCCATCAGCATCGGCAACGGCAGCCACGAGATATTCATCGGCTACCAGACGCCGATGAACCTGGGCAAGCGGGGCCGCAACAAACATAAAAGCGTTAGATTACTGTAAGAAGTTATGAATAAACGAATATTTTGCGCGGCGATGTGCTGCGCCGCCGTGCTCGTGCTGACGGGCTGCTTTGGCGGCAAATCGACCACGGCCTCGGGCGGCGAGGTCACCGGCGCGGGCGGCAAGGCTTTCTCAGAACCCACGCCCTACGGTATGGTGATGATTCCCCGCGGCCACCTGCGCATGGGAACAGACAAGCAGGACAGCCTCTGGGGCCGCCAGACTCCGGTGAGAGACATCTCGGTGGAGGGTTTCTGGATGGACGAGAAGGAGATAACCAACTCGCAGTACCGCCAGTTTGTCTACTACGTGCGCGACTCCATCATACGCGAGCGCCTGGCCGACCCGGCCTACGGTGGCGACGAGACCTACAAGATTGAGGAGGACGAGAACGGCGATCCCGTCAAGCCCTACCTCAACTGGAAGAAGGCCATACCCCGCAAGCCCAACGAGGACGAGCTGAGAGCCATAGAGAGCGTCTACACCACCAACCCCGTGACGGGGGAGAAGATGCTCGACGCCCGCCAGATGAACTACCGCTACGAGATTTATGACTACGCCGAGGCCGCCCTGCGCAAGTACCGCATGGATCCAGCCGAGCGTAACCTCAACACCGACCTGCGCCAGAATCCCGACGAGCAGGTGTGGATTTCGAAAGACACGGCCTACATCGATGACGAGGGGCGCATAGTGCGCCAGACTATCAACCGCCCGCGCAGCGGCCCGTGGGACTTCCTAAACACTTACATCGTCAATGTCTACCCCGACACTACCTGCTGGGTGAACGACTTCCCCAACGCCGACAACGAGTCGTATATGCGCCTCTACTTCAGCAATCCCGCCTACAACGACTATCCTGTGGTGGGCGTCACATGGGAGCAGGCCAACGCTTTCTGCGCCTGGCGCACCGAGTTCCTGCTCCGGGGGCTGGGCGACGCGGCCAAGTTTGTGCAGCGCTACCGTCTGCCCACCGAGGCCGAGTGGGAGTATGCCGCCCGCGGCAAGAACCAGGATGAGTTCCCCTGGGAGACCGAGGTTTCGTCGAGCGACGACGGATGCTTTTTTGCCAACTTCAAGCCCGACAACGGCAACTATACCAAGGACGGCAACCTCATAACCAGCAAGGCGGGCATCTATCAGGCCAACAGCAACGGGCTATACGACATGGCTGGCAACGTGGCCGAGTGGACAAGCACCATCTATACCGAGGCCGGCGTGGAGACCATGAACGACATCAACCCGCAGCTGGAGTACAACGCCGCTCTCGAGGATCCATACCGCATGAAGCGCAAGAGCGTGCGCGGCGGCTCGTGGAAAGACCCCGAGTCCTACATCCGTTCGGCGTGGCGTTCCTATGAGTATCAGAACCAGCCGCGGTCCTACATCGGCTTCCGCTGCGTGCGCAGTCTGGCCAACACCACAAGTGAGAAAATCAAAAAATCTAAGAAGAAATGACAGTCTACAGCAAGTTCAACATAGTCTACCGTCTGCAGAAGTGGCTCGACAGCGTGCCCGGACAGACATTTCTTAATTACGCCTACAGCTGGGGCGCGTCTGTGGTTATTCTCGGAACGCTGTTCAAGCTGACCCACCTGCCCGGCGCCAACATCATGCTTTACATTGGTATGGGCACCGAGGTGATAGTGTTCTTCATTTCTGCCTTCGACCGTCCGTTTGACAAGACGGCCGATGGCAAGGATTTGCCCACCCACGCCTTTGCCGATGAGGAAGAGGGCGCGGAGGGGGCGCAGGCCGCCGCAGAGGGCGGCGCGGTTGTCGCCGGGGGCGGAACCATCATTTTCGGTGGAACAGGCGCTCCCGCCGCTCCCGCCGGTGCTGCGGGTGCTCCTGCCGCTGCGGCAGAGGGCGGACAGGGGCTTTCGGCAGCCCATGTGGCCGCCGTTGTGGGCGGCGGAGGCTTCGTGGCCCAGCAGCCGCAGGTCTCTCCCGAAATGGAAGAGGCCGCCAAGGAGATGGAGGAGGCCACGACAAACTATGTGGACGAGCTGCGCAAGCTCACGGAGATGCTCGCCAAGGTGTCGGAGCAGAGCCAGCGGCTCACCCGAGACTCCGAGGAGATGGAGAACCTCAACCGCACGCTCACCGGCATATGCAAGGTCTACGAGATGCAGCTCAAGGGAGCGAGCGCCCAGATAGGCACCATCGACCAGATAAACGAGCAGTCGCGCCGCATGGCGGAGCAGATAGCGGAGCTGAACGCCATCTACTCGCGCATGATAGAGGCCATGACCGTCAACATGAAGTCGGCCGCGCCAGGCAACGCCTGACAGCCGGCAGGGCGGCCCGCGCCGCCAACCAGTGCACATAACGCGCCCCGAGGCGGATGACGCCGGGCGCCAGTTTGGAAAACAATAAGATATGGCAATAAAGAAAAGACCGGTCTCCCCGCGCCAGAAGATGATAAACCTGATGTATGTCGTCCTCATGGCCATGCTTGCCCTGAACGTCTCGACAGAGGTGCTCAACGGCTTCTCCGTAGTGGAGGAGAGCCTCAGCCGCACCACCGCGAACTCGGCAAAGGAGAACCAGGTGATATACGACGACTTTGCGGCGCAGCTCAAGGCCAATCCGGCCAAGGTGCAGGCGTGGTTCGACAAGGCGCAGACCGTGAGGCGCATGAGCGACTCGCTCTTCAATTTCGCCGCCGAACTGAAGGTGGCCATCGTCAAGGAGGCCGACGGCGAGGACGGCGATGTGCGCAACATCGTCGGCAAGGAGGACCTCGAGGCCGCTAACCAGGTGATGCTCGCTCCCGGACGGGGGCGCGGGCGGCAGCTCTACGATGCCATCAACTCGTTCCGCGAGCGCATACTCACAATGGTAACCGACTCCACGCAGCGCGCCATCATCAGCAGCAACCTGTCCACCGATGTGCCCCGCAACATCCAGACCATGGGCAAGAACTGGCAGGAATATATGTTTGAGGATATGCCTGTGGCCGCTGCCGTGCCCCTTCTGTCCAAGCTGCAGAGCGACGTGCGCTACGCCGAGGGCGAGGTGCTGCACACGCTTGTGTCCAACATAGACCTCAAGGATATCCGCGTCAACTCGCTCAATGCCTTTGTCATACCGAACTCGCAGACCATTGTGCGCGGCGACAAGTTCTCGGCACACATCGTCATGGCCGCCGTGGACACCACGCAGGTGCCCGAGATATACATCGGCGAGCGCAGGGTGGACCTGCCCGGAGGCCTTTATGAGACCGTCTGCTCGCGCACCGGCGACTTCACTCTGGCCGGGCGCATCGAGATGGTCAACGGCAACGGCGAGCGCGTGAGCCGCGATTTCAGCCAGAAATACACTGTGGTGGACCCCAGCGCCACCGTCTCGGCCGACCTTATGAATATGCTCTACGCCGGATACAGCAACCCCATCAGCGTGAGTGTGCCCGGAGTGCCGCTCAACAAGATCACGGCCACCATGACCGGGGGCACTCTCCAGCCCGTGGGCCCCGGCCGCTATATAGCCCGTCCGGCCGCCGTGGGCAAGGACGTGACCATCACCGTGGTGTCCACCAACACCGGCCGGGCGCAGCAGATGGGGCAGTTCACGTTCCGCGTGCGCAAGCTGCCCGACCCGACACCGTTCATAGCCATGGCCGACGAGCACGGCAATCCCACCCGCTATAAGGGCGGCAACCTGCCCAAGGCCAGCCTCATGGCCGCCGACGGCATAGGCGCCGCCATCGACGACGGCATTCTCGACATCGGCTTCCGCGTGCTCGGCTTCGAGACTGTGTTCTTCGACAACATGGGAAATGCCGTCCCCATGGTCAGCGACGGCGACAAGTTCTCCGCCCGCCAGAAGACAACCTTCCGCCGCCTGGCGCGCAACCGCCGCTTCTACATCTCCCGCGTGAGGGCCATCGGACCCGACGGCATCGAGCGCAGCCTGCCCGCGTCGATGGAGGTGATTGTGAAATAACGACAAGACAAAAAGCAAACTGAGATATGAAAAGACTGTTGTCAGTGTTAATTATAGCCCTTGTGGCCGCGTCGGCCGTGGCGCAGCCCAAGATGAGGCGCAGCCAGGCTGCCGCCAAGAAGCAGCAAAGCTCGGCGCCGCAGATGACACGCCGCGCCCAGCTGATGTTCCCCACGGCCATCGAAATGCCCGGCGACGTGGTGTGGCGGCGCGACATCTACCGCGAGCTTGACCTCACGCAAGACGCCAACGCGGGTCTCTACTATCCCGTGGAGCCTGTCGGTCGCCAGCTCAACCTGTTCACCTACATCTTCAAGCTGGCTCTCAACGGCTACATCCCCATCTACGAATACCGCCTGGACGGCAACGAGGTGTTCACCGACTCCTCCAAGGTGAAGATGAAAACCGTGCTCGACAACTACCACATCTTCTATGAAGAGCAGGACGGGCGCCTGCGCGTTGACAACAGCGACATACCGTCGGCCGAGGTGACGCGCTACTATCTGAAGGAGAGCGCCTACTACGACCAGGCCAACTCCTCGTTCCACCGCAAGGTGATTGCCATCTGCCCGGTGATGTTCCGCGAGGATGACTTCGGCGGAGAGCCGTCGCGCTATCCGCTCTTTTGGGTGCGCTACAGCGACCTTGAGCCGTTCCTCAGCCGCCAGGAGGTGATGACGAGCAACCTGAACAACGCCGCCGTGATGACCCTTCAGGACTATTTCACGCTCAACAAGTATAAGGGCAGCATCTACAAGACCAACAATATGCTGGGCCGCACGCTCGCTCAGTACTGTCCGACGGACTCCGCCATGGCCAAGGAGCAGAAGCGCATAGAGGACGAGCTGGCCAAGTTTGAGACCCACATCTTCGGCGACCCGGAGCGCAAGGACTCGCTCGACAGCATTGCCAAGAACGACCCCAAGGCCGTCAAGGCGGCCAAGAAAGCCGCCAAGAAGCGCAGCCGCCGCTCGCGCCGCTTGTCGGTTGGCTCCACCACCTCAGTCTCTTCAGGCTCTGCCGCGGCGCGCGTCACCGTGCGCCGCCAGCGCCACTGACGCTCCGTTTAGATGAGAATACAGACAGGCCTGACCCGACCGGCGCACCGCGCCGGCGGGGCCGGACCTGTCGGCATATAAGCACAAACCATTTATTAACAATTAAACACAAGTGAGAATGAAGAAGATTTTTACCGCAATGCTGTTCGCCGCAGCCATGATGACAGCCACAGTGGCCCAGGCACAGATCAAGTTTGGTCTCAAGGGCGGTCTCAACGTCACCAACATGAGCTTCAGCCAGGACGTGGCCGACAAGTCTAACCGTGCCGGATTCTTCGTAGGCCCGACAGTGAAGGTGGGCATTCCGCTCGCCGGGCTGGGTGTCGATGCCGCCGTGCTCTACGACCAGCGCGAGGCCGAGGCCGAGGGCTTGACCGTCAAGCAGCGCAGCATCAACGTTCCCATCAACCTGCGCTACAACATCGGCTTCAGCAGCCTTGTTGGCGCCTACATAGCCGCCGGCCCGCAGTTCGGCATTGCCGTGGGCGACAAGAGCTTCAAGTGGGACGACGAGACGAGCTACGACATCAGCAACACCAACTTCAGCATCAACGTCGGAGCGGGCGTCACGCTCCTGAGCCACCTCGAAGTGGGCTTCACCTACAACATCGCCTGCGGCAAGACCGGCGAGGTGAATGTGTGGAACGCTGCCGGAAGCACCTGGGAGCAGGTTACAAAGGGCCGCGCCAACGCATGGCAGGTGTCTGCCGCCTACTATTTCTGACCAGTAGGCTTTAGTGCTTAAGCAATACGAGACAGGCCGTCCTGCCAGAGCGGGGCGGCCTGTCTCGTTTTTTTGTATTGCTTCAAATCGCCATCAGCCTGGAGCCTGAGGCCGGTTTGGGCTTTCCGCTTTTTCACTCCTGCCGGCCCATGCGCAGGTGCAGAATGGGGAACGGCCGGCCCTGACCGTCTGTGGCGTCGCGGCTGAACACGCTGAAGCCCAGACGGCGGTAGAAGTCTGCCGCCGCAGGGTTCTGCTCGTTCACGTCGACCAGCACCGCCCCCAGCCGGGTTATGGCCTCGCCCGCCAGCATGGTGCCTATGCCCCGTCCGAAGAGCCGCGGAGCCACGAAGAGCATCTCTATCTTCCTGTCCTGCACGCCGATGAAGCCCGCCAGCCGTCCGTCGGCGCGGGCGGCGAGCAGCGTGTCTATGGCACCGACGGCCTCGGCCACGTAGGGGCGTAGGGCTGCTATGTCCGCTTCGGTGAGGAAGTGGTGGCTGGCTCTCACCGACTCCTCCCACAGGCTTACGGCCTCCGCCGTGAAGGCACCGCAGCGCTCCTTGCGGCTTATCTCGCAGAGGCTTACGACGGACGGAATGTCTTCCGCCATACCGTGGCGGCGCAAGAATCCGTCGGCAGTCAGCAGCCAGTGGTGCTCGGTGCGCAGGTCGCCGAGCGGCGTCGCGGTGTCGGGTGTGGAGTGGTGGTAGCCGAATCCGCACTTCTCCATCACCCGGCGCGAGGCGGCGTTGCCGTCGTAGTGGGCGCACCACACGGCTCTCAGCCCCAGAGTGGTGAAGGCGTGCCGCAGCAGCGCCCCGGCGGCCTCGGTGGCGATGCCCCGGCCCCAGTGGCTGCGGCCTGTCCAGTAGCCCAGCACGGCCTCGCCGCCTGCCGTCAGGCTGCCGTCGGCTCCGGCGGCGGGCGTCAGTCCGGCGCAGCCCACGGCCTCGCCGTTGCCGCGCATCGTCACGGCATAAACCTCCGGCGCGGCAAAGACCGTCCGTATAACTTCCCGGCTCTCGGCTTCAGAGCGGTGGGGCGACCATCCGGCGGCCAGCCCTATGGCGGGGTCGGCGGCCAGGCTGAACAGTGCCGGGGCGTCGGCCTCGCTCCAGTGGCGCAGCACGAGCCGCGCCGTTGTCAGTTCGTTGGCTTCTTTTTTCATTGTGTCCTGTGTCTTTGTGGTTCTTTTTGCGGTGCGGCTGTTGCTTGTCCGCGCCTGCAAAATTAAATTAAAATCATGATTCTTATGCCGGGGGAATAAGAAAAATGAATGTCCGCAATTCGCAAGGTTGTTCGGATATTCGAATATTGGGGCATTTGGAAACTTGCGGACATTCAATAAAACAAATGCCGGAACAGGGCGATTCGGTATATGGCGGACAATCTGAATTTAACACTTCGTTTCCGGCTGAAATAGAAAACGGAAACCGGTTTTTGCCCCTCGGTTTTGCGAAAAACAGCCCCCGGTTTTGCGAAACGGGCCTTTTCGCACTGCGATATGGGCCATATCGCGATGCGAAAAGGCCCATATTGCGATGCGAAGAGACCCTTTTCGGAGGGCGGAAACGGCTGTTTTGGGGCCGGAAAGGGTGGTTTCGGCGGCTGAAAAAGTTGCACAATTGGGCCTGTAAGACTTGTAAGTCATATGAGACCAATGGGTTACGGTTGCACACTCATATTTCGCGAATTTGCGGCGGAGGCAAATTATTTTCAAATTCGCGAATTTTGAGAGGGTTAAACAGCCGGGATTTTAACTATGGCAAACTTGTGTTAACCAGCCGACGCGACCGGTGTGTGGGTCTAAAAGCTTCCGCTTCGCTTTTCTCTCATTGCATTCCGGCGCTCGCCACAGCCTTGTGTTCCCGCACAGCGGAAGCGTGTTAGAATTTATTTCTACAAAGCTGATTTAGGAAACGGATGTTTCTTTTTTTAAGATAAACATTGTTATATTTGTAGACGGTAATGTTTAAAAAATACTCTTTCGTCATGAATGGCAATGAACAAAACACTCATAGAAACCTGTTGCTCTCGGCTCTGACCATTGTTGGTGACGTCTTGATATGCCTTTTGCTCTACACGGCTTTCTGCCGGAGTTGCGGCTATTGTGCCACGCCCGCCTTCGCGCCGACGACAGTCATTGTCACCGTGATATATTTCGCGTGCGTCTACAGCGGCGGCGTGATTCTCTACAAGCGCAATGTCAGGGATTTCCAGGTGCCCATGCTTGTGCTCCGCAACGTGCTCCTGTTCGCTGTGGCCTGCCTACTGCTGCTGCCGTTGGGCGGCTTCAGCCTTCTGCCGCTCAAGCAGTCGGCGCTCTTCATTGTCTCGCAGGTGGCGGCGGCGTCGGCATACCGCCTGGCCATCAGGCGGTTTGTCAAGCTCTACCGCACCAAGGACAGCCACAAGCACCACGCGGTGCTCGTGGGCAGCAAGGAGAACATACGCGCCCTGTATGACGAGATGACCAGCGTGCCCTACTTCGGATATGAGGTGGAGGGCTATTTTGACTACTCGCCCAACCCCGACTTCCCGCCCTCGTGCCCATATCTGGGCGCGCCACAGCTCGTCACGTCGTGGCTGCGCGACCACAGGGAGGTGCACGAGCTGTACTGCTGCCTGCCGTCGAGCCACAAGGACGACATCCTGCCGATAATCCGCTACTGCCAGAACAACGTCGTCCACTTCTACAGCGTGCCCAACGTGAGCAACTACCTGCACCACCGGATGTATCTCAACGTGATGGGCTCCGTGCCTTATCTGAGCATCATGCGCGACCCGCTGGAGCTCCCCGAGAACCGCCTGATAAAGCGGCTGTTCGACGTTGTGGTGTCGCTGCTGTTCCTCTGCACGCTCTTTCCGGTCATTCTTGTCATCGTCACCGTTGTCACCAAGCTGACAATGCCAGGCCCGGTGTTCTTCCGCCAGAAGCGCAACGGCATCAACGGCTGCGAGTTCTACTGCATCAAGTTCCGCTCAATGCGCGTCAACGCCGACGCCGACCGCCTGCAGGCCACCAAGGACGACCCCCGGAAAACCAAGTGGGGCAACATCATGCGCAAGACTAACATCGACGAGCTGCCCCAGTTCATCAACGTGCTGCTGGGCGACATGAGCATCGTCGGCCCACGCCCGCATATGCTCAAGCACACCGAGGAGTACTCAAAGCTCATCGACAACTACATGGTGCGCCACTTCGTCAAGCCCGGCATCACCGGCTGGAGTCAGGTGACGGGCTTCCGCGGCGAGACCAAGGAGCTGTCGCAGATGGAAGGCCGCGTGAGGGGCGACATCTATTACATCGAGCACTGGAGCCTCTGGCTCGACCTTTACATCATGTACAAGACCGTGGCCAACGCCCTGAAAGGCGACAAGGAGGCGTATTAGAAAGGTAAAAAGGTGAAAAAGTAAAAAGGTAAAAAAGTAGACGGGTAAAAGGGTAAAAAGTTAAGAGGGTAAAATGAATATCCGCAAGTTGCCAAGCTTGTGCGTTCTATAAGGGGCGTGTCTCGCAAACCGTCATTCCGACGCGGAATCCAGAATACCCGGTTGCTTGCTGGATTCCGCGTCGGAGCGCGGAATGACGGTTTGCGAGACACGCCCTCTGCTGGCACTGAAACATTTGGCAATTTGCGGATATTCAAAAAAGGTAAAAGGGTGAAAAGGTAAAAGGGTGAAAAGGTAAAAGGGTAAAAGGGTAAAAGGGTAAAAAAGATAAAAGGGTAGAAAGAGGCGGAGAAAGGTAAAAAAAGTAAATGAGAGTCCATTTTAACCGCCCGGCGGGTCGGCATTACTGCGGAAAACACTAACTTTGCACTTCGAAACGGAGCGGGGCGGCGGGCCTGAGTCTGACGCGCCTCCGCGCCCTGACGGTAAAGGGATAACACAGCTAAGTATAGAAGCACACATTCTCTTCAAGCGGCGGCAGCGCCGCACAGACAGCACAGCGATGAAAAAAGCACTTATAGCACTGGCCTTCGGCACGCTTGCCCTGGGCATGACAGAGTTCGTTATGATGGGCATCCTGCCCGACGTGGCCCGCGGACTGGGCATAACCATCACCCAGGCCGGCCACCTCATCTCGGCCTATGCCGTGGGGGTGTGCTGCGGCGCGCCACTGCTCACGGTCGTCCACAAGTACAGCCCCAAGCGCATACTGCTCGCCCTGGCGGCCATGATGCTGCTCGGGGCGGCGCTCTGCGCCGTCGCGCCGACGTATGGTGTGATGCTGGCGGCGCGCTTCATAGCCGGACTTCCCCACGGAGCCTACTTCGGCGTGGCCTCTATCGCCGCCGTGCGGCTGGCCGACGAGCGCCACAAGACGGGTGCCGTGTCCATCATGATTGCCGGCATGACCGTGGCCAACCTCTTCGGCGTGCCGCTGAGCACGGCTCTGAGCGAGAGCGTGTCGTGGCGCGTGCCGTTCGTGCTCGTGGCCCTGCTCTGCCTGCTCGTGCTCTACTACATCTGGAAGTGGGTGCCGCAGATCGAGCCGCTGCCCGACAACGGCTACAAGGGGCAGTTCCGCTTCCTCAGGAGCGGCGCCCCGTGGCTTATCCTCGCAGCCACAATGCTGGGCAACGGCGGCATATTCTGCTGGTACAGCTACGTCTCGCCGCTGATGACGACAGAGGGCGGCTTCCCCCCGGAGACCGTGGCCCTGCTCATGGTGGCGGCCGGCTTCGGCATGGTGGTGGGCAATCTGACGAGCGGCCGCCTGTCAGACCGCTACTCGCCGGGGCGCGTGGCCGCCGCGACGCAGGCCATAGTCGTGGCCGCGCTGCTGCTCATCTTCGCCCTCTCCACCCGCGGCTGGCTCTCGGCCGGGCTGATGGTGGTGTGCACGGCGGGCCTGTTTGCCGTGAGCAGTCCGCTGCAGTTCCTTATATTGAAATATGCCCCGGGCGGCGAGATGCTCGGCGGCGCGGCCATACAGGTGGCCTTCAACCTTGGCAACGCGCTCGGCGCTTATCTCGGCGGACTGCCCATAGACCACGGGCTGCCCTGCCGCTATGCCGCGCTCGTGGGCGCTCCGATGGTGGCCATGGGCCTTGCCGCCATGCTTGCGTTCGTCTGCCGCCACGAGAACAGGCCTCAGCGGGCGGCATCCCCGGCTGCGGAGTGACGCCGCCGGGCGTGCCTCAGCGGCTCTCCTCGTAGCGGAAGTTGGCCAGCCGCGTGCGCGACAGCGTTGTGCGGAAGCCGAACCACCCCTCGCGCAGCGGCTCGGGGTCCAGGTAGTCTACAAGCGTCTGCCCGTCGATGGTGTAGCGCACGCGCCCTCCGCGGGTCTCCAGCCGGATGTGGTACCAGTGGTTGGGCTTCAGCAGCCGGGCCGTGTCGGTGTACTCGCGGAGTATGGCCGGGCGCTTGGCCTTGTCTCTCACGCCCGCCTCGTTGCCGTCGTAGCGGCGGAAGCGGGTTGTGCGGTTGTGGTTGCCGCCATAGCCCACGTAGTAGAGGCGGAGCGTATAGCAGCGCGCGAAGATGCCGCTGCGCCATCCGGCCCGCGCCCACAGGTCGTCGGGCGACTCGGGGTCGGAGGCCATCCAGAAGCAGTTCAGGTCGCTCAGGCGGTCGCCCGCGCCGCCGACCACCACGCAGGCGTCGTACTCGATGGTCACGTCGCCGCTCATCTTTGCCCGGCGCCAGAGCGTCAGCCCCTTCGGCGCCACAATCTCGACGGTGTCTCCGGCGAACGACACCTTATAGTCAGGCGACTCCGACTCAACCCGCCAGTACTTATCAAACTCCCCGGCCGTGAGCCCTGAAACCGTGTTCTGCTGCGCCTTTAGCGCGGCAAGTGGCATAATGAGCAGCAGCAAGGCTGCCCGTATTGTCTTGTTTCTCATCATCAATAGTTGTCGTTTTGGGATAAAGCAAAGTCCGCCCGCGCCCGCTCATTCCAGCGTGAAGCTCAGGTGGGGCGGCTGGTTGTAGGCCACGTTCTGCCACGCCACGGCGAGCCGGTACTGGCGGTCGGTCATCAGCGACGGGCGCCGCGAGCCGGCCGGAATGGTGGTGGTGTAGACACGCAGCTCCTTCTGGTCGGCCGACGGCCACACCACCTCCTCGCGCCAGTCGCCAAGCAGGTCGGCCGAAAGGCAGGGGTTGCCCTTCGTGCCGTTTGTCCACACGCAGCCCTCGGCCCTGAGCAGCGTGTCGGTGCGCTCCTCGCGCCAGTTCCACTTGCTTATGGTGGTGTGGTCGAGCAGCTCCGACAGCGGGTCGGCGTCCCAGTAGACTATGAAGCTGCATGCCCCCGGCTTGCGCTCGCTCACCACCTCGCCGGTGTCGCCCCGGCGCAGTCCGCCCACCGAGCACCAGCATTCGGCTCCCGGATAGCGCGGGTCTATGTCGGCGGCCACGCCCCTTCCGGCGTCGGCTCCGGGCGCGTCCTGCCACAGAATCTCGCCCGTGGCACCGTCGAACATGGCCACGGTTGGCGTGCGCAGGTGCTCCACGCGCTTGCCCTCGTTCTCATGCACGCCGAAGACCTGCAGACCCGGACGGCCCGCCACGAGGCGTCCGGCGTGCAGGGCGTCGCCGTGGCGCAGCCCGGTGGAGTAGAGCCCGGTGCCGTCGTGGTCGACGGTCATCGCCCCGACGCACACCTCGTCGCAGCCGTCGCCGTCGAAGTCGGCCACAGCCAGGTTGTGGTTGCCCATGCCAGAGAAGCGCTCCAGCCCCGGCTCAGCGCTGTCGAAGGTCCACAGGCTGCGCAGCGAGTCGCCGTCGAATGTCCACGCCGCCAGTACCGTGCGGCCGTACCAGCCGCGCACCATCACCGGCGACGGCCGCTTGCCGTCGAGAAAGGCCACGCAGGCCGTGAAGCGGTCGGAGCGCCCGCCGGTGCTGTCGTTGCCCCCGTTGCCTCCCACGCCTCCCCAGCCGTCGAGCGGATAGCGCGTGGGTATGTATTCCTTGGTGTCTATGGCGCGTCCCGTCAGTCCGTCGAACACGGTGATATATTCCGGGCCGCGCACAATCTTGCCATACGTGGGGCTGCTCTCGTCGTGAGTGCGCCAGTCGGCCAGCGAGTCGCCGATGGCGCGCCCAGTGCCGTCGATGGTGCCGTCGGCGGTCTTGCAGCACAGCTCGGCCCGCCCGTCGCCGTCGAAGTCGAACACGAGGAAGTTCGTCGTGCACTCCCCCGAGCGTATGTTGGGACCGAGGTTGATGCGCCACAGCCTGGTGCCGTCGAGCTTGTAGGCGTCGAGAATGGTGTTGCCGGTGAAGCCGCGCTGCGGCGGGCGCTTTGAGTTGGAGGGGCTCCACTTGAGCACCAGCTCATACTCGCCGTCGCCGTCGAGGTCGCCCGCGCTGCAGTCGTTGGCCGAGTAGGTGTAGCTCCGGCCCGCCACGGTGCCGCCGCCGGGCCTTGATATGGGCACGCTGAGGTAGGGCCGGGCGGGCGACACGCCGTCATGCGTCCACTCGGCGAGCGTCCGCCCGCCGCAGGCTATGCGCCAGCGGGCGGGGCGCGACAAGTCGGCCGTCGAGTCGGCGAAGCACGACGCGCTCCTGATAGGCTCAGTGTTGAGCTTCAGCTCGCGTCCTCCGGCCGAGCGGTAGACGTCGAAGGCCAGCGTGTCGGGGTCGTCGGGCAGCATGCGCCAGCTGAGAAACATGGCCGTGGCGGTGCGTATGCCCACCATCCCGCGGCCGAGCCTCTCGCCGTGGTAGGGCTGGGCGAGGGCCGCCTGCACGATGAGTGCCAGCGCAGGTATTATGTATGACAATTGTCTCATGGCCAAATCCGTTTGCAGTCTCGGCAGGACAGGCCGCCGGCGGAAACAAAGACAGGCGCGCGCAGGACTTCACTCGGTCATGCGTGCGCCTGCCTTTGTTTCCGCCGGCGGCCCGTCGGGGCTTATTTTATCTTCTCTCCGTTTATCTTGAGGTCCTTGACGGTGCAGTTCTCGATGAGCGTCTTGTCGAAGGCTTTCTTCTGGTCCTGCACGTCGCAGTTCTCGAACGTGAAGTCCGTGAGGCGGTACTTGTCCGACTTGCCCACATCGAAGAAGTTCTTGCAGTTCATCTTTATGTTCCTGATGGTGATGTTGTTGCAGGTCGAGAGCGGCATGTCGTCGCGCTTCTCAGGCTTGAAGAACTGTGTCCAGGGGCGCACCACGAGGAAGCTGGAGCAGTTGCCCGTGAGGTCTTCCACCGTCACATACTCATAGTGCTGCGGCGTGTCGGGGCGCATCTTGAGCCAGAGCACGCGGTTGGCGTCCTCGATGGTGCAGCGGCGCAGTATGACGTTGCGGTCGTGCAGCGACTCGCTGCCCAGCGTGAGGCATCCGTGCACCTTGCCGTATGTGCAGTCCTCGACGATGATGTTGGAGCAGGGGCCGTTGTCGGGGTCCTTGTCGGCCCAGGTGCCCTTGCCGCCTTTGAGCACCACGGCGTCGTCATTGACGCTCATGTAGCATCCGCGGATGAGCACGTTCTTGCACACGTCGAGGTCAATGGCGTCGCTGCTGGGCGCCTTGATGCCGCTTGTCGGGGCGAAGATGTAGCAGTCGAGGTAGCGTATGTTCTCGCTTTTGTAGAGGTGGTTGGTCCAGAACGGGCTGTTGATGAGGCGCACGTCCTGCACGGTGATGTTTCGGGAGTTCGAGATGTATACCAGGCGCGGGCGCATGGCCTCCAGATTGGTGCACTGGCGGTTGTACTGGCGGCGTATCCAGAACTCCTCCCAGTAGTTCAGTCCGTTGCCGTTGATGGTGCCGTGGCCGGCTATTGTGAATCCGTCCACGCCGTCGGCGTTGACCAGGGCGGCGAAATACTGCAGCGTCTGGCCCTCCATGCGCGTCTTCACGAGCTTGAAGTTGCGTATGCGGTCGCTGCCCTTGAGCGTCGCCCCTGTCTCAAGATAGAGGTGGGTGCCCTGCTTGAAGAACAGCGATCCGCTGAGGAACGTGCCCTTGGGGATGACAATCACGCCGCCACCGGCCGCCGCGGCCTTGTCGATGACGGCCTGAATCTGCTCCGTCTGTATGATGGTGGAATCGTTCTTGACGCCGTGCTGGGTGATGACGTACTTCTGGCCGAGCTTGCCGACGTCCACCTTGGCGGTGTCGCTGAACCATTCGGGTATTGGGGTGCCGTCGGGAAACAGCCCCCTGTCGTTCTTCTTTCCGTGCGACGCGGCGCACACCAGTGCCAGCGTCAGTGTCAAAGCGAATTTGATTTTCATTATTCTTAATTATTGGTTTGTTGGTCAGTGCTGTTCGGTCGCCCCGCCCGATGTCGGGCTGCGGGCAGGCCTGATTTCTGCAAAGTCAGCGCCAGCGAGCGGAAAGAGAGCTTGCTCGGTCTTTCCCGAGCGCCGCCTGATTTCTGCAAAGTTAATAATTAATTGTGACGTGAACAAAAAAAGTGCCGAACTTCACAGCCCAGCACTTACTTTACCATAAAAATACTAACTAAAACTATATTATTAACCTGTAAAAACAAATCTTGCCTGTTGTCGGCTGGCGGTTCTTGTGGGTGGCCGTCTGCCGGTTGGCGTGCGCTGTGACAGTGTGTTCCGATTGTCCTGGTAGCGCCGCTTAACTTTTGCAAAGATAGTAAATATTCTTCAAAGTTGGTGCGCAGAAAGGCAGAAAAAGTGTTTGTTTTGCACTTTTTTCTGCCTTTTTTACATCATTGTTGAACACAAATGGCGTTTTGAAACATTTTGAAACACTCTTGCACCACGCTTGTAACGCAGGCGGATACCGCAGTTGGCGCGGGCTGGATTCGGCGCATGGTCTTTTGCCGCCGGCTTTTCTCCATCTGCTAAATAGCCTTGCACGCGCCTTTGAGCCACTCCAGGTCGCCGCCGTCGAGGTGAGGGGCGAGGGCGGCCAGCACGCGGCTGTGGTAGGCGTTGAGCCAGCCGGCCTCTTCAGCTGTGAGCATTTCGCGCACTATCGGCTCCGTGTCGATGGGGCAGAGCGTCAGCGGTTCGAACGCCAGGAAGCGTCCGAACTCCGTGGCGGCGTGCTCCACGATGAGCAGTGTGTTCTCAATGCGCACGCCGAAGCGGCTCTCGAGATACACTCCTGGCTCGTCGGTCACGGTCATGCCGGCGCGCAGCGGGGCGGGGCGCCACTCCATGCGTATCTGGTGCGGACCCTCGTGCACGTTCAGATAAGAGCCCACGCCGTGGCCCGTGCCGTGCAGATAGCCGAGCCCCTCGCGCCAGAGCGGCTCGCGGGCCAGCGCGTCTATCTGCGTGCCCGTGGCTCCGTCGGGGAACACGGCACGCTGCAGGGCTATGTGCGCCTTGAGCACCAGCGTGTAGACGCGGCGCTCCTCGCCGGTGAGCGGCCCCAGGGCTATGGTGCGTGTGATGTCGGTGGTGCCGTCGAGATAGTGGGCGCCGCTGTCGAGCAGCAGCAGACCCTCGGGGCGCAGCGGCGCGTCGGTGGCCGGAGAGGGCTCGTAGTGCACGATGGCGGCGTGGGGGCCGTAGGCCGCTATGGTGTCGAACGACAGACCGCGGTAGAGGGGCTGCTCCGCGCGCAGAGCCTCCAGCTTGGCACTGACGCTCATCTCCGTCTGTCCGCCGGCTTCGACGGCGGGGCGCAGCCAGCTGAGAAAACGCACCATGGCCACCCCGTCGCGCAACATGGCGCGGCGGAAACCGGCAATCTCGGTGGCGTTCTTCACTGCCTTCATGGCTGCCACTGGCGACGGCCCGTCCACCACCTGCGCCCTGTCTACGCATTTATATAATGTGTGGCAGGTGGCGGCTGGGTCCATCAGAATGTTGTATGCGGAGTATGAACGGAGCGCCGAGGCGATGTCGGTGTAGAAAACGTTGTTCACGCCGATGCTTTGCAGGTAGCTCCACACCTTTGCGCTCACTTTCTTCGGGCCGGTGAAGCGCCCTGTCTCGTCGCCCTCGAAGAGCAGGTTCGGGCCGGTGAAGAGCCACGTTTCGTCGCCCTCGAAGAGCAGGTAGGCCACGAACACGGGGTTGCAGTGTACGTCGGAGCCGCGCAGGTTGAGCGTCCAGGCGATGTCGTCGAGCGACGTCATCAGCATTCCTTCCACGTGCATGGCCTTGAGCCGCTCGCGGATGCGCCTCAGTTTCGACGCCGCCGACTCGCCGGCATACTCCTCCGGGTGGATTTCTATGCGGTTTTGGGGCAGCGGCGGACGGTCGGCCCACAGGCGGCCGAGCGGGTCGAAGTTGGTGCGCAGGGTGATGCCGCCCTCGGCTCTCAGCCCCTCGGTCAGGGCGCACACCATGGAGTGGGGGGCCACCGTGCCGTCGATGCCAGCCTCGGCGCCGTCGATGTGGGCGAGCTTGCGCCCCAGCCACTCGGTTATGGTGGGCGTGCCGTCCACGCCCTCGCGCATCAGCTCTATGCCGGTGCCGCGCAGAGCCTCGGCGGCGGCTATGAAGTAGCGTGAGTCTGTCCACAGGGCGGCCTCCGCGGCGGTGACGGCCAGCGTGCCGGCCGACCCGCCGAATCCGCTCACATACTCGCGGCATTTCCAGTGGTCGGGCACATACTCGCTGCCGTGAGGGTCGGTGCTGGGAAAGATGAAGGCGTCGAGCCGCTCGTGCGCCATCACATCGCGCAGCCGCGCCAGTCTGTCTGCTGTTGTGTTGCTCATATCGGTGTTTTGTTAAATGGACTTTACAAAGGTATTACTTTTCAGAATTAATAACAAAAGAAAGGCGATATAAACACGCGCAGTCCGCTTTTTTTTCTTAACTTTGCCGTTGGTTTAGGTAATCAGGAACATTTAATTCTTATATAATAAACAACTATGGCATTTTTAACTAACGAAAAATTGACTATTGTCGGCGCAGCCGGCATGATTGGCTCAAACATGGTTCAGACCGCGCTCACCATGGGTCTGACGAACGATATCTGCCTCTATGATGTGTTCTCGCCCGAGGGTGTGGCTGAGGAAATGCGCCAGAGCGGCTTCGGCGACGTGAAGATCACCGCCACCACCGACGCCAAGGAAGCATTCACCAACGCCAAGTACATCATATCTTCAGGCGGCGCGCCCCGCAAGGCAGGCATGACCCGCGAGGATCTTCTGAAAGGAAACTGCGAGATTGCCGAGGGGCTGGGCAAGAACATCAAGCAGTACTGCCCCGACGTTAAGCACGTGGTTATTATCTTCAACCCGGCCGACCTGACCGGACTCGTGACCCTGCTGTACTCTGGTCTGAAGCCATCTCAGGTGACGACTCTGGCAGCTCTCGACTCAACCCGCCTGCAGAGCGCGCTGGCCAAGAAGTTCGGCGTGATGCAGAGCGAGGTCAAGGGATGCGCCACCTACGGCGGCCACGGCGAGCAGATGGCTGTGTTCGGCTCTCACGTGACCATCGACGGCCGCAACCTGACCGACATCATCGGCACCGACGAGTTCCCCGAGGCAGAGTGGGAGCAGATGAAGAAGGACGTGACCCAGGGCGGAGCCAAAATCATTGAGCTGCGCGGACGCTCCTCGTTCCAGAGCCCGGCCTACCTGTCGGTGGAGATGATCCGCTCGGTGATGGGCGGCGAGCCGTTCAAGTATCCTGTGGGCACATACGTGAGCACAGACAAGTATGACCACATCATGATGGCCATGAAGACCACGCTCGACACCACCGGCGCACACTACGAGGTGCCTCAGGGAACCGCCGAGGAGAACGCCAAGCTCGACGCAAGCTACGAGCACCTCTGCAAGATGCGCGACGAGCTTGTAACACTGAACATCGTGCCGCCCATCTCGGAGTGGAGCAAGGTGAACCCCAACCTGTAATTTATCAGCCGTCAAGAGACATCAAGGGCAGCGCGGAGCCTCCGCGCTGCCCTTGATGTCTCTTGACGGCTTGGGAATCTTAGGAGGTTTAGGAATCCTAAGCCTCTTAAGATTCCTACACTCACTCCCTTTTCCCACGATGTTGCAGGCGCATCCGCGTCATTTCCTCCCTTATTCCGCCACGCTCAACAAACTCCCGCTTGAGCCTCTCTATCAGTCCGCGCAGCATGGCATCGGCCTGGAAAATAAGCGTAATGGCTATGTTGGCTATGGCGGTGTCGCTGCGGACGGCCACGGCCGCCCTATAGTAGGCCGAGTTGTTGTGTGCCATGCACGCTTTGCGGCATTGCTCGTATTTGGCAGATCCGGGCTGCCAATGTTCCATATTTCTGACCCTCAGATAGTCTTTGTAGTCAATTAGCAGCTCTTGCAGGCTGGCACGGGCACGTTGACGAGCTTTATGGCTGTTTCGTGCGATGTGGCTCCGGCCTCTATTCCCTCGGCGATGTTTTGCTTGCCGCTGCGCGCGGCCTGTATCATCTGGTCTATTGTGCGGTCGCCTTTCTCCAGAAAGCGGTGTGCAAAATGATAGGTTATGTCATAAATTCACTCGCTTTTTTGGTACGCTTTCAGTCTGTCGTAATTCTGCCTTATTGGAATGAAGTCTTTCTTAATGTCAACCATGATTGTGAATTGTACAGTTGGTTAAACATTCTGTGCACTTGGTGGCTTGGGAATCTTAGGAGTCCTATGATTCCTAAGATTCCTATTGCCCTTTGCTAAATCTTCGCCATGAACCGCTCGCGGTCCACGATGAAGCGCAGGTGGGTGCCCTCGCCGATCACTTTGCCGCCCTGCATGGCCACAACGCTGAAGTGGAGCTTGCGGCCGTCAATCTTTTCGAGGGTGGCGCGGGCGCACACCTCGGCTCCCAGCGGCGACGGTGCGAGGTGGGAGGAGGCGATGTGTCCGCCAACGGTTGTGCTGCCCTCGGGTAGCTCGGAAGCCACGGCAAGCATGGCGGCATTCTCCATCAGGGCGAGCATGGCGGGCGTGGCGAGCACCGCCATGTCGCCCGATCCCATGGCTGCGGCTGTGTTGCTGTCGCTCACAACAACACGGCTTGTGTGTGAAAGTCCTGTCTCTAACATAATGAATAAAGCTGTTTAATCAAACCCAAAATTACTCATTCCCCGTAAAAGCGCAAAACAAAACGGCATGGTTTTGAGGAAAATAGAGTAAATTTGCAGTCGGAAACAATCTGAGAACAGCTTGAGACAACAATGGCACTGATAAAATCTATCAAAGGACTGGCTCCGAAATGGGGCAGAGAATGCTACTTCAGCGAGAACGCCACGATAGTGGGCGAGGTGACAATGGGCGACGAGTGCTCCGTGTGGTTCAACGCGGTGGTGCGCGGCGACGTGGCCCCGATAACCATCGGCAGCCGCACCAACGTGCAGGACGGCGCGTGCATACACGTGACCAACACCACCGGCCCCACCGTCATAGGCAACGACGTGACCATAGGCCACAATGCCACGGTGCACGCCTGCACCATACGCGACGGCGCACTGATAGGCATGGGCGCCACGTTGCTCGACAATTGCGAGGTGGGCGAGGGCGCGGTGGTGGCCGCCGGTGCCCTGGTGCTGCAGAACACGAAGATTGGGGCGCATGAGCTTTGGGGCGGGGTGCCGGCAAAGTTCATCAAGATGGCGCGTGAGGGGCAGGCCGAGAGCTTTGCCGCGCACTATGTGGAATATTCAAAATGGTATCGCGCCGAGGACGGAAAAGCCTGACCGCAGCCGCAGGCCGGCGCAGCTTTGGGCAGCCGTAAACACGACACTGCGGGCCGCAGACAGCATCATCAGTCTGTCTGCGGCCCGCATCGTGTGTCTGTCTCTGGCGCGGCTTCAGCCTTTCAGGCCGAGCACGGTTCTGGCGGCGTTGTTCTCAGGCTCTATTTCAAGAATCTTCTCCCAGTACACGCGGCCCTGAGCGCGCCTGTTGAGCACGAATGAATAATAGTAGCCGAGGTAGCGGTAGGCGAACACGAGGCGCGCGTTGGCAATGTCAGACCGCTCGGGCATGGCCTGTATGACGGCTGCCAGGCGCTGCGCGTGGGGCAGTCCGAGCCCCTCTGTGGACTCGGGGTCCTGCTTGGCGGCCAGCACAAGGCGCCAGTAGAGGGCGTAGTCGGCGTTGGCGGGGAAGCGGTCTGTCATCATGCTGAGCACCGAGTCGGCCCGTTGCCAGGCCGCCGCCTGCTGTCCCTCGGGCAGTGAGTCGCCCTGTTCGATGTAAATCTGGGCGAGCATATTCAAGTCGTAGGCCGACAGAAGACTGTCTTTCTCGCGCTTGGCAATGTAGGCGCGGCAGGCGTCGGCGGCCTTGCCGTAGTCGCCCATCGACTGGTATGCCCTGGCGATTTCCTGCATGGCGGTGTTCTTGTCGCGCTCCTCGGCGTCGGCGGAAGCCGCGAGCCGCCCGAACATTCCCACCGCTTCGGCATAGTGTTTCTTGCCGAGGTAGGCGTAGCCGTAGTAAAGATAGTCCTTGGGCTGTATCTCCGGGTTCTCCGATTTGTTGAACAGCAGGTCGGCAAAGGCCAGCGCCTCGTCATAGTTCTTCAGGTCAGTGTGGTTCCAGAAGGCCAGGCGGTTCAGCGCGGGGTTGCCCGCAAAGCGGCCGTGGCCATAGAGCGCGACGTCGAGACTGCGCGGGAAGTTGCCCAGAAGATAGTGGAACATGGCGTAGCTCACCAGGTCTTCGGCGTTCATGCTGTCGCGCTCGGCACGGTCGAAGCACGCCACGGCGTTGCGCAGGTAGTTGCGCTTTTCGTAAATCCGGGCCAGTGCCAGTTCCACGGGGAAGTCGGGCAGATGGCTGCGGATGCCCTCAAGGGTGCTGACGGCTGCCGCCGAGTCGTCGTCGATCACCAGGTCGGCAAAGGCCAGATAGCCCGCCGGATTGGCCGGCCCGGCCTTGATGGCCCGCCGGTACCAGTCGGCGGCGGCCTCGCGGTCGGCCATTGTCACCTGTATGTCGCCGCCGAAGATGTATGCCGGCACGTAGTCAGGCTTGGCCTCGATGGCCAGTGCGATGTATTTGTAGGCATTGGCGCTGTCGCGTGTCACGAATGTGTAGTAGGGCTGTCCTGCCGGCCGCGAGAACGAGTAGTACGACCGGGCGATGCCGGTGGCCACTTCCGCGCTCTTGCGGAACTTGGAGTACACCTTCTCAACGAACGGGTCGAGCACGCTTTTATAGTTGGAATACTTGCGTACCACGGTGTCCAGGGCCGCCACGGCGGCCTTGGGGTCGCTTTGTGCCCCTGCCGGGGCGGCGGACGCAAGCACGGCGAGTGCCGCAAGAACGTATCTAATGCTTCTCATCTTCATTCCTCCTTGTTTGCTCTGCGCTAAAAATTGTACTGCACTCCGGCGTTGAGCGTCTCCACGTGCTTTGTTCCCATGAACGCCACTCCGGGCAGCTCGCCCTTGCTCCACACGTAGACCGCAGGCGAGAGATAGACGCCCAGGCGCGGGGTTACGTTTGCCGTGAGCCTCAGTCCGGCGTGTATGCCAAACATTGTCTCCATTCCCACCGGGTCGGCCAGTCGGCACTCGTGCATCTCCTGCACCCGCTCCGCCCCGTCAAGCTCAGACATCTCGCCGAAGAGCATTACCAGTGCCGGTCCGGCCCAGGCCGTCACGTCAAACAGGCGCCTGCCCCGCTGGCCGCACATGGCCTCCGTCAGGTTGGCGGCGTAGGCTAGCGACACCATGCCCAGACTGTAGCGGCGGTGCCATACGCCGGTGCGCTGTGTGCGCAGGAAGCCGTCCTGCGGGAAGTCCATGTTGTAGTCATAGAACAGCGTGCTGTGCAGTGTGCCGAGCGAGACGTACTCAAACGCCGCCCTCAGCGCCGACACGCGGTTGAACCCGTATTCCGCCCAGCCCTGGGCGTTGTAGTCCATGCCGCCGCCCGCCACCGCGTCGCGCCGGTAGACAAGGCTCGTGCCGCCGCCCAGACCGGCGGTGATGCGTCCGCGCGGGGCCTCGGCGGCCTTCGCCCGGCGGTACCGGCGGTCGTAGGTGCTCACGGTCAGGCCCACGTTCACGCTCATTCCGGCGTCGGTACACCTTATGCTCCGGTTGCTCACGTCGGCATATGGTATGTTGTAGACGTACCACGAGCCGCGCGGCTCCACAAACGCCTGCACGCCGTCGGATATGCGTGCCCACAGGTGCACGCCCGCGCCGTAGGCCATCGACCAGCAGTTGAGCGTCTCGGAGGGCAGGTAGCGCACCATGCGCCCCAGCTCGCCGCCCAGCAGGATGTAGAATCCGAACGGCTTGTCCCACGCGAAACTCCTTGCGAAGCCCAGCGGGTTGAGCAGCGCGTCAACCCGCGCTCCGGCGTAAGCCTTGTGGTATTCGCGCTCGTAATGGGTGCCGTATGACGGCGACGGCGACTCGAAGGCCACCTTGGAGTATCTTGCCGAGCGCAGCGAGGCGGTGAGCCTCACGCCGATTGCTGGCGAGAGCCACTTGCCGACCGACAGTGCCGTCTCGTGGCCCAGTGTCGAGGCGCGGCCCAGCTCGGGCGAGTCCATGATGTGGGGGCCTGCCGCCAGCTCTACGAACCACGGCTGCTGCCACGACTGCAGCGTGGAGTCGCCGTTGAGGCGGTCGCTCTCCGCGCGGCTGTCTATGAGCTTGCGGCGGCGCGACGGCGACATACGGTCGCCCAGGTAGTACACATAGTTGAGCGTCGCGCCGTAGAAGTAGTCATACTTGCGCCAGTTTCTGTCCTCGCTCACGTCGCCCTGGTCTGTGCCTATTCCGATGTAAGGCTCCACGGCTATGCTGCCCCTCGGCCCGGTGTAGAAGCGGAACTGCAGCCCCACGTGGCCCTCGAAGGCGGCTTTCCAGCCCGTGTTGCGCCTCAGCTGCGACATCTGGCCGCCGATGCCCAGCACCGACGACACCTCGACGAGGCGTGTGGGATTGTAGCCGTCGAAGTATGACGACAGGTTGAACAGGTGGTCCAGGCGGCCTCCGGCCTTGCCGAGCAGCATGTTTGTGGACTCCTGGAAACCGAAGCCGGCGTAGAGCGAGAGCCTGAGCGCGTGCAGGCGGTTGAGCGTTTTGCCCACGCCCATCCTCACCGTTGTGAGCGTGTTGAAGCGGTAGTCGTCAGCCGGTGCCGACAGCTGCTCGGCGCCCATGCCGGCCTCGACGAACAGATGGCTGTACCACGGGCCGCCGAACTCGTCGCCGCGGCTCAGGTAGCGGCGCTCAAGGATGTAGTCGAGCGCGTTGAATCCGGTGGCTTTGTTCTCTCTGGTCTTGGCCACGGTGTCTGCCTTGTGCTCCGTCGCGGCGGTGGCGGCGGTCTCCGCCGTTTTCCCTGCCGTTGCGGTTGTGGTGTCGGCGGCGGCCGGCGCTGTTGCCACGGCAGTCGTGTCGGCCACGGCGGCGGCTGTCCGGGCGGAGCCGGGCGCGCCCATTGCCAGCGCGATGATTATTGTCGATGGTCTCAGTCTCAGTCTCATTTCGTTTCGTTTCCGTTGTCGTTTCCGTTGCCGTCAGCGGGGGCTTCCGCCGCAGTCTTACCGCGGGCCGCCGCGTGCAGTATGCTGAACTTGCGGCGGTATTCGTCGGCCTTGGCCTCCTCGTAGGGGAACTTCTCGCGTATGTCGTCGCTCACGTTCCCCTCGTTGGCGTAGAGCCGCTTGTACTTCGGCTCCAGGTCGAAGCTGTGCTGGAAGTAGGCCAGAAAGTGGGGCGTCTTGTCGGCTCCTGCCGCCGCCATCATCTCGTTGTGCCGCTGCAGCGCCTCGGTGTATCTCACCGCCGCGGCCGGGTCGGTGTTCTGCAGGTGCATGAACTCCACGTCGCCCAGCTCGCGGAAGCCGTCGTCGCCCACGCCTACCGGAGGCTCCTTGCCCGCCTCCTCGCTCCAGAGTATGCCCTTCAGATACCATTTCTTGGCGTTGTTGTCGTCCATCTTGTCAACAAACTCCTCGGCCTCCTTGCGCGTTTTGTTGAGCTGGGCGTGCAGCTCGGAGAAGATGATGGCCTTGTTCATGTCGCTCGACTCCACCACATAGGCGTAGGCGTCGGCGCAGAGCCGCTCCTCCTCAGGCGTGCACTGGCCCGAGATATACTTTATGAAGTAGCGCTCAAAGTGTATGAACTTCTCCAGCTTTGCCGTTATCGAGTCCTTGGGCGCCCACTCCACGAGATACTGGGCGGTGTCGAGCCGCTGCTCCTGGAAGTATATTATGGCCTGGTTTATGAGTATTTCCTTCAGGTTTTTGGTCACTTGCACGCCGCCCTCATACTTGCGGGCCGGCACACGCTTGTCCGTGTAGTCGATGAACGGGGCCAGCACCTTGGGGTCGGGCACGCCCCGCCTCATGTTCAGCAGGGCCATGCGGTTGGCCACGTAGGGCGAGAACGTCAGCATCTCGTAGCCCGGCTGGGCCGTGATGTGGCGGTAGGCCATGTCTGTTATGGTGTCAAGCTCGGCGCTGTCGCGCACTGTCGCGAACAGGTTGTAGTAGTCGCCGTCGGAGAATCGCTTCTTGCCCGTCTTGTAGTCCTCCTTGAACTGGTAGTAGGCCTGCACCGCCTCCTGCGGCGTCATCACGTGGTCGCGCTCGTAGGAGTATGAGCACTTCATTATGCGCTGGCTCTCCAGGATGGGCCTTATGGCCGAGTCGTAGAACGGCAGGCCGCGCAGCGCTATGTTAACGCGGCGGCTGTCGGTCGTGGCCACCACGTTGCGCACCATGGCAATGATGGTGGTGTCGGCGCCGCTGTTCCTCAGCTGCTCCACCACGTCGTCCCAGGTGTACACCTTCACGGTGGGGGCCGGCAGCTGCACGTCGGCTCCCGGGCCCAGCCCCTGGCGGATTATGGCCAGCGCGCGGGCGGCGCGGCGGGCGGCCAGCGCGCGGTTGCTCTCGTAGTTGCCGTCGGGCGAGGCCGCGCCCTCCACCCTCACGCGGAACAGCTTGTCGCCGTATGACTTCAGCTCGTCTATGAGCCGGGCCAGCTCCACATTGTTTGTCGAGTCTGCCGTGAGCCTGTCCGTGCCCACCTCAAACTTCAGCATCAGGTTGCGGGGCACGGTCGAGAACTGCGACTCGGCCTCCACCTTGAAGTCGTGCACGTCGAGCTTGGCCGAGGCCACGGAGAAGTCCAGAAACTTGAACGGCCTGAACGCCAGACACGAGCCGGTGCCCTCGCCGCCGTTGTTGTAGTAGCTGCTGTGGTAGTCCTCCAGCACGCAGTAGTAGAGGCCCTTGTATGTCTTGTCCTTGTCGGGCTTGCGGAATGTCACGGTGGTGTCGAGCATGAAGGGCTGTCCGTCGGCCAGCGCCACGCTTGAGCGGTAGGCCGGGGCCAGCGGGTCGTTCCTGAAGTAGTCGAAGCGCATCCTGCGGTCCTGCATCTTGTGATATTCGCCGCCCTCATAGACCATTGCCGGCAGATAGGCTATGGTGTCTTCCGTCTGGCAGTCGATGGCCATTGGCTGTATTATCAGCCGCGAGTCGTCGCGTGTCCAGCCCTCCGGCAGCACCACATTGACGCTGAACTGCGTCTCGTAGCCCGTGTCCATGCTCGGCACTTTCTTGAACGTGGGGCGGAACAGCCTGCGCTGGCCCTCCACTACCACATCGCGCAGCGAGCGGCGCATGCGCACCGTCAGCTCGTAGCGCTCCTGCCCCTCGCGTATCTCGAACACCTCGGCCTCCTCCCTGTCGCAGAACACCACCACGGCCTGCCCCGACATGGCCGACAGGTCGAACGTGCCGTTGGGCCGCGAGTCCTTCCATGTGGCGCCGCTGCTGGCCAGGGCGTTGTCTATCTCCGCGCCTGTGGCGCCCAGGGCGTTCTCGGCCGCCACTGCCGTAACAATGTCGTTCTTGACTTTCACGGCGCGTTTCATCGACTTGAACACGGCGTATTGCACCTGCGAGTATGTCTTGCCGTTGGCCGTGAGCTTGGCCACCTGGCACGACACGTGCATGGGAGCGTCCTGGCCCCAGGCCCGGGAGGCTCTCATGCACACCGTCACTATGGCCGCGACGATGGCCACACACCTTAAAGTCTTAGTGCTCAATGTCATTGTCTTTGTCTGCTCTATTTCAGTATGTAGGCCACCGACACGCCTATGCGCGTGGGCAGCAGGCAGTAGCCCTTGGCGTTGCTCTGCGCCGTCCGGCCGTAGTTGTAGTCTGTCTCGTAGCTGTCGTCCTCGAAGTATTCCTTCTGCCGATAGAAGATGAGGCCCAGTCCGGCGTGCAGGTCGATGTTGAGGCGGCGCGACAGCGGTATCACGTAGCCGAACGTAAGGCCCGCGCCCACGGCCGTTCCGTCGTAGACCTTGCCTTTCCACGTTATGTCATACTGCGCCCCCACGGCTCCCACGCCT
Organism: uncultured Prevotella sp.; assembly: GCA_944320305.1. GTDB lineage: Bacteria > Bacteroidota > Bacteroidia > Bacteroidales > Bacteroidaceae > Prevotella. Next base: position 34,818 of record CALUGW010000018.1, on the reverse strand, counting down.
ATGAAGTGGCGGTGCATGGGCCGGCCTGAGAAGTAGTGGCGCCACTCCGGCTGCAGGCCCACAATCGTCATTGTCTGCCCCCAGGGGTTGTGGTTGCCGAACACGCTCAGCCCCACCGACGTGCGCTCGCCCACCACAAGCTCGCCCCCTATGGAGGGAGTCTGCAGCGCGTCCATCAGCACATCGGTGCTCACGGCCACCATCTGTGCCCGCGCCGTGGCGCAGGCCGCGGCCATCAGCAGGGCCAGTAGAGTTTTCTTCATCTTTGTCTGTGCGTTTGCGGTTGAGGTGTGTGCCCGCCGCGGCGCGCCGCCGCGCCGGGCACACTGTGAGAGTTTGCTGCCGGCGGGGTCAGAATGTCAGGTCGCCCAGGGCGCCGTCCACCGTCTCCCACTTTGTCAGCTTGGCCTGGAGCGTTATCTCCTTCGGGCCGTTGATGGTCATTTTCACGTTGTAAGACTTGCCGGCCTCGAACTGCTTGTCCTCGCCGAGGGTCAGCTCCTGCGGATATGAGCACTCGTAGACGTTGCCAGACTTGTCTTCCAGCGTCACCTCCACCTTGTACTTGTATCCGCTTCCGGCCTCAGGCACGGGCAGCAGAATGCCCTGGCCTATGGTCTTCTCGGTGGGATTGCCCTCCGGCGCCTCCATGTAGTAGTTGTCGGGCGTAAGGGGCAGGTCGCCGGCCTCGGTCAGCTCGAGGTTCTCCATGGCCCCGGTGTCCTCCCAGTCGAAGGTCAGCGTGCCCTCGTTCTGCGGGCTCTTGAGGTCGGCCAGCACCAGGCGGCCCTCGGTGGGCACGCCCAGCACGCGGATGCTCTTCACCTTCATGTTGGTGGCGTTGGTGTAGGTCGAGCCGCCCTCGGTGTCGGGTCCGGGCACGGCGCTGAACGTTATGCGCATCAGCTTGTGGCCGAACTGCATGGCCGGCACCTTGTCCGTGTTGCCCGTCTGGCGGAAGTAGAGCGCGCTGTAGGCGTAGTCCTCATCGTCGTTGACGGCCTTGCCGTATATCACGTCCTCCTTGCCCGTGATGGTCAGCACGGCGGTGCAGGAGCTGTCGGCCATCTCGATGGTCTCCGTGCGCGGGTAGTAGCCGTAGAAGCCGTAGCGGTACCAGTTGCCCATGGGGTAGAACTTTGGCCCGCCAGCAAACTCGATGTCCGTCACCTGGGCCACGTCGTCCTTTGTGGCGTCGGCTTCGGCGTTGTCAAGCAGCACGGCATAGGTCTTGGTGCCGGGTGCGTCGCCAGCCCACGATATGGGCTGTGCGCCGGCGTTGACGCCCATCACCCCTCTTGCGAGGGCGAAGATGCCCAGCCCCTCGGCCTCGAACAGCCCGTTGTCGTCGCTCTCTATGCTGGCGCGGGTGCCCGCGCCGCCGCCCGAGAGGCGTATCTCCACGTCGCTGAAGCCCACGGGTATGTCGGCGGCCGGGCCGCCCTCCTCGTCGCTTGAGCACGACGAGAGGGCCGCCACGGCAGCCATGCTAAATAGAAACAGTAGTTTTCTCATATTGTCCGTTTGGTTTCACATAACTTCAGACGCCCGGGTCACGGCTCCTCTGTGCCCTCTTCCTCGTCTGTGCCCTCTTCCTCGTCGGCGGTCGGCTTGTTGGGGTTGTCCACCGGGTCAAGCTCTATCTCGCCGCCGTTCTCCCACGGAGTAAGCTCGGTGTTGATGTCGATCTTGCTCAGACCGTAGACGGTGATGGTCACGTTGTAAGAGCTTCCGGCCAGGAATCCTGCTGCGGCAGGCTCGCCCGACAGCTTGATCACGTCGTTCAGCTCCATCTTCTTTTTCTCGATGACGTCTTGCGCCGGCTCCTGTTCGTCAACGCCGGTCTTGACCTCCTGGCTTGCGAAGATCACAACCTCATACTCCTTGTCGGGAGCCACCAGCAGAGCCTCGCCCACCTTGAGCACGTTGCCCTTGCTCTCGCCTTCGTTCCATGTCAGGGGAACAGAAGCCAGCTTCTCAAGGTCCTGGTTTTTGTCGTTGTCATCGTCTTTGCGCTGCATCAGCGTGAGCGAGTCTTTCTCCTCGCTGAACACGAGTCCGCCAGGCACGGTGTGGTAGCCGTTGCTTGTAGCCACGGTGAGCACGCCCTTGTTCTTCGATATCACCTTGATGGAGTCAATCTGCACGGCCTTCATGGTGCCGTCGGCGGTGCCGGTGGCGTCCTTGTTTCCGGCCACAACGTTGAACGTCAGGCGCGACAGCAGGTGCTTGAACACCAGCGTGGGGTCAACGCCCTTGCGCTTGGCGTATGCCGAGTAGACGCGGGCGGTGTCAACGCCTTCGCCGACAAGCTCGGGGCCTTTCTCTTCAGAAAGCAGGGCGCCGGCGCTCATGATGTCCTGCGAGCCGTCGATGGTGATGCCGATCTGGAGCGAGTCACTGGTGGCGTTGAGAGTAGGCTCGGCGGGGGTGGCTGCGGCGTCATCTATGCGGTAGCCGATGAAGTCGAACGTTCCCATGGCCGGGTAGTACTTGACGCTCTGGTCTTCGGCCAGCGCGAGACCGGTGCTTCCTGTCGCGGGAGCCACGAAGTCATAGTTGTTGTAAATCTCGGCGCCGTCGGCGTCCTTGGCTGTTGTGAGCGTGTTCTTGTCAAACATGTACACCTTGATGGCCTGGCTTGCCCAGTTGTTCTGCACGCTTCCGCCCACGGTGTCGCCCACGGTACCCGTTCCGCGGGTGGTCACGGAGCTGCTCTGAGCCAGGTTGATTTCGATCGGCATGCGGCCGTCCACGTTGCCGGCGCCTCCGCCGGCCTCAATCGCGTCGTCAGACGAGCAGCTGCTGAGCACTCCGGCCAGCGCGGCTGCGAATAAGAATGACTTTCTCATAACTACATTTGTTTAAATTAATAATTAGGAATATATAGTTTTTGGCTATATCTGCTGTCTGCCCCCGCCGTCAGTCCACCACGATGTCCTCGCTCTCGTCGGGGTCGAGGTCGATGTCGCCGCCGTCAATCCAGCCCTCCACGTTGGCCGACACCTCGATGTCCTGCAGGCCGTAGACCACGATGTTCACCCTGTAGAAGTAGCCGGGGCGGAAGATGTGGCTGCCCGTGGCCGGGTCGAAGTAGTATTCGTTGCTGCCGGCGCGCAGCGTGTAGCGCGACATGAGCTTCTTCTCCTCCGTGCGTCCGTTGCCCAGGTCTATCACCTGCGAGTAGTTCAGCGTGAGCGTGTAGACGGAGTCGGGCGCGAGCATCAGGCTCTCGCCGATTTTCAGCGCCGGCCGCTGGCTCCAGGGCAGGCTCTCCATGCTCTCGTCGAAGTGCACCACGTAGCCCTCGGGGTCCAGCGCGGGGCAGGGCGACACGCCGTCCGACGCCTCGCGCAGCTCCAGCGGGCGCGTGCCGTCGTAGAAGCTCAGGCCCAGCTCGTCGGCGTTGTGCGCCGCCACGGTGAGCCGTCCGCGGTGCCTGCCCTCAACGCTGATGCCCGTTATGCGTATGTTGTCGGCCGACTCGTCGCCGGGATAGGCCACGAACTGCAGCCGGGTGAGCAGGTGCTTGAGCGTTATCACGGGGTTGACGCCCCGGTGGGCGGCAAAGGTGCTGTAGTTGCCGATGTTGAGAATGCGGGCCTGGTCGTCGGTGCTGATGGCCAGCTTGCCGTCGCCTATCTTCTGCGCCAGCACGTCGCGCGTCAGTCTGGGCGCCGTTCCGGCCATGATGTCCTGCGAGCCGTCAATCTCCAGGTCGTACCATATGCGGCCGCTCTCGCGGTGCGTGCTGGCGGCGGTGGGCTTGAAGTCGTCAATGTGGTAGGCAAAGAAGTTGTAGCCCACGTCCTGGTAGACGGAGCTGTAGTAGAGCGTGCTGTCCGTCTGCGGCACCAGCGCGCCGCTGCGGTCGGGGCTGAGCATGGCGGGCAGGCCCAGGTTGTAGTCGGGCCCGTCCACGAGGCAGTCCATGCGCTGCGCGTCATAGGCGCCGCCGCTGCCTGTGAACACGGTGCGGCGCATGTCGGCGGTTGCCGTGAGCTGCCCCTGCAGGTCGCTGCCGTCGCGGAAGGCGAACACGTGGAACACCGAGTTGAAATACTTGCCGGGGTGCTCCTCGTCCAGCACTCCCGTTCCGCGCGTGGCGGTTATTGAGAAGTAGCTCTGCTCGTTGACAAACATCATGACGGGGGTGTGGCCGTAGACCTCGTCGTTGCCTATCAGGCTGCCGTCGTTGCTTATGATGGTGGGGTAGGAGTCGGTGCAGGCCACGAGCAGCGCCGCTGGCGCGAGGCCCGCCATCAGGCGCCGCGCCATCCGTCCCACTGTTGTTGATGTTTTTTTGCGCATTGGCTTTTTATGTTTTCGGTCCGGCGGGAATCGCTGGTTCCCGGTTCCGGCAGAGTGAATATTCCTGTGCGGGCGCGTGGGCGGCGGGGGCCGCCCGCCGCGTCTATATGTCCACCACGATGTCGTCGCAGGGCATCCAGTTGTCAATGCCCCCTGTGTTGTCGGAGTTCTCTATGATGGTCTCGCCGTCGATCACCAGCTCGGCCTTGATGTCGAGCACGCCGTGGTCGGCGGTGCGGCGCACGTAGCTCAGGTCGTCGGTATAGTCGGTCAGCCGCGCCTGGCGCAGCGTGTTGAAGAGGTTTATCTTGCCCTGTATCTTCTTGCGGAGCGTCTCTCCGGGGGCGTCGGGGTTGTCGGCGTGGGTGAAGATGAGAATCTGCATGATGCCCGGCCCGGTGTTCACATCGGCGGAGCTGCCCGGCACGATGCCCGGCACGTCGATGTTGGCGTGGCAGCGCACCTGCGTGGCGGCGTAGGAGTCGGCCTGCGGGCTGTCGCCGGCGCCGACGAGGCCCATGCGGAACATCATCTTGTTGGTGCGGCTGATGTCGAGCCAGCCGTTGACGGCGTTGATGCGCCATGGCAGGCCGGAGATTTCGCCCACCACGGAGTCAACCACGAAGGGCACGCTGCCCTCCTTTTTCTTTATGGTGAAGTAGACATCGACGTTCTGCGACATGAGGTTGGGGCTGAACTTGCAATCGTAACGCTGTCCGGCCGACAGCTCCACGTCGTTCGTGCCCACGCAGAAGGCCGTCACGTCGGGCTGTATGTAGCCGGCGTAGGGGTTGTAGTCCAGCCAGTCGATGAGCGTTCCGCGCAGGCCCGGCTCCCCCTTGGCGTAGACGCGGTACTCGATGTTGAGGCTGCCCATGCCGATGCTGTCGCCGCCGTCGGCCAGATAGCGGCGCACGTCGTCGTAGACCAGCTCGGTGGTGTCCATGTTGAGGGCCATGAAGCGGTATGTGCCCACGGGCAGGCGGAACGTCCGGCTGTCGGCCCCGGCCCCGGTCTGGCCGCCGCCCGTCTCTTCGTTGCCGGGCGTCACGGCCACCCCGCCGTCGCCGTCGGGCGTCTGGCGCGTGGCGGACTGTGCCGCCGCTCCCACCACAATGTCGGAGCCTGTGCCGCCGGAGGGTGTGTCGCCGCCGTCGTCGCCGTCGGTGCCGGGCGTGGCGTCTGTTCCGCCGGAGGGCGTCTCTTCGTCATCCGGCGCGGGTGTGTCGCCTGCGTCGGGCGTGTCAGTGCCGCCGTCGGGAGTGCCGGGGGCAGGCTCCGGGGCGGCAAAGAGGCTGTCGGTGCTGCCGGCCACAAAGCGGCCGCAGCCCGTCGAGGCGCTGACGGCCATGGCGCTGACGCGCCGCGCCACCACGCGGTTGGCTATCACGAGCATGGAGTCGGGCGCGTCAGCTCCGGCGCCGAAGTCGAAGCTGTATGAAACTTCGGCGGAGTGGGGGTGCGTGGTCTCGCCGCACAAGTCTACTTCCACCGTGCAGGCTGCCGCCACGGCGGTGAGGACAGCCGCAGGCAGCAGCTTTAGGATAATGTCATGCGGTCTCATTGCCATCCTCCTTTCTTTCTTCAGTGGCGGCGGCAGGTGTGCCGTCGCTGTTTGCGCTGCCGGTGTCTGCCGGGGCAGGAGCCTTGTCCGCTCCGTCGGCTTCGGCCTCCCCGGCGTCGGGCTTAGGCTTTGCGGCTGCGGCGGTCGTGGTGTCTTGCGGCGCGGCCACGGTGGCGGTGTCTGTCGCGGCTGCCGGGTTGGCCGCCGCCGCTATTGAGTCTGCTGCGGCAATCTTGGCCGTGTCGGCTGCTGTTGTTATGGAGTCGGTTGCCGCCGCTATTGAGTCTGCCACGGCAATCTTGGCCGAGTCGGCTGCCGCTTTCACCGAGTCGCGCGCGGCCCTGGCCGCCTGCTTCAGGCTGTCGCGCCGCTCGCGCTCGGCGCGCCTTGCCTCGCGGCGCAGCCTGTCGGCCACCCTCTTGAGCGAGTCGGCCACCCTCTTGAGCGAGTCGGCCACAATCTTGTTGGAGTCGGCGGCGGCTTTGTAGACGCGCCAGAACTCCTTGTCAATCAGTCCGCGTATGCTGTCGGCGGTCAGCTCGTTGATGCGTGCCGTCTCACGCGCGCTGTTGATGCTGTCCTGCAGCGCGGCGAAGGTGTAGTCGCAGTCGTAGCGCCAGCGGTACTTCGACGTGGAGGGGTAGGTGCCGAGGCGGTAGACCAGTCCCACGCGCACGGTGTTGACCACGGGGAAGGGCACCAGCTTCCACCGGCCGCGCTCCGTGACGGGGTAGCAGTTGTCAACGCGGTCGTGGCGGTAGGTGTCGGTGCGGGCGTAGGCGGCCCCCACGCGCAGCCCCAGCTCGAGGTCGAGGCTGTGGCCGTTGGCGAAGGCGTAGAGCGGGCGCACCGCGCCCCACGACACGCCGGCGCCGATGGCGCTGCCCTGGTGGCCCTCGGGGCCGAACTTGAATGAAAAATCGGAATAGGAGACGTAGACGCCGCGATAGTAGACCACCTCAGGCCGCCTCACCTTGTTGCGGCGGCAGGAGAACAGGCGCCCCAAGAGCCGCTTGTGGGGGCGGACGCCGCGGCCGTCGATCTGGCGCGGGCGCCAGTAGTAGCGCAGCTCGGCGGAGGCTTCGGCCAGGTTGTAGACGATGCCGGGCTTGTAGGTGTGGGAGGTCTGCCAGTTGCCGCGCACGTCGAGACCCAGCGCCCACCGGCTCCAGTTCTTGTTGCCCAGGTCAAGCTCCACACCGATGTTGGGCAGTAGCAGAAGCCAGTCGGCGGCATTGATCCTGACGGAAAGCCTGTCGGCGACGGAGAGGGTGTCCGTCTGAGGCTTCCTGTCGACAACCTGCGCCTGCGCCAGCCAGGCAAAGAACAGGGCGCACAGGCATACCACCGCACGTGGTTTCAGATATGCCAAATACACTGTTGTCTGTTTCTAAAATCGGATTACAACTGTAAAAAAACGCAGCCGCCGCGCAGCCGCGCGGCCTGACCGCCTTTGCCATTCTCCCGGAGCCGCGTCACGCGCAGGGCGTCTGCGGGGCGTCTTTCGGTTGAGGTAAAGTTTCTGTCCGGCTGCGGCGGAGTGCAGTATTGCGCCGTTTGGCGCTGCTCCGACAGCCTTTCAGACCCCGCAAAGGTAAAACTTATTTTAGGAATTACCCCCCCCGATTCGTTAATTTTCATTAATTTACAAGAAACTTCAACAAATATGATGCAATGGTCCGGCTCAGATTATGCATGACTACTGTCTGCCGGCGGAGCCCGGCAAATTATTCTGAAACGGAGATTTTTGCTGTCTGGAAGTGCTGGCCGTGTCTTGTCGTTTTGCGATATGGGCCATTTCGCACGCCAATATGGCCTATATCGCGCTCCAATATGGCCTATATTGGAAGCCAAAACGGCCTATATTGCAACGCGCTGGCAGTCAGGCGGTTGCGAGGTCGGCTTCAATTGGTCTGTATGCGAACAAAAAGCGGGGCCGCGAGACGAATCCCGCAGCCCCGGAGAGAGGGAATTGAATGTCCGCGATTAGTCAGGTTCTGTCCTCTATAAGGGCGTGTCTCACAAACTGTCATTCCGCGTCGGAGCGTGGAATGACGGTATGCGAGACACGCCCTACGAATGTTTGAGCTTTTGGCAAATGGCCTCAAACTCCTTGATTTGAAGTTATGCGCCTGCGGCGCGTGCCGCTGTCAGCGCGTGGCGGGCACGGTGACGAAGCGCAGGGTGTCAACGCCGACGCGCCTGGCGAGCCACGCCGACAGGCGGCTGCGGTCGGTGGCGGGGAGCGCCGAGCCGCTCCTGACGGTGACTATGGCCGTGGGCACATGGCTCACGAGCGTGGTGTCGGCGGCGGCCTCGGCCGCGAGCGACAGACTGACGGACTCGACGGCGGGGAAGAGCGTGGCGGCCTCGCGGGCCACATCGGGCACCACGGCCTCCAGACGGTCGTAGGCGTCGAGCCGGGTCTGCAGGGCGGCCATCTTCACGGCGTTGTCGCGGAGCATGGCCGAGTAGTTCTCTGAGGTGGCGCGCATGCTCGCGAGCCTGTCGCCCAGCATCATCACCGAGTCGGACTCGGTGCCCTGGATCACCCTGAGCGAGTAGCCGCGCAGCTTGTAGTCGGCCAGGCGGCGCCCGGCGCGGGCTATGGCGCTGTCGCTAAGCTCGCGGCCCACGGCCACGACGCGCAGCGTGAGGCTGTCGCGGTCAACGTCGAAGGACACCACGCGGGTGCCGTCGCTGTCTATCTGCTCGCTGACAAAGCGTCCGGCGGCGGCCTTGAGAATGTCGCCGCGCACGATGTTCCACGTCATCACGCCCGCCGGAATCATCGTGGCCACCACGATGATGACAATGTAGCGGCGCACCTCGGTGCGCCGGCGGCCGTCAACGAACTTGTGGGGGCTGAACCTGAGCATCCTCACGCCTATGAAGGTGGCGAGGGCTATGAAGACGGTGTTGATGAAAAACAGGTAGAACGCTCCGAGAAAATAGAGCACATTGCCCGTGGCGATGCCGAAGCCGGCGGTGCAGAGCGGGGGCATCAGGGCCGTGGCGATGGCCACGCCGGGCAGCACGTTGCCCTTGCCCCTGGTGGCGAGGGCGACTATTCCGGCGGCGCCGCCGCACAGGGCTATGAGCACATCGTAGAGCGTGGGAGCGGTGCGGGCCAGCAGCTCCGACTGCGCCAGGTCCAGCGGGGTGAGCAGGAAGTAGGCCGTGGCGGTGATGACGCTGATGACCGTGGCCACGGCATAGTTCTTGAGCGACCGCTTGAGCAGGTCGAAGTCGTTGATGCCCACGGCCAGGCCCATGCCGATGATGGGGCCCATGAGGGGCGATATGAGCATGGCTCCGATGATGACGGCCGTGGAGTTGACGTTCAGGCCGAGCGAGGCGATGAGTATGGCGAACACCAGCACCCAGAGCGACGCCCCGTGGAACGACACGCCGGCGCTGATGGCGCGCACGGTCTCGGCCTCGTCCTCCTTGTCGGGCATGGCGTTGAAATACCTTTTCAGTATGGCGCACAGTGTCGCCCACACGTGTTTGAGCAGCGTGAGGAGCTGCCGCAGCTGTCCTTTGTCTTCCATAATGGCGTATATAATTAATGTGAGGCGCGGGGGCTCCGCGCCCCCTGCGCTGCGCAAATATACGAAATTGTGGGCAATGCGGGCGCGCTTTTGGCAAAAAAAAGCTCCGCGCCGCGTGGCGTCGGGAACGCACGCGGTGCGGAGCGGTCGCCGCCGGGGCGGCAGACAGGCGTCAGAGCCTTATGTCGGCAAGGATTCTGGCCGTGGCGCCGGTGCATCCGGCCACGTAGCTGGCGGCGCTCCTGCCTGCGGCGGCGAGGCGGGCGGCGTCGGCGCTGAAGCCGTCCATGAGGGCGGCGAAGTCGTCGGGCGTGCTGATCTCGAAGCCTCCGCCGGCAGCCATCAGGCCCTGCGCCTCCTGGAAGTGCTTGTTGTTGGGGCCGAAAATCACGGGAATGCCCCACACGGCGGCCTCCAGCACGTTGTGGATGCCCACGCCGAAGCCGCCGCCGACGTAGGCCACGCGGCCGTAGCGGTAGGCACTGGAGAGCAGTCCGAAGCAGTCGATGATGAGGCACTGGGCCTCGGCGGCCTCCTCGGCCGTGGCGCGGGTGTAGCGCACGGTCTTCAGCCGGAGCCGCTGCTCTATCTGGCGCAGGTGGCTCTCGCCGATCTCGTGGGGCGCGATGATGACTTTCCAGTTACGGTGCGAGTTGAAATAGGGGATGAAGCGGTCGCCGTCGGGCGGCCAGCTGCTGCCCGCCACGAACACGTCGGCGGCGCCGGCGAACGCCTCTACCACGGGGAGGCTCTTCGACTGCTCCTTGATCTGGAGCACGCGGTCGAAGCGGGTGTCGCCCGTTACGGTGACGGCGGTGATGCCGATGCCGCCGAGCAGGCGGCGGCTCTCCTCGTTCTGCACGTAGAAGTGGGTGACGCACCGGAGCACTCCGGCATAGGTGCGGGCGTAGCGCCGGAAGAACACCTGGCTCGGGCGGAAGATGCTGGCCACGCTGTAGACGGGTATGCCGCGGTGCTTGAGTATGTGAAGGTAGTTGTACCAGAACTCGTACTTGATGAAGAAGGCCATCTCGGGCCTGACGAGGCGCAGGAAGCGGATGGCGTTGAGGCGCGTGTCGAGCGGCAGGTAGCACACGATGTCGGCTCCGGCGTAGTCCTTGCGCACCTCGTAGCCCGAGGGCGAGAAGAACGTGAGCAGGATCTTCAGCTCGGGATGCTCCGCGCGCAGCCGCTCGATGAGGGGGCGCCCCTGCTCAAACTCGCCCAGCGACGCCGCGTGGAACCACACATAGCGCGCCCCGGGCACCACCTTCTCGCGCAGCACACGGAACGCCTCGCGCTCGCCGCGCCACATCTTGCGCACCTTGTCGCTGAACAGGCTGGCCACGGCCACGCCTAACATATAGAGATATATCGCTATGTCGTACATTGCAGAGTCAGCCCAAAACCTCGATTGCACGTTTCATTCTGGCCAGTGTCTCGGCCTTGCCGAGGAACGCGGAGATGTCGAACATGCCCGGCCCCTTGCCCTCGCCGACGAGCGCCAGGCGCCAGGCGTTCATCACGTCGCCCAGCTTGTAGCCCTTGTCCTGGATCCACTGCTCCACGACGGCCTCCTGGCCGGCCACGGAGAAGTCGCTGATGGTTTCGAGCACGGCGGCCAGCCCGGCCATGACGGCGGCCGAGTCGTCCTTCCAGCGCTTGCGGCGCGTCTTCTCGTCGTATTCAGCCGGGGCGACGAAGAAGAAGGAGCAGAGCGGCCACAGCTCGCTGACGAAGCTCACGCGGTCCTTCATCATGCTGACAACCTGGAGCACCTGGGCGTCGGTGGCGGCCGGAACGTGGCCGCGCACGACGGGGGCGAACAGGGCTGCCACCTCCTCGTTGCTCTTCAGGAGCATATACTCGTGGTTGAACCACACGCACTTCTTGTAGTCGAACTTGGCCCCGGCCTTGCTGCACTTGGTGATGTCGAACAGGGAGCACAGCTCGTCGAGGCTGTAAAGCTCGCGCTCGGTGCCAGGATTCCAGCCCAGCAGGGCGAGGAAGTTGATGACGGCCTCGGGGAAATAGCCGCTCTCGCGGAACCCGGCCGACACCTCGCCGGTCTTCGGGTCGTGCCATTCGAGCGGAAAGACGGGGAAGCCCAGGCGGTCGCCGTCGCGCTTGCTCAGCTTGCCCTTGCCCTCGGGCTTGAGCAGCAGGGGCAGGTGGGCGAAGCGGGGCATGGTGTCTGTCCAGCCCAGCGCCTCGTAGAGCAGCACGTGAAGGGGCGCGCTGGGCAGCCACTCCTCGCCGCGGATGACGTGGGTGATCTCCATCAGGTGGTCGTCAACGATGTTCGCCAGATGGTAGGTGGGCAGCTCGTCGGCGCTCTTGTAGAGCACTTTGTCGTCGATGATGTCGCTCTTGACGCGCACCTCGCCGCGGATGAGGTCGTCAACGAGCACCTCGCGCCCCGGCTCCACCTTGAAGCGCACCACATACTGCGCCCCGCCGCCGACCAGGGCTGCCACCTCGGCCTCCGTCATGGTGAGAGAGTTGCGCATGGAGAGGCGCGTGTGGGCGTCGTACTGGAAGTTCTGCACTTCCCGGCGCCGGGCCTCCAGCTCCTCTGGAGTGTCGAAGGCGATGTAGGCCTTGCCCGCGTCGAGCAGCTGTTTTACATACTTCTTGTATATGTCGCGGCGCTCGCTCTGGCGGTAGGGGCCGCGGCTGCCGCCGAACGACACGCCCTCGTCGAACTTGATGCCGAGCCAGCGGAACGACTCGATGATGTATTCCTCGGCTCCGGGAACAAAGCGCCCGGAGTCGGTGTCCTCTATTCTGAACACCAGGTCGCCGCCGTGCTGGCGCGCGAACATATAATTGTAAAGCGCGGTGCGGACGCCGCCGATGTGCAATGCCCCCGTGGGGCTGGGCGCGAAGCGCACCCTTACTCTTCTGTCTTCCATCTGCACAAAACCGTTTGGTTGATGTATTTTTGCGCAAAATTACTATATTTTTTTGACTTTTAAACATTTTGCGCCGTTTTTGTAGGGATGAATCCATCGCGGCGCATGGGGCGCGAGCGGCGGCGGAGACTGCTCCGGGCGTGGCGGGCGGCGTGTTTTTTTGGCATATTAACGCCCGGAAGTGTTGCGGTTTGCTTTTTTTTTCGTATTTTCGCGTTCACAACGACCACACAAAACAATTCATCGCGTATGAGCACAATAAGCATAAGGCGGGACCTGACGTGGCGCGACATACTCGTGCGCGCCGCAGTGGTGCTGTGCACCGTGGCCATAACGGTGTGGGTGATGCCGAGCGACAGCCGCAGTTACTTCAAGGTGGAGCAGGGCAAGCCGTGGAAATACGGCGACCTGACGGCGCCTTTCGACTTCCCCATATACAAGTCGGAGGAGGCTGTGAAGATGGAGCGCGACAGCATCATGCGCCAGTATGAGCCTTACTACGGCTACAACAAGGACGTGGAGGGGGAGCAGGTGCGCAAGTTCGTGTCGGACTTCAGCAACGGAATACCGGGGCTCACCGACGACTACATAAGCATCATCGCGAACCGGCTGCACAACATCTACAGCCGGGGGGTGATCAGCGCGGCCGACTACAAGCGGCTGGCGACGGACACATCGCGCACCATCAGGATATTCAGCGGCAAGAACGCGGTCAGCGTGAGGCTCACATCGCTGTACACCACGAAGACCGCCTACGAGCGGCTCTTTGCCGACGAGACGCTGGAGCAGCACCGGCAGATACTGCAGAAGTGCGACCTGAACGACTACATCACGCCCAACGTGGTCTACGACCGCGAGAAGAGCACGTCGAGCCTGAACGACATCATGAACGGAATACCGCTGGCCGTGGGCGTGGTGCAGAAGGGGCAGAAGATCATCGACCGCGGAAGCATCGTTGACGAAAAGGCGTACCGCATTCTCGAATCGTTCAAGAAGGAGAACGAGAAGCGCGGGCGCGACACCAGCCAGATACGCATGACCATTGCCGGCGAGGCTCTCTACGTGCTCATTGTGACGGTGGCGTTCACCATTTACCTCAGCCTCTTCCGCCGCGACTACTTCGACAAGCCGCGAAGCATAGCCATGGTCTACTGCCTGATTGTGATCTTCGCCACGCTCACATCGCTGCTTGTGCGCAACGTGGTGCTGCACGTCTATCTTCTGCCGTATGCCATAGTGCCGATATTCATCCGCGTGTTCATGGACTCGCGCACCGCCTTCATAACCCACTTCGCCATGATCATCATCTGCGCCTGCATGCTGCAAAGCCCGTATGAGTTCATCGTGGTGGAGGGCATCGCCGGCATGACGGCCATTTACAGCCTGCGCGAGCTGCAGTACCGCTCGCAGCTGTTCAAGACGGCCATTGTGGTGACGCTGGCGGCCATGGCCACCAACTTCGCCTTCGACCTGATGCACACCGCCACCGTGGCCGACCTCGACATGAGCAACTACAACTACCTGATTGCCAACGGCGTGCTGCTGCTCTTCGCCTACCCGCTGCTGTATGTCGTGGAGAAGGCCTTCGGCTTCACGTCGGACATCACCCTGATTGAGCTTTCGAACACAAACAACGAGCTGCTGCGCCGCATGAGCGAGGTGGCGCCGGGCACTTTCCAGCACTCCATACAGGTGGGCAACCTCGCCGCGGCCATAGCCAACAAGATCGGGGCCAAGAGCCAGCTCGTCAGGACGGGCGCGCTCTACCACGACATTGGCAAGATGAACAACCCGATTTACTTCACCGAGAACCAGTCGGGCGTGAACCCGCACGACAGGCTGTCGTGCATAGAGAGCGCGCAGATAATAATCAGCCACGTGACCGACGGCCAGAAGATGGCCGACAAGTACAACCTGCCGGCGTCCATCCGCGATTTCATCTGCACGCACCACGGGCAGGGCAAGGCCAAATACTTCTTCGTGAAGTACAAGAACGAGCACCCCGACGACGATGTGGACGAGCTGCTCTTCACTTATCCGGGTCCCAACCCCTTCACACGCGAGCAGGCCATACTGATGATGGCCGACTCGGTGGAGGCGTCGTCGCGGTCGCTGGCTGAATATACCGACCAGTCGATACGCGAGCTGGTGAACAGAATCATAGACGGGCAGCTGGCCGACGGCTTCTTCCGCGAGTGTCCCATCACGTTCCGCGACATCGCTTACGCCAAGACCGTGCTCATCGACAAGCTGAAGACCATCTACCACACCCGCGTGAGCTATCCTGAGGACAAGGCCCGGGCGGCGCAAAAGGCCGGAGAGGACGCCCGATGAGCGGAGTCCCGGGCGGCGCGCGGGAGCGTGTGTTCCTCTGCCGCAACTACACGGCGGCACTGCGGGGGCTGTGCATGCTGATGATTGTCTTCAGCCACACGGCCAACGAGTTCATGGACATCATGGAGCAGTGCGGAGCCGTGTGGACTCTTGAAAGCGGAAGATACGCCACCGGCGTGTTCTTCTTTCTCAGCGGCTACGGCATCACGCTGTCGATGGGGCGCAACACCGTGGGCGGCGCCTACCTGTGGCGCCACCTGCTGAGGCTGCTTCTGCCTTACTTGATTTTCTGGGCGGCCTATGCCGCCGCCGGACTTGTGGTGCGGGGAACGCTCGATGCGGCTCTTCTGCTCGACTTCGTGAGTCTGAAGATGCCTTTTGTGGACGCATGGTTCTTCCGCACAATACTCGTGGTGTATGTTGTCTACATCACCCTTGCCATGCGTTTCGGGCGGCGGGCCGGGGTGATACTGGCGTCGGCGGTGGCGGTCTACGTTCCGGCAATGGCGATGTGCGGCATGGGGTCGTGGTGGTGGGACACCATCGCGTGCTTTCCGCTGGGCATAGCCTATGCCGCGTTCCGGCCTTTGCGCCGCGGGCTTCGGCTCCCGGCGATGGCCGGCCTGGTGCTGGTGTTCGCCGCAGTGCAGGTCTTCTGCCCGTCGGCGGTGCTGCGTCTGGTTGCGCTTCCGGTGGTGCTTTGCGTCTTTCTGGCCCACCTCTCCACGGCTGTTGTAGCCATGCCGCGTCTGCCGCTGCTGTCGTTTGTCGGTGGCAACAGCCTGCACTTTTATTTCATGGAGCAGATTCCAATAGACTATTGCGACTCGGAGGCCGCAGGCTTTGCGGCCTATGTCGTCGGGGGAATTGTTCTCACGGCGGCGCTGGCCTGTCTGGGCAGCCGGGTGGAAAAGGCGTTGTCGGGGCGTCTGCTTGGGTCTCCGGCTTCGGCTGGCGGCGGAGCGAACAAAGGCGTTGATGCATAAATAAGCGAGTCTGGAATAAGGATTTTCGTTTGTATGAGAACTACCACTGCTTAATCTCAATGCTTGCTTATCCCGGCCTTTGCGTATAAATATGCGGCGTCCGCCCGCCTCCGGCCGGTGCCTGAGGCCGCGTTTTCCAGCCTTTCAGGCTCCGTCTCGCAGTGGTGGGTGCCATACGGTTTTCTGATATAGGCCATTTCGCACGCCAATATGGCCTATATCGCGCTCCAATATGGCCTATATTGGAAGCCAAAACGACCCGTTTTGCAACTTACTGAATGCCAATGTGTTACGCAGGGCGGTTTTTCCTGCCCCGGAGGCGGCAAAAACCATATGGAAGAACGTTTCCGCCGATATGGCGGAATGCATATTTATGCAGAAACGGACAGCGTTTATGCAGGTCGCGCGAGAGGCGCTGTCACAGCGGGTCAACGTCGAAATACACCATCACTGAGCGGTAGCGGGCATCGTCGCAGGTCTGCTTGCGGGCCAGAAGCAGGTACTGCCGCGCCTTGGGCATGTCGATGCCGCTTTCGAGCTTCAGCACAATCTTGCGTATGCTCAGCGCCTTGACGCGGGCCACGGCGGGCCTGTCGGGGCCCAGCACGCGCGTTCCGAACCATCGGCGCAGCAGCGCGCCCATGTCGGCGGCGGCGTGGCCCACCACCTCGTCGTCGCGGTGCTTGAGGTAGACATATACAAGATGTGTGAACGGCGGGTAGCCGAACGCCCGGCGCTCGGCCATGACGTCGCGGAAGAACGCCTTGTAGTCGCCCCTGACCACCTGGCCGATGAGCGGCGACTGCGGGTCGCCCGTCTGCAGCACCACCAGGCCGCGCTCCCCCCTGCGGCCCGCGCGGCCTCCCACCTGCGCCATCATCGTGAAGGCCTGCTCGTGGGCGCGGAAGTCGGGATAGTTCATCATGGAGTCGGCGTTGAGTATGCCCACGACGCTCACGCGGCCGAAGTCGAGCCCCTTGCCGATCATCTGCGTGCCTATGAGCACGTTGGTGCGCCCGGCGGCAAAGTCGTCGATGATGCGGCTGTAGGCCCCGTTGGTGCGCGTGGTGTCGAGGTCCATGCGCGCCACACGCGCCTCGGGCAGCAGGTCGCGCACGCGGTCCTCAATCTTCTCTGTGCCGTAGCCCCGCGCGCGCAGCTCGTGGCTGCCGCAGGCCGGGCACACGGCGGGCACGTCGTAGGCCGTGCCGCAGTAGTGGCAGGTCAGCTGGTTCATGCTGCGGTGCAGCGTGAGGCTCACGTCGCAGTGCTTGCAGCGCGGCACCCAGCCGCACTTGGCGCACTCCACCATGGGAGCGAAGCCCCTGCGGTTCTGGAAGATGATGGCCTGGCGGCCGCTCTCCACGGCCTGGCGCATCTTTGCCAGCAGCGGCGGCGAGAACGGGCCGCTCATCATCTTGCGGTGTCTGAGGTCCTTGGTGTCAACCACCTGGAACTCCGGCAGCTCTATCCCCCTGAAGCGCGTGGCAAGCTCCACCAGGCCATACTTGCCCGTCATGGCGTTGTGGTAGGTCTCGACGGCGGGCGTGGCCGTGCCCAGCAGCACCTTGGCGCCGCACATCCGCGCCAGCATGATGGCCGCGCTGCGGGCGTGGTAGCGCGGGGCGGGGTCCTGCTGCTTGTACGACTGCTCGTGCTCCTCGTCTACAATGACCAGCCCCAGGCGGCTGAACGGCAGCAGCACGGCCGAGCGCGCGCCGAGAATGACGTCGAACGGCTGCGGCGAGAGCTGCTTGCGCCACATCTCGGCGCGCTCGGCGTCGGAGTAGCGCGAGTGGTAGATGCCCAGCCGTGAGCCGAACACTCGGCGCAGCCGCTCCATCATCTGCACCGTGAGGGCAATCTCGGGCAGCAGGTAGAGCGCCTGGCGCCCGCTGTCGATGGCCTGGCGGATTAGGTGGATGTAAATCTCGGTCTTGCCGCTTGATGTCACTCCGTGCAGCAGCGTGACGTTCTTCTTCCGGAAAGAGGCCGCCACGGCGTCGTAGGCCTGCCGCTGCGCCTCGTCCAGCTGCTTTATCATGGAGTAGTCGGGCTGTCCGCCGGTGTTCAGCCGCGTCACCTCGCGGCGGTAAAGCTCAAGCATTCCGCGCGTCTCGAGAGCCTTGACGGCGGCGAGGTTGGCGTGGCTGGCGTTCATCAGCTCGTCGCGGCTCACCTCCGCTATGGTCTCGGACGGGGCGTCGTCGGCGGCCGCGTCCCAGTGCGACAGGCTCAGATAGCACTCAAAGGCGGCGCGCTGCCTGTCGGCGCGGGCCAGCATGGAGAGCGCGGCGTGCAGGGCGCGGCGGCTGCGGAAGGGCGGCGCCAGGCGCACGTACAGCTCGGTGCGCGGGCGGTAGCCGTCTTCGGCTTTGAGCAGCGCGGGCAGCGCGGCCTTGTAGACCTCGCCCACCGGCGCCATGTAGTAGTCGGCGATCCATTGCCACAGCCTGTACTGCGTCTCGGTGATTATGGGGCCGCCGTCGGGCACGCCGGCTATGTCGCGCACGGTGATGCCCTCCGGCGCGTCGGTGTGCGTGCGCACAACAATGCCCACATGGCGTGTCTTCGGGCCGAACGGCACCACCACGCGCACGCCGAAGCGCACCGCGCCGGCCATGGCCGGCGGCACGGAGTAGGTGAACAGTCCGTCGAGCGGAACGGGGAGTATTATGTCTGCAAATGTCATTTCGCATGGCAAATTTATCAATTTCCTGCTTGCCGCGCCGCCGCCGGGGCGTTAAATAAGACTAAGAGACCGTTTCCTGCGGAAGATGCCCGGCATGATTTCACGCAGACAGTTCAGCGGCTGCGGGAAAAAGGACACCGGCTCCGCTGATATTAAAATAAAAACCGCTAAATTTGCAGGATGAAAGCAGGAATGCATACCTCTATTCCTCATTCTTCGTTTTTTCAATAACGAAAACTTAAGCATATGAAAACAGAATTTGAGAAGATGCGCGGCGAGGAGCTTTACCGCTTCTCCGACAGCGAGATAATGGCGAGCCTTACCCATGCCAAGGAGCTGTGCCGCCGGCTTCAGACCATGACTATCAACGACGCGGACTACCGCAGGGTGATCAGCGAGCTGATTCCGGGTCTGCCGGAGTCATCGACAGTGTGCCCGCCGTTCCACTGCGACCACGGCAACGGCATACACATAGGCGAGCACGTGTTCATCAACTACGACTGCGTGATGCTCGACGGAGCCTGCATCCGCATAGGCAACCACGTGCAGATTGGCCCCAAATGCCAGCTCTACACTCCACAGCACCCCATAGACCACGTGGCGCGGCGCGAGCCGCAGGAGACTGCCTACCCCATCACCATCGGCGACGACACGTGGCTGGGCGGCGGTGTCGTTGTCTGCCCCGGAGTGACCATCGGCAGCCGCTGCATCATTGGCGCAGGCTCGGTGGTTGTGCACGACATCCCCGACGGATGCATGGCCGCCGGCAACCCCGCCGTGGTGAAGAAAAGGCTGGAGTAGTTTGGTGGGTTAGGTTCATTCTTCACTTTCCACTTTGAAAAAAATGAGGAAGCTGCCGTCTGCACCCGGAGCCGGGAGAATGCGTCTAAGGCATATTTTACCGATTCTCCACATCATTGCCATTCTGCTGCCGCAGGGCGCGGGAGCGGAGTGCGGCGGCGACACGCTGCGCCATGCGGGTGGGGGAGGGCCTGCTGCGGTGGAGCGCGCCAGAGCGGCTGTAGACAGCCTGCTCGACCGCATAGGCTGGCAGAAGAGCACGCGGGCCGACACCGCCTACATCACGCGCACCCCAGGCCGGCTCCGGCTGAAGCTGACGCTCAACGGCTCCGGCTCCGACATCGACACCCGCTGGAGCATCGGCGGCGAAAGCTTCCGCTCGCGGCTGAAGGCACAGAACAAGTACACCACGAGCATAACGGCGTCATACCGGGGCCTGTCGCTGAGCGTGGCTTTCAATCCGGCCAAGCTCTCCGGGCGCAACAAGGACTACGAGCTGAACCTCAACGCCTACGGCAACCGCTTCGGCGCAGACCTCATTCTGCAATCGACCAAGACCTACGAAGGCTCGGTCAGCACGCCTGCGGGCGGCGAGGCCGCCGTGGCCGCGGGCGGCGTCAGCCAGGACATGATAACCGCAAGCGCCTACTACGTGTTCAGCGGGCGCCGCTTCTCGTTCCCCGCCGCTTTCACCCAGTCGTGGATTCAGCGGCGCAGCCACGGCAGCTTCATGCTCGGCGTGTCGTTCATCGGCGGACGCATCAAGACAGAAGCCCCCGATGTCATAGGCTCAAGCGTGAGCAGGCTGACCATTGTCAGCGTCGGCGTGGGCGCGGGCTATGCCCACAACTGGGTTGTGAAGCGCCGCTGGCTGCTGCACATCTCCACGCTGCCGCAGTTCATCGTGTTCAGCCGCAACCGCCTGACCGCCGGCGGCAGCGAGACCAAGATGCCTTACCGCTTTCCAAACATGAACGTTATGGGCCGGATTGCGGTGGTGCGCCACTTCGGCCGCTATTTCGCCGGAATAAACGCCGTGGTCAACACGTCCGACATTGGCGACCGCGGCAGGCTCTCGGTGAGCAACCTGAAGTGGCGCGCCCGCGTGTTCGTGGGCGTCAGCATTTAGCTCTTCATTCATACTGTCGTACTATTGTGGCCACGACATATTCCGACCGGGTGCCGATGCGGAACTTGCCGCCCCAGATGCCCATGCCGGAGCTGACGTAGTAGCGCGTGTGGCCGCGCCGCCACGGGCCGTAGGCGCACTCGTAGACGGCCTCCGTAATCCACGATATGGGCCACAGCTGGCCGTGGTGGGTGTGGCCGCTCAGCTGGAAGTCAGCCCCGGCGCGCTCGGCCCGCTCCAGGTGGTAGGGCTGGTGGTCCATAATGATGATGTATTTGCTCCTGTCGGCGCCGCGCACCAGCTCGGCCACGCTGCGGCGGCGCGGGTTGGAGCGGTCGTCGCGCCCGATTATGCACAGTCCGCCCACCGTCACCGCGCTGTCGCGCAGCAGCGTTATGCCCGCGTCGGCCATGAAGCGGGCCGCCCGGCCCAGGCCGCTGTAATACTCGTGGTTGCCGGGGCAGGCGTAGACCGGGGCGCTGAGGCGGCGCAGCTCGGCGCCCATGCCGTCGGCGAGCAGCGGCCGCAGGCTCCTGTCAACGATGTCGCCGGCGATGAGGATCAGGTCGGGGCGCTCGGCGTTCACCATGTCCACCCACCGCGCCAGCTCGCGGCGGCGGTTGTGGTAGCCCAGGTGCAGGTCGCTCATCATGACGACGCGCACCGGCCGGCCTATGTCTTTATTGGTGCTGAGCGCCAGCGGCCGGCGCACTTTGTGGCGGTAGTTGGCGTAGCCGTAGGCGAACAGCCCGCCGATGACAACCAGCAGCGCCGCCGCCACGGCGGCGTTGGAGTGGAGCCAGGAGCGCGGCACCACGTGCAGCAGGCGCCCCGCGTCGAGCAGCAGGAAGGCCATGACAACATAAAGCAGGATGAAGATAAAGGAGTTGCCCGCCTCGTAGCAGGCCGAGGCCAGCCCCATGGGCATTCCGTCGATGGCGCGCGAGAAGTTGAGCAGCGAGGTGAGGAACGCCAGGGCGCACACCGCCACCGCGCACCACCGCCACGCCGGAGCCAGCGGCAGCAGGCACCACACGTGCCACAGCGAATAGGCCAGGCCCAGAACGGGCAGCACAAGGAACAGTATCATCCACATTTCAGTCTGAGTGTTTGGTTTTTGCGTCCGCTAAGTTAGCCTTTTTCTGCCAAACGCGCAAGGGTTCACACATATTATTATTAATGAATGTCCGCAGTTTGCCAAATGTGCCTCTACGAAGGGTGGTGTGGCTCGCATAATGTGCGGCAAGGCACGGCGCACACCGAACGGAACCCCGAAATGTTAAAACAATATCTTTTTAAGTAATTTTAACTGGGGGGGGTAAAGCATGTTTGGAAATATTCATAAATTTGTAACGCTTTTAACAGCCCGGCAGGATCGCACGACAAATGGCGCAAAATGCCTGCGACAGAACTGCCGGAGGCAATGATTACTACCCGAAAAAAAGGCAATACAAGCCGCGAGGCGGGGTGCGGGGCTGCCGCGAGGCAGTGCGCACCGGCAGGCGGAAAGCCTGCGGCGCGGCTGGCAACGGAACTAAAAATCGATAAACATAAAACTTAAAACGACTTTATGAACATCATCAGCAACAACGGGAAGTGTGCCCGGCCATGCTCAGGCGTGGGCGGAACGGTGCCTTAGCGGGCCGTCAGCACGAGGCCGATGCGCGGCGGCGCCCTGACGGACAGGCCGTGCGGACGGCAGAGAACATAAAAAACGAAACATTTTTTTTCTTAAATTTACTACTAATATGGCTGACAATAAGTTACTGAAAAAATGGTGGCTGCTGCCTGTCGCCTTGTTATGCGGATTCCATCCGTCGGGCCTCGCGCCCGCCTTCGCCCAAGCACAGAGCGTGCAGCGGCAGGGCATGATAAGCGGAACGGTGGTCGACCAGAACGGCGAGACCGTTATCGGCGCCAGTGTGGTTATAGACGGCGCCAACACGACACAGGGAACAGTCACTGACTTCGACGGAAAGTTCTCACTGAAAGTGGCTCCCGGCACCAAGCTCCGCATCTCGTTTGTGGGCTACAAGCCCCAGGTTGTCGAGGCAAAGAACGGCATGAGGGTGATGCTCAACGAAGACTCCAACGTGCTTCAGGGCGTTGAGATTGTGGCCTACGGCGTGCAGAAGAAGGTCACCGTGACCGGTGCGCTCTCCAGCATCAAGGGCGACGAGATTGTGCGCACGCCGGTAAGCTCGGTGAACAACGTGCTGGCCGGACAGCTCTCCGGCGTTACCACGGTGCAGTATTCGGGCGAGCCTGGCTCCGACGCCGCCACGGTGTTCGTGCGCGGACAGGCCACGTGGGAAGACTCCGCCCCGCTCATCCAGGTGGACGGTGTGGAGCGCTCCATGAGCGACATCGACCCAAATGAAATCGAGAGCATTACCGTGCTCAAGGACGCGTCGGCCACGGCCGTGTTCGGTGTGCGCGGAGCCAACGGCGTGGTGCTCATCACCACCAAGCGAGGCAAGGAGGGCAAGGCCCGCATCAGCGGCTCCACCTCGTTCAGCCTCCTGATGCCCACCAAGATGGTGGAGCAGGCGTCGAGCTATGAGTACGCCCTCTTCCACAACAGGATGAGGGAGAACGACGGACAGGCGCCGCAGTTCTCCGACGAGGTGCTACTCGAGAAGTTCCGCACAGGCTCCGACCCCATCCGCTTCCCCAGCACCGAGTGGGCCGACTACATCATGAAGGACGCCACGCTGCAGACGCAGCACAACGTCAACATAAGCGGCGGCAGCGAGAAGGTGCGCTACTTCATCTCCGCCGGAGTGTTCACCCAGGGCGGACTCTTCAAGCAGTTCAACCAGGACTACGACAACAGCTACGCCTACAACCGCTTCAACTACCGCGCCAACCTCGACATGGACGTGACAAAGACCACCACCGTGTCGCTCAACATCGCCGGAAACATGAGCAACGCCAACAAGCCTTACACAGGCCAGGGCGCCTCGGGCATGATCAGGGGGGCCTATCAGTCCACCCCGTTCTCAAGCCCCGGCGTGGTTGACGGCAAGCTCATAAGCACCACCACCGACTATACGGACGTGCAGCTGCCGTTCGTCGGCGAAAGCGGCATGGCCTACTACGGCGGGGGATTCATGAAAACTCAGGTCAACAAGCTCCAGATGGACCTGCAGCTCGAGCAGAAGCTCGACATGGTGACCAAGGGCCTGTCGTTCAAGATCAAGGGGTCGTACAACAGCCAGTATAACGTGAGCAAGAACGGCTCGGCAGCCGTGGCGACCTACAACCCCGTGATACAGCCCGACGGCACGCTGGCCTACCGCAAGAGCGGCAGCGACGAGCCTGTGAGCTACTCCACCGACACGGGCAAGGCGCGCGACTGGTACGCCGAGGCGTCGCTCAACTACAACCGCTCGTTCGGACTGCACACCATCGGCGGACTGCTGCTCTACAACCAGAGCAAGCAGTACTACTATTCGTCTACAGAATATCCCGACCTGGCCCGCGGCTACGTGGGCTTGGTGGGCCGCGTCACCTACGACTGGAACAACCGCTACCTGGCCGAGTTCAACATCGGCTACAACGGCTCTGAGAACTTCGCACCTGAGAACCGCTTCGGAACCTTCCCCGCCGGATCCATCGGATGGGTGGTCAGCGAGGAGAAGTTCTTCAAGCCGCTGGAGAAGGTTGTCAGCTTCTTCAAGCTCCGCGCGTCGTGGGGTCTGGTGGGTAACGACAAGATCGGCGGCTCGCGCTTCATGTATCTTGACGACCCCTACACCGTCAACAGCAACGGCATCTGGGCACGCGGCGGCCGCGGCTACTCGTTCGGCATAGAGAACAGCACCGTGTTCCCCGGAGCCTTCGAGTCGTCGCGCAACAACCCCGACGTGACGTGGGAGAAGGCCTTCAAGCAGGACTACGGCTTCGACCTCAACCTGTTTGACAACCGCCTGCGCACCGTCTTCGACTACTACAAGGAGCACCGCACCAACATCCTGCTGCGCGACGGCACGGCACCGGGCGTCATCGGCTTCTCCGTGCCCTACACCAACCAGGGCGAGGTGGACAGCTGGGGCTGGGAGCTGTCGCTGAAGTGGCAGGACGAGATAGGCAAGAACTTCCGCTACTGGGCCGGCATCAACCTCTCCTACAACCAGAACGAAATCAAGGAGATGAAGGAGTCGCCCCTCAACAACGACTACCAGTATCAGAAGGGCCACCGCATAGGCTCGCGCAGCCAGTACCTCTTCTGGCGCTACTATTACGACGGGGCCGAGGCCGACTACGAGCGCCAGTACGGACGCCCGTTCCCGCAGCAGATTATATCAAACGACCAGCTCAAGTATGGCGACGCCATCTACGTTGACCTCGACGGCAACGGTGTGATCAACGAGAACGATATGAGCCGCAACTACGGCTACACCGACGACCCGGAGTACATCATCGGCGTCAACCTGGGCTTCCAGTGGAAAGACCTCAGCGTCAACGCCCAGTTCACCGGAGCGTGGAACGTGACGCGCTACCTCTCCGACGTGTTCATGCGCCCGTTCCAGGGACGCACCACCACAGACCAGGGCGGACTGCTCAAGTATCACCTGGACCACACCTGGACCGTGGACAACCCGTCGCAGGACGCCGAGTACCCCCGCGCCACACAGACCAACGGCGCGCAGAACTACGCAACATCCACGCTCTATGAGAAAGACGCCAAGTATCTGCGCCTCAAGACCCTCGAGGTGGCATATGACTTCCACTTCGGCTTCATGCGCAGCATCGGCCTGAACCAGCTCCAGCTGGCGTTCAGCGGCTACAACCTCTTCACCATCACGCCCTACATCTGGGGCGACCCGGAGACCAGGGCCAGCGCGTCGCCGTCTTACCCGCTGCAGCGCACATACACGGTTTCGCTCAAGTTAGGATTCTGATAACAGCTGAACATCAATAAAATAACGGACTACAATTATGAAAATACATAAGTTAATATTTGGCGGAATGGTGGCTGTGGCTGCCGCTGCGGGCGTGGCCTCGTGTACCGACGATATCGCCGTGGGCAGCGACTTCCTCGACAAGGCGCCGAGCGGAAGCACCACCCAGGACTCTGTGTTCAACAACGCGGAGTACACCCGCCAGTTTGTGGCCAGCATTTACTCGCTGCAATACTACGGCATACCCTACCGCAGCTCCAACGACGCGCCACTGTCGGCCAGCTACTGGAAGGGCAAGCTCGACGCCCTGACCGACATCTACCACCTGAACTTCAGCGGCTCGATGGTCTATGGCAATTATTACACAGCCTCGCTCACGTCCAGCACCGACGGCCCCATCTATGGCTTCACCACCGAGAACTTCTGGGAGCTGATACGCGCCGCCTACATGCTGATCGAGAACATCGACGGCGTGCCCAACATGGAGCAGAGCGAGAAAGACCGCCTCGTGGCCGAGTGCAAGTGCCTTATAGCCTCGACATACTTCAATATGTTC
Organism: uncultured Prevotella sp.; assembly: GCA_944320305.1. GTDB lineage: Bacteria > Bacteroidota > Bacteroidia > Bacteroidales > Bacteroidaceae > Prevotella. The sequence continues at coordinate 9,069 of CALUGW010000018.1, read as the reverse complement.
AAGTGCTACGGCGGACTGCCGCTCGTGACGGGCACCTTCGCCGGCGTGGAGGGCTTCGGCCAGATACCACGCGCGTCGGTTGAGCGCACCGTGAAGTTCATGACCGACCTGCTCGACGACGCCTCAAAGGTGCTCACATGGGCCTACACCGGCACAGACGCGCAGACCCAGACCGGCCGCTGGACAAAGGCTGCCGCCATGGCTCTGAAGTGCAAGATACTGCAGTTTGCCGCATCGCCGCTGTTCAACAGCGAGCAGGCCTACTACGGCGGCACCACCGAGGCGGAGAAAGACAGCCTCGTGTGGCTGGGCGGCTACCGCCCGGAGTACTGGCAGATGTGCCGCCAGGCGTGCGACGAGTTCTTCGCAGAGCTGACCGCCAACGGCCACTACGAGATGGTGATGCCCACGGCCCAGACGCAGGAGGCCTACCGCTATGCCTTCCGCTACGGCTACGTCAACCAGGGCAGCCCCGAGGTGATCTACTCCGTGCGCGTGACCAACAGCACCCACGACTCCAAGTATCAGGGCTACACGCTCATGTACGGGCGCAACGACCGCTACGCCTACACCCCGACGCAGGAGTATGTCGAGATGTTCCCGTGGCGCGACGGCACCCCGTTCGACTGGCGCAAGGACAGCCTTGCCGGCCGGCTCGACACGATGTTCGTAAAGGGCGACCGCGTCACCGGCGACCAGAACCTGCAGAACCGCGTGCTCACCCGCGACCCGCGCCTCTATGAGACGGTCTATGTGAACGGCGTTCCGCAGCAGACGAACTGGACCGACGGCAACGCCACCGGCGACATCTGCGAGAACTGGGTGGGCGGCACCGACGCCAACCAGCAGCCCATGACCCAGACAGGTTTCTTCGGGTCGGGCTACGGCAACAAGAAGTATGTCGTAGGCTCGTGCTACGACCGCCAGTTCCCCCAGTGGGACGTTATCCGAATGTCTGATATGTACCTTACCTACGCCGAGGCGCTGCTCCAGGCCGACAACGACTTCACCGGCGCCCTCCGTTACATAGACCTCGTCCGCTCGCGCGTCGGCATGAAGGGCCTTGTGGAGTGCAACCCCGACAAGAACCTCACGTCAGACAAGAACGCGCTGCTCGAGGAGCTGCTGCGCGAGCGTGCCTGCGAGCTGGGCTTTGAGAACGAGCGCTATTTCGACCTCATCCGCTACAAGCGGGCCGACATCTTCGGCAAGCAGCTGCACGGACTGCGCATCTGGCGCATGCAGACCGACCCCGCCACAGGCGAGCGCGACACTGTGCAGACGCAGTGGACCAACGACGACAAGGTGGCCACGGCCAACGACCCGACGGCTCCGGGCTTCTACGAGCCGACCGACTTTGAGTTTGAGCGCTTCGCCATCAATGTTCCGGTGAGAGTGTTCTGGACGTCTGGCTTCGACCCGAAGTGGTATCTCTTCCCGTTCCCGCAGACCGAGGTGAACAAGGGCTACGGACTCATCCAGAACCCGGGATGGTAAGCGTCATGCCCAAGGACGCATATGACAAATAACGAAGTTCAATTGAAAAATTGCGTAATATGAAACGAAACAAGATATTGGCGCTGTCATTGCTGGCCTGCACAGGCATGCCGGCGGCAGCCCAGAACGACTCGATAAAGGAGCTGTCGGCGGCTGAAAAGTTTGCCGGACAGATGATTGACGTGGGAGCCGACAGGACGTTCTCGCGCGAGGAGGCCACCGCCGCCGTTTCGGTGATCACCTCTGAGACCACCGACCGCCGCAGCGCGCGCAACATCGGTAACTCCATCATCGGACAGGGTCTCGGCCTCGTGTCGCTGCAGAACGCCGGCGCCTACTCGGCTGCTGATCCCACGTTCTACGTCCGCGGCCTGCAGAGCCTCTCGACGAGCACCCCGCTGATTCTCGTCGACGGCATAGAGCGCGACATCGACAACGTGTCGCCGGGCGAGGTGGAGTCTGTGCAGATTCTGAAGGACGCCGCCGCCGTGGCTCTTTACGGCTACAAGGGCGCCAACGGAGTAATCCTTGTCACGACAAAACGCGGCAAGTACAACTCAAAGGAAATAAAGTTCAGCTACGACCACATTTATAATTACATGGTCAAGCGCCCGAAGTTCGTTGACGCCGCCACATACGCCAGCGCCGTGAACGAGGCCCGCGGCTACGACGGGCTCAGCCCGCGCTACACCACCGACGAGATCAACGCCTTCCGCACAGGGGCGTATCCCTACCTCTATCCCAACGTGAACTGGGTGGACGAGACCTACCGCAACCACGGAGTGACCAACAAGTACAACGTGGAGTTCACCGGAGGAGGCAAGAATTTCCGCTATTACACGATGATAGACCTCATCACCGACAAGGGATTCATAGCCAACCCCAACGAGAACGACGGCTACTCCACCCAGGAAAAATACACGAAGGGAAGCATGAGGGTAAACCTCGACGCAGACCTCACGCCCAAGACGAAGATGCGCGTGAACCTGCTCGGCGTGCTCAGTGAGTACAGCGCACCCGGCGCCAACGCCGACGCCGCCAGCGACGCGGGCAACGCCGCAGCCGGCCCGGCCGACATCTGGGACATGGTCTACTCGCTCCCGTCGGCCGCGTTCCCCGTGAAGACCGAGGACGGACTGTGGGGCGGCAACGCCACATGGAACGGAACGGTCAACCCGGTGGCGCAGTCTGTCGGCGCGGCATACTCCAAGAACCACACGCGGAGCATCTTCTCCGACATCACCCTCACCCAGGACCTCTCCGACATCCTGCCCGGTCTGGCCGCAACGGCACGTGTGGGCTACGACAACACGTCGAACATCTTCGAGAACCACAGCAAGGCTTACGACTACGGGAGCAAGACCCCCGGAACGTGGGCAAACGGAGCGCCCACCATCGCTGACAACTACCGCGTCATCGCGGAGTCAACCATGGGCACGGCCGCCGAGACCAACACCTACGCCGCGCGCTTCCACTTCGACGCGGGCATCAACTACGGCAACACCTTCGGCGACCACTCCATCTACGCGCAGTTCAAATACGACTACGAGTACCAGGAGACCACCGGGCTGAACAACACCATCTACCGTCAGAACGTGTCGTGGTGGAGCCACTACGGCTACAAGAACCGCTACTGGCTCGACCTCGCTCTGGTGGGCTCAGGCTCAAGCCGCCTCGCCCCGGGCACCAAGTGGTCGTTCTCTCCGACCGTTTCCGCCGCGTGGGTGGCCTCGCGCGAGAACTTCCTCAAGGACGTCGAGTGGATCAACCTGCTGAAGCTCCGCGCCTCGTTCGGCATCATCAACGCCGACTATCTGCCTGGCGACAACGTGTGGACATACTACACGCAGCAGTATGTCACCAGCGGCGGCACATATCCTTTCCAGGGATCGTGGACGTCGGAGTTCGGGCGCACATATCTTGACCGTCTGGCCACTGAGAATCCGAGCCACGAGAAGGCCTACAAATACAACATCGGACTCGACGCCTCGCTCTTCGGCAGTCTCAACCTGACGTTCGACGCTTACTACCAGCGCCGCACCGACATCTGGGTTGAGGCTTCGGGATCTTACACCGACGTGATTGGTCTCGACGCGCCATATGAGAACGGCGGAATCGTCGAGACGTGGGGATTCGAGGCCGGAGCCGACTATGCCAAGCGCTTCGGCGACTGGCAGGTGAACGTGGGCGCCAACTTCGCCCTCAACCACAACCGCATTGTGGAGCAGATGGAGGAGCCGCGCCTTTATGACAACCTCGTGCAGACGGGTCGTCCGCTCAACCAGATCTACGGACTCAAGGCCATCGGCTTCTTCAAAGACGAGCAGGACATTGCCAGCAGCCCCACGCAGACTTTCAGCACTGTGCGCCCGGGCGACATCAAGTATGCCGACATCAACAACGACGGCAAGATTGACGCCAACGACCAGGTGGCCATCGGCTACAGCGACGCTGCCCCCGAGATTTACTACTCGTTCCACCTCGGCGCGGCATGGCGCGGCCTCGGCTTCGACGCCATGTTCCAGGGCACAGGCCGCTACTCTGCCGTTCTCAACACCAAGAGCATGTACTGGCCGCTGATCAACAACACGACCATCTCGCAGTATGCCTACGACAACCGCTGGACGCCCGACAACACCGACGCCAAGTACCCGCGCCTCAGCTCGCAGAGCAACGCCAACAACTACCAGACCAACACCGTCTGGCTGGAGGACCGCTCGTTCCTGAAGCTGCGCTACATCGAGCTTTACTACAACTTCCCGCAGAAGCTGATGGACGCCACAGGCATACTCAGCGGCGCGCGCCTCTATGTCCGCGGCACAGACCTGTTCAGCCTTGACCACCTCGAGGTTTCAGACCCCGAGTCATACGGAGCCACCGCTCCGCTCACAAGGAGCATCGTGGCCGGACTGGCATTAACATTCTAACCACCATTAAACTGAAGAATCATGAAAAAGAGCAAGATATTTGTTGGCTGCATGGCCGTGGTGATGGCTCTTACGGCGTGCTCCGACCGCATGGATTACCACGAATACGTTGTCCGCGACCGTGACGAGATCATCCAGACCTTCGACAGGGTGGGCGGATTCATGACCGACATCTACAACCATTTCGACTATGACTTCGGCCAGTACTACTCAGGCGCGCTGCTCGGGTCGGCCAGCGACGAGTCGCAGTACTCCCTCATAGGCAACGAGATAGAGGACTTCTATAACGGAGCGTGGAGCCCCACCAACGCCAAAGGCACCGTCTGGAGCGACATGTACGAGGGCATTGCCGTCTGCAACGTGCTCATAGACGACTTCCAGGACCTCACTTTCAGCGACCTCGAGCTTAACAGCGACTACCGCCAGCAGCTCTACCGCTACAACAACTACCAGTGGGAGGCCCGTTTCGCCCGCGCCTACTTCTACTTCGTGCTGGCGCGGCAGTACGGCGGAGTGCCCCTCGTCACCCGGAACCAGAGCTACGACATCACCAACTCGCTGTCACGCGAGTCGAGCGACAGCATCTTCCGCTACGTGATCAGCGAGTGCGACTTCATCGAGGACTCCATAATCGCTGACTACACCGACATGGGCGCGATGGACATGGGCGCCAACGAGACCGGCCGCGCCGACCGTCTGGCCGTCATCGCCCTCAAGGCGCGCGCGGCCCTCTATTGGGCCAGCCCGCTCTTCAACCCCTCCGGCGACAAGGAGCGCTACCGCCTGGCCGCCCTCTACTCAAAGCAGCTCATCGACGAGGCCACGGCCCGCGGCAAGCGCCTGGCCGACGACTATGAGTCGCTCTGGGCTACGGACAACTTCAACAACCCCGACATCATGTGCGAGATAATCTTCGGGCGCCGTGTCTACGGCTCCGAGAGCGGCGGAACGTCAAACACCTTCGAGGCTTACAACTATCCAGTGGGCATCGAGGGCGGCGTTGGCGGCAACTGTCCGACGCAGAATCTTGTGGACGCCTATGAGTTCGCCTCAGGCGACAGCGCAGGCCTGCGCCCCGACCAGCTGCCCGACTTCAGCGCCGACAGCCTCTATTACGTGGGCCGCGACCCGCGCTTCTACGCCACGATAGCCAAGAACGGCGACGCGCAGTGGCCCAGCTACAACGCCAATCCGCTGCAGACATACTACGGCGGGCTCAACGCCGAGCCGCTCACCGGAGGCACTCCCACGGGCTATTACGTCAAGAAGCTGTGCCACCCGGCCATCAACCTGTCGTCAAACAGCACTTATAAGGCCGACCGCCACACCTGGCTGACGTTCCGTCTGGGCGAGTTCTATCTCGACTACGCCGAGGCCATGTTCCGCTACACTGGCGACGCCTACTCAACCACGAGCGAGCTGCCCATGAGCGCCGCCGAGGCGCTCAACCAGACGCGCCGCCGCGTGGCCATGCCCGATGTGCCGCAGGGCCTCAGCCCCGACGAGTTCTGGGAGAAGTACAAGAACGAGCGCATGGTCGAGCTGGCCTTTGAGGGCCACCGCTTCTGGGACGTGCGCCGCTGGAAAGAGGCCGGCGACTACTTCACCTCTGTCGACGAGATGAAGCTGACGCTCAACCCCGACGGGACCGTGAGCGGCCGGCGCACATCCGTCAGCCGTATGTGGAACGACAAGATGTATCTCTTCCCCATCCCGCAGACCGAGCGGATGAAGAACGGCAACCTCAGTCAGAACCCCGGCTGGGACTGACACCGCACTGAGCGATGAGTTTCTTAAACAATATTTTATCCTCTGTACTAATGTCAAGGGTGCGCTCCGGAGCGGGGCGCACCCTTTTCGTTAGCCCCAGTCTAATGATTTCTGCCTGGCTTTATCCCGAATCGGTCATTAGACAGCCAGGACTACATTTTCACTTGGTTGTTGGCTCTTCAGCCGTCTTCCGCACCGCTGCCGGCATCTTGCTTCCCGCTTTTTCTCGATGTGGCCCGCCACATCTTCGACAAAACCGAAAATCAATCTGCCAGACAGCAGCACGGAATCCGGCTAAAGCCTAATGCGATTCTGGTTTATGTTGTATGGAAACAGGTGGAAAACAGTGCCGTAATTGAATAGGTTAGGGCGGAAAACAGGAAAATAGATATGGCAGAAATCAAAAACATGATGTTTTTACTTGGAAATAGTGGAAAAAAACAGCAAAAAAGTTGGTGGGTTGGCAAATAAAGCGTAATTTTGCACCCGCTTATCCGTGGGTGTATTGTCTGCGGTGCGACATAAAAAATAATGTATAACTTAAAATATTAAAACCAAAGCAAATGATTATTGTACCGGTAAAGGAAGGCGAGAACATCGAGAAAGCCCTCAAGAAATTTAAGAGAAAGTTTGAGAAGACAGGTGTGGTGAAAGAGCTTCGCGCACGCCAGCAGTACAACAAGCCTTCTGTTGTGAAGAGGCTGAAGATGGAGCACGCCATTTACGTACAGAAACTCAGAGCAGCCGAGGAATAATCTTTCCTGCCCGTCTGATGGCGGGTCGGCGGGCTTGAAAAATTCGTTGCGGCAAAGTGCAGGCAACGATTTTTTTTTTTGAAATCATTCCCAACTCAGCGTCAGGCCGCATTGTTCTGTCTTTTTTTGCGGTCGTTTGCCATGCTCTTTTTCTTCTTTTGCGTTCATGCCGGTCCGGCTGGTTTCCGCCTCACGGCTTGCTTGCATATATGCAACTAAAAGCGGCCCGGCTCCTCCCGCATTTTAACACGCGCCGTCTTGCGTCCTGAAAAGGCCCTTTTCGTGTCGCGATACAGGCCATTTCGCCATCCGATATGGCCTATATTGGATGGCGAAACGGCTCGTTTTGCAATCTGTTGAGCATCAGCGCGTTACGCGGCGCGGCCCGAACGGCGCGTTTTAAGTTAAAAATGTTAATTGGCGGCAGGCCCGGAGTTAAGCCCGAATCGGATTGATGACCGGTTGGGATTAAGCGATTCACAATGCACACCGGCGCGTCTGAACCGCCAGTGACAGTAAAGAAGTTTGTTGTTCCAGCCGGCGTGGAGACAACAGGACTTGGCGTTGCTGTCAGCGGCATGGCGGCGCGTCTTGGTTTGTTTTTTTGTTCGGTGGCATGAACTTGGAGCTTCTTAATTGCAAAGTATGTCAAAAAATGCATGGAAAAATTTGGAGGTTTGAATAAAAAACAGTAAATTCGTTGCCGAAATGTAACGTAAAACATTGGAGATGATAAGGCAATTTCTTGACTACTTGCGCTTTGAGCGAGGTTATTCCGAGCTGACGGTGCAGAATTACGGCAAAGACCTTGCGGCCTTTCAGTCGTATGTCAGCGGTCTTGAAGGCGGCCTTTCATTGGAGTCGGCAGACTCCGACATTGTGCGGAACTGGATGGAGAGCATGATGGACAAGGGCAACGCCGCGACTACAATCTGCAGGCGGCTGAGCGCGCTGCGCGCTTTCTACCGCTTTGCGGTGTCGCGGGGCGTGGTGAGCGCCAATCCTGCGCAATGGGTGAACGGCCCTAAGCGCGGTCGCCCCCTGCCGAAATTCTTCCGTGAAGAGGATCTCGACACTCTGCTCGACGGCAGGGGGATGTGGGGCGGCAGTTTTAAGGATGTGCGCGCCAGGGCGGTGCTCGATGTGTTTTACGAAACAGGCATCCGCCTGTCTGAGCTGACGGGGCTTGACGATGCCGACGTGGATTTCTCCGCGCGGGTGGTCAAGGTGACCGGCAAGCGCGACAAGCAGCGCGTCGTGCCGTTTGGCGGCGGCCTGGAGTCCACGTTGCGCCATTATATAAAAGTGCGCAACGAGAATGTGCCCCGCCTGACGCAGGCGCTTTTCGTCACGGCAAAGGGCACGAGGATGAACGCGGACCAGGTGAGATATGTGGTGAAGAAGAACGCGGCGCGTGTCACAACACAGCGCAAGCGCTCCCCGCACGTGCTCAGGCATACGTTTGCGACGGCCATGCTCAATCATGGCGCAGGCATAGAGAGCGTAAGGAAGCTGCTGGGGCATGAGAGTCTGGACACAACCCAGATTTACACCCACACAACATTTGAGCAGCTCAAGCGAGAGTATAAACAAGCCCTCAAGGGGCGTAACCATTAACCTAATTAAAAGAACAAGGAGGTATTTATGGAAGTTAAGATTCAGTCAATACACTTTGACGCCACCGAGAAACTGCAGGCTTTCATCGAGAAGAAAGTCGCAAAGTTGGAGAAAACCTACGAAGATATACAAAAAGTGGAAGTGCAGCTGAAAGTCGTAAAGCCGGCAACAGCGCAGAACAAGGAGGCCAGCCTGACGGTGACAGTGCCCGGGAGCACTCTGTTCGTGGAAAAAGTGAGCGACACATTCGAGGAGTCAATTGACCTTGGAGTGGACTCAATGAGGGTCCAGTTGCAGAAATTCAAGGAAAAATTGAGGAATTACTAAAAAAAACTCGAAAAAGTTTTGGTGATTAGAAAATAATGCGTACCTTTGCAGTCGCTTTCGAGCAGGTACGAAATCTTTCGGATGACGACTGCAAAGGAACGCCTCTTTAGCTCAGTTGGCCAGAGCACGTGATTTGTAATCTCGGGGTCGTTGGTTCGAATCCGACAAGAGGCTCG
>CALUGW010000017.1 GCA_944320305.1 uncultured Prevotella sp. | reverse complement strand
TATATGCTTGAGCTGCGCGCCAGCGGCAACGACATCTGCCAGCCCTACGCCGACGAGTTCCCCGGCTCTGAGTTCCGCGCCGGGCGCAAACCGTGGGAGGTGAAGTGCGACATCGCGCTGCCGTGCGCCACACAGAACGAGCTTAACGGCGCCGACGCCGACATGCTTCTGGCCAACAAGCCGATCTGCATCGCCGAGGTTTCAAACATGGGATGCACCGCCGAGGCCGCCGAGAAATTCGTGGCCGCCAAGCAGCTCTTCGCGCCGGGCAAGGCCGTAAATGCCGGCGGCGTGGCCACATCGGGCCTGGAAATGACACAGAACGCCATGCGCCTGAGCTGGAGCGAGGCCGAGGTGGACGACAAGCTGCACTACATCATGCACAACATCCACGACCAGTGCGTGAAGTACGGACGCGAGGCCGACGGCTATGTGGACTATGTGAAGGGCGCCAACATTGCCGGATTCATGAAGGTTGCCAACGCCATGATGGCCCAGGGCATCGTATAAACAAAACCCAAACAGGTGGAATATAAGAAGAGAATATTTATATTTGCGTTGATTATCTGTGGCTTTGTCATGCTCCACGCCCAAAACGTGGAGCGCGGCAAAGCCACTTATTATTCCAAACGGGCCACGGGGGCGCGCACAAGCAGCGGCGAGCGGCTGCACCACGACAGCCTGACGTGCGCCCACCGCACCTATCCGTTCGGCACAATGCTCAAGGTCTCCAATCCGGCCAACGGAAAGTCGGTGGTGGTAAAGGTGACAGACCGCGGCCCTTTCGCCCGCGGCAGAATAATAGACCTGTCGTGGCGCGCGGCCAAGGAGCTGGGAATACTGTCTCAAGGAGTGGCCATGGTGACGATAGAACGGGCCGACGCCATTGTCGTGCCGTTCAAGCCGGGCGAGGACAAGCAGCTGGTGGAGATGGACTTCGAGCCGGCCGACTTCGACGACATCATCCGTCCGTCGTGGCACGAGCTGAAAGAGGCCAACAGAAGACCGCGCACAGACAAGGACAAGCGCACCGGCACACTGCGGAACAGACACCGGAAGCACAACAGTGACGCTCCGAAAAACAAATGACAAGCCATGGCCATGACGGCCTGAAAGGGCGTCTGCGGCATTCACAGACATGGCATACTGAACGCGCAGACGCCACCGCCAGAACTCAACGCCTGCGGACGGGCACCCGCAGCTCCCTCATCTGCGATGTTATCTCCTTGTCGCCCTGCGACACGGCGACACGTATCACGGCCTCACCGTCCTTTGCCCGCGAGTCCGCATAGACCGTGGCGGTGTAGCGGATGCCCCGCCCCGGCGCGATGCTCTCCACGCGCAGCGGCGGCGAAACGTGTATGTGCCTGTTGCCGGTGGCCTCGATGACCATCGGGTGGACGTCGTAGATGGTCACGCCGGAGTTGTTCATAATCTCGAAAGTCACCTTGCCTTCCTCTTTTCTGACAAGCGTACCGTCGCCACCGGCGTCGGTGAAGCTGACGTTGCGCACCTCAATGCCGGGATTGAGAGCCAGTTTGTAGCCAGGCAGCGACGCCCTCAGCTCGTCCACGGTTACTGCCGGCGCTGCCGCCGGCATCCTGTCAGCAGCCATGTCCGCGCCGTAACCGCCGCCATATCCGCCTGAAGCGCCGTTCTCAGGCTCCATTATTATGCGGTCGTCGCCGCTATGCGTAGGGTCGAAGCCGCTGTGGTCGGCATTCTGCGACGGCGGAACATAGGCGCTGTGACTCTCGTGCGCGTCGTCACCGGGGCTTTCGCCGCGCCCGTAGCGTGCGTCGCGGTACTCCATGTATCGGCGGTATTTGTCCTGGCGGGCCTCGTCTGTTGCCGAGCCAACGGCAGCGCCGACAGCCGCTCCGCCTGCCATTCCCACGATGGTGCCTATGTCGCTGCCTCGCGGACCACCCGTTATGCCCCCGATGGCCGAGCCGAGAATGGTGCCGAAAGTGGCACCCGTGGCGGCTCCCTGCCCGGTGTATGTGTCGCAGCCGCACAGTGTCACGGCGGCGCACAACATGATGACAATGCTATTCTTCATATCGCTAAAGTTTGGTTCTGTGGGCTAAGTTACGAATAATAATCCGAAACAGAGGCATAAAAAAGGTGAAAAGGCTCTTTGAGAGTGAACAAATGCAAAAGCCAAAAGGCCCGTGGCCTTTTGGCTTTTGCTTATCATACCGACTGGTCCGAGCGGACGTCTTTGTCCGACCGGCCAGACCTGTCAAAATCAGTCAAGCTCTGCCAGTTTGTTGTCGCTGCCGAGCACGTCGATAATCTTGTGCTTGTACATATCCTCCATGAGGTCGCGTGCCGGTCCGCAGTACTTGCGCGGGTCGAACTCTGCGGGCTTCTCGGCCAGCGTCTTGCGCACGGCGGCGGTGAAGGCCAGGCGCGAGTCGGAGTCGATGTTGATTTTGCAGACGGCGCTTGCGGCAGCCTTGCGGAGCTGCTCCTCGGGTATTCCCACTGCGTCGGGCAGCTTTCCGCCGTACTGGTTGATCATGTCAACATACTCCTGGGGCACAGAAGAGGAGCCGTGGAGCACGATGGGGAAGCCGGGCAGCTTCTTCATAATCTCGTCGAGCACGTCGAAAGCAAGTGGCGGGGGCACGAGGCGGCCTGTCTTCGGGTCGCGTGTGCACTGCTCGGGCTTGAACTTGTATGCGCCGTGAGACGTTCCGATGGAGATGGCCAGCGAGTCAACGCCGGTCTTTGTGGTGAAGTCGATTACCTCTTCAGGCTTTGTGTAGTGCGAAACCTCTGACGCAACCTCGTCCTCAACGCCTGCGAGAACGCCCAGCTCGCCCTCCACCGTAACGTCGTACTGATGTGCGTAGTCAACAACTTTCTTCGTCAGAGCCACGTTTTCGTCGTAAGGCAGGGCCGAGCCGTCAATCATCACTGACGAGAAACCCATGTCAACACAGCTCTTGCACAGCTCGAACGAGTCGCCGTGGTCGAGGTGCAGCACAATCTCCGGGTGGTTGCAGCCCAGCTCCTTGGCATATTCCACGGCGCCCTCGGCCATGTAGCGCAGCAGTGTCTGGTTGGCATAGTTGCGCGCTCCCTTCGAAACCTGGAGGATCACCGGCGACTTCAGCTCTGAAGAAGCCTTGATGATGGCCTGCAGCTGCTCAAGGTTGTTGAAGTTGAAAGCAGGCACGGCCCATCCGCCGTTGATTGCCCTTTTGAACATCTCGCGTGTGTTCACGAGACCTAATGTCTTGTAGCTTACCATAATTTATTTGTTGTTAATATTGAAAATCCGTTGTTTTTATGACTGCAAAGTTACTATTTTAATTCCGCACTCCCAAAAGTTTGCCTGCGTTTTCACAGCAACGAAACACCGCTTTTGCATTATTTTCACCGCCGCCCACGGCTTCTGCCCGATTTGCAAGCTGCGCTTTGCAATCGCCACGCTCCGGCGCCGCCCCACGGGGCAGTCCAAGCCGGTGCCCGCAAAGAGGCAAAACAAAAGGGGCTCCGCTGAGCCCCACCATTCTTTTAAACCTTAAATCTAATACTATGAAAAACACTTTCTGCAAATATAGGCTTTTGTTTTCTGCCCGCAATGGCACAAGGCGCACTTTTTCCCGACCCGCGCCATTTATTGACTTAAATCAAGCAGCCCGGCCTTCGCTATGATATTGCGCAGCAGGTAAGTGGCGTTCTGGTTGCGGGCCACGCCCGGCGTGATTTTGTATGTGTAGGTGATGCTGTCGGCGAGCTTTATCTCGAAGCACCAGTTGTGGAATCTGCCGGGCCGTTCGTCGGCCATTTTCGACAGTTCCAGGTCGTGTGTGGCAATCAGTCCGCTCACGGGCAGAGCCGAGACGGCCTCGAGAAACATCCGCGAGCCGTTGAGCTTGTCGAGCGAGTTGGTGCCCTTCAGAATCTCGTCGAGTATTATCAGTGTGCGTCCGTGGCTCGCGCAGCTCTCCATGAGCTGCTCCAGGCGCAGCAGCTCGGCGTTGAAGTAGCTTATGCCGTGTCCCAGATCGTCGCTTGTGCGCATGCTACTGAACAGGCCGAACACCGTCGCCCGCATCCGGTCGGCAAATACCGGCATTCCGTTCATGGCCAGAATGTAGTTCACTCCCACCGCCCTGAGGAACGTGCTCTTGCCCGCCATGTTCGCCCCGGTGACGATGTAATAGTTGCGGTCGGATATTGTGAAGTCGTTGCCCACGGCCTTCTCGCCGAGGAATGGGTGGCGCAGCCCTACAGCCTCAAGCTCCACGCCGTCTCCACAGGCTATCTCGGCGTCGGTGGCCGACGGCTCGTTGTAGCGCATTGTGGCCATCGACACCAAGGCGTCCATGGCGCTCACGTTGTCGATCCACGGCCCCATGCTGACGGCATGATGGCGCTGCCACCTCAAAAAGCGGCGCACGAGGAAGAAATCGCTGAGCAGGAATGTGTCGAAGAGCACCAGGCCGAGCACATTGCCGCGCCGGTCAAGCCCGTCGAGGATGGCCGACAGCTCGGCAAAAGACCTCCGGGCGCCGGCGGCGTCGGCAGCGGAGGGCAGCGCCGGCGCCACGTCCTTCAGGTCGGCGCCGGCCATGATGTCCGTCAGTTCGGCGTAAGCCTTGAGCTGCCGGTGCAGGCTGTTCACTATCTTTCCCGCCGCGCGGAGCGGCTTCGAGCACGCCATATAGACCGCGAAGAACTGCAGCGTGCCCCACATCAGCGGCACGCTGGCCGTGACGGGCGTCAGGGCGGCGAGCAGGATGGTGGCCGCGAAGCCCGCAATGGCGGCAACCGCGACGGCTGCGGCGCCCCTGGTGCCCGCCCAAGCGGACACGCCCATGTCCCTGGCGCCGTCGAGCGCTGCCATGACGGCGCCGGTGTCAACGCGCCCGCCGCGCCCCGCGGCCATGAACCGTGCGCGGAGCGGCTCCATGGCGGCAAGCGCGCTGACAGCCCGTCGGCGCCGCTCCACCGTGTCAAGCGCCTCGCCGGCGCCGCCTTCGGGCAGCGTCGCGAGCCACCGGGCCAGGCAGTCTGCCCCGCCGCCGGTGGCCGCCCGGCAGACGCGGTGATAGAGCGACAGCGGCCCGAAGATGTCCATGTCGAACGTGTAGGGATGCTTCGGGTCGGCATAGCGGCGTCCGTCGTCAAACGGCGAGAAGTCGCCTCCGAGATATTTCAGCTCGTCAAGATAGACCGCGCGCAGGCTCTCGGCCCGCTCAACGCGCCTGCCGTTGGCCACGTCGAGACGGCGCGACACCACATAAGCCGCCGCCATGACCGCCGCCGAGGCCAGCCACAGCCCGCCGCCCCACACGGTATAGGCCGCCACCATGCCCACGGCCGCTATAAACGTGGCCAGCTCGGCGGCCACAAAAGCGCGGTTCTTGCGCCTCAGCCGCCTTGTTGCGGCGGCCAGGGCGCCGGCCTTGCCGGTGTAGAACCGGCTCAAATCGTCTTTTGTCTTCATATTGTCAGTGTGTCGTCAGAAACTGCGGAAACAGTGTTCAGGCCTGCAAAGTTAAGCCTTTTCTGCCCAAACGTCGGCGGCGGGTAGTTAAACTTTGTTTCTCTTTGTGTCCGTCTGCCCGTTCTTCGGCCTTTTGGAGTAACTTTGCAACAGCAAAACAATACAGCAAACGATTATGGAGAGCGCATACACCAAAGCCTTTCCCGAGGTGATGAAAGGCAAGAAGATTCTCTACGTCCACGGCTTCGGCTCGTCGGGGCAGTCGGGCACGGTCGAACGGCTGCGCGGGCTGCTGCCCGGGGCCACCGTAACGGATCCCGACCTGCCCGTGCATCCGGCCGAGGCGATGGCCCTGCTGCGCGACATTTGCAGCACGGAGACCCCCGACCTCGTGGTCGGCACGTCGATGGGAGGGATGTTCGCCGAGATGCTCTACGGCCGCGACCGCATACTGGTCAACCCGGCTTTCCGCATGGCCGACGACATTCTGAAGAACAACATGCTGGGCAAGGTGACATTTCTCAACCCGCGCCGCGACGGCATGAAGGAGTTCATGATGACCAAGCAGCTCATGGAGGAGTACCGCGAGGCCACGGAGCAGTGCTTCGCCGGGCCTGCGGCCGACGACCGTGAGCGCGTCTGGGGGCTCTTCGGACTGGAGGATCCTGTGGTGCACACCTGCGACCTGTTCGCCGCCCACTACCCCAACGCCGTGCGCTTTCACGGCGAGCACCGCATGAACGACAGCATCCTGCTGCACTCCGTGCTGCCCGTGATACAGTGGATTGACGACCGTCAGAGGGGGCGGCAGCGCAACATCGTCTACATAAGCCTTGAGCGGACGATGGAGCGCGACGGCAAGCCGGCGTCGAGCGTGGCCAAGGCGGTGCGCTTCCTGCTCGAATGGTACGACGTCTACTTCGTGGCCGCGCTGCCTCCCGGCGACGACGGCTATGCCGCGCGGGCCGCGCGGTGGATATTCGAGACCGTGGGCGTGCCATCGTTCCGCCACATAGTGCTGACCAACCGCAAGGACCTGCTCTACGGCGACTACCTCATCGACGCCACCGCCGACGGCGGCGCGGCGCTGTTCACCGGCACCCGCATAGAGTTCGGCTCCGACACGTTCAAGACCTGGGAGGAGGTCATAGAGTATTTCGGCCAGCTCGGAGGACAGTAAGGGAGTTAGAAATTAAGAGTTAGGAGTTAAGAATTAGGAGTTAACTGTGCGGCCCGGCGGCGGAATGAAAGCCGACTATACTTTGTCCGCACAAAGGCGGCGATGGACCCGATTGGCCGGTTGCGGCCAAAACGTCCAGCGCCCCGTCTCTCGACGGGGCGCGATGGAATCTCAGTCATGATGTGGATGTCTTAACGCTATAAGACGGATTAATTTATCAGATCTCAAAGTACCTATTAACAGAATCTATTATGGCTTTGTCAACATTCCTCATGCCGTGCGGCCCGGTCCGACCGGAGCGTAGACAACGGCAAGGTCGGCCGACGGCCTGCGGACGGTCTCCACTGACGACTCGTCGATGTTGACGCTCTCATCGCGGAAGTATGTCTGCACGTCCACCTCTGGCCGCGACTTGTCTCCGCTCACGGACAGCCTGTAGACCGTTGTGGTGCGCCCCGACCTGAATGTGAGCACGCACTCGTAGTTGTCGCCGCGCTCTTCGCGCTCAACGTTGGTCGCCGAGCGCGCCTCTGCCTCGAAAGCCTCGCGCAGCGACTGCGCCACGGTGCCCCCCTGGCTGAAGAAGTGGAAGTTCTTTGTCTCCATGCCCACGCGCTTTGTGGCGGGGTCGCGCTTCACAATCTTGTCTGTCATCACGTTCTTGCTTTCCAGGTCGCGTATCTGCTCCTCTATGCGGCCCTGCGCCTGGGCGGCGGCAGCGCCCATCACGAGCATCGCGGCCACCGCCGCCATCAGTCTGCCTATTCGTTTCATTGTGGTTGTCATATTGTTGGTCCGTTGTGTTCGGTTCGGTTCTGCTCATCCATCATCCGGAAGATCTGCTTCGGCGACATCCGCCCTATCTTCCTGCTGCGGCAGGCCAGCGCCTCGGCGTCGCGCTCGATGCGGCGCAGCTCGGGCAGAATGGCCTTGAGGTCGGTTATCTTCTTGCCGCCGCGCACGATGTAGCTGCCCTCGTAGGTGGCATAGAGCCGCTCCGTCTGGCGGTAGTGGCGGAAGCCTGCGGCGGCTCCTGCCACTATCAGCACGGCCGCTGCGGCGCAGACGGCCACCCTCATGCGCAGCCCCACAAGGCGGGCGCGCCCGCCGGCGCCATTGCTCCCGGCGGGCAGCGGCTCCGCCATGCCCCCGGCATACCAGCGGAACATCGGCACGTACTTTTCCAGGCGGCGGGCCACGCGGCTGCCGCTGAAATAGTCGTAGAGGCGGCGCTCCTCGGCGTTGGTCGTCGCACCGTCGAGGAACTTCTCCACAAGCAGCTCTATGTCTTTGTCTGTTTTCATAACAGTCTCTTTCATTCCACAAAACGTTTCAATATGGTGCGGCGCGCCCGCGAGAGGTTCTGGCGCACGGCTTCGGGCGTGCTGCCTGTCAGACGGGCAATCTCGGCCACCTCCATGCCGTCCACGTGCCTCATCCTGAGCACGGCCTGCTGAGTGCCGGGCAGGCTGTCCATCAGCCTCCACACGCGCTCCTCGTCCTCGCGGCTTATCATCCGCTGCTCGGGGTTGTCGGCGCTGCAGGTCTCGCCCGCTTGCCCGCTGTCGAGGCTCACGGCGGCGCCGCGCCTGCGGTTCAGGCAGAGGCGGCGCACCATGACGGTGGCCAGCGCTCCCACGGAGCGATACTCTTCGAGACGTTCGTGCATGGTCCACAGCTTCAGCACCACCTCCTGGGCAATGTCCTCGGCCTCATCGCTGTCGGACAGA
The DNA here is from genome assembly GCA_944320305.1 of uncultured Prevotella sp. Classification (GTDB taxonomy): domain Bacteria; phylum Bacteroidota; class Bacteroidia; order Bacteroidales; family Bacteroidaceae; genus Prevotella. The sequence goes on along the minus strand of CALUGW010000017.1, from coordinate 54,725 downwards.
TACCTCATGGCTTCGCGGTGCAGCTGCGGGCGCATCCGTCCGACCTCTATCTCGAATTGCTTTCGCTCCATGCTCACTTGTATGACACGCGGCAACGGCCGTTTGTGACATCGCCCGACGGATTTTAACACGTTTTAACCAGCGAGACAAAAAAACAGAATCAATGTCCGCAATTTGCCACAGAACTCGCGTATAAAAATAGCTTGAGGGGGTCTGGGCTCTCTTTCTGCAAAATGTTCTAAAACCGAACAAAAAGCCTCCGCAGCCGCACGGAAATGAGGCGAGAACTGCCGTACGCAACAGTCTGGCTGTCAACGAGTTGTAAAATGGGCCTTTTTAGTCTGCAAAACAGGCCTTTTCAGAACGCGAAACAGGCCATTTCGCAGTGCAAAATGGCCTGTTTCGGAAATCAAGACGACCGGTCGCGTCCGGCAGTATGTTCCAAATGTCAGATTCGCGCCGCCCCAGCGCCGTTCCACCGGAGGGTCACTTGGGCTGCTCGGCCTCCAGCTTTTCGATGCCGCCGGTGGCGGGGTTGAGCGTCAGGTGGGTGGTGTAGCGCTTGTTGAACAGCTCGCCGCTGAGCAGCTCGGCATAGCCGTACTGCGCCGCGCTGGCGTCGAAGGTGTCTGTGACGGACGCCCCGTCGGACACGGTGACAGTGATCTTGCCCGGCACGTTCACATAGATGCCCTCCTGCTTGTCTTTCTTCTTTTTGCCGTCCCCGGCCTGCGGGGCGGCCTCGGGCAGGTTCTGCGCGTCCGTCACCGTAATATAATAAGGTGCGCCCGAGAGGTCGTCGCTGTCAACAAGGCCCAGCTTCTGCGACAGGCGGAAGAGCACCTGGCGCTGCATTCCGCGCTGGGGGCAGAGCGTCAGCACGTATTCAGCCGTGTCCTTGGTCTCCGTGCCGGCAAAGAGAGAGGTCAGCGCCTTGTCCTGGCGGTCGAGGTTGGCCAGCATTATGCGCAGCTGCTCGCCGTCCTTGGGCATATAGTCGGCCTCGCCGCGGTTCAGATAGTTCTTGCTGTCGCGTATGTCGTAAATCTCCTGCGCCGTCAGCTCGGCCATCTTGGCCACGCTGCCCGCCGCCAGCACCTCCTCGCTCAGAAAGCTGCGCGGGTTGGGCCGCTTGGGCTTCGGCGCGGGGCGGAAAGCGGCCGGCGCCTGCAGGCGTCTCGGCTCGGCGTTGACGGCCAGCAGCGTGCCGTCGTCGGCCAGCGCCACGTTTGACGCCGCGCTCTTGGCGTTGAACTTCACGGCAAAGGCCTTGGTCTTGTCGGCCTCGCCGTAGGTGTCCATCTTTATGGAAGTCACGCGGTAGCGCGTGGCCGGTTCGTCACTCACGTTGTCCAGGCGGAGGTAGCGTCCGGCATACTTGCAGAAGTCGCCCGGGGTGTAGGTGGTCTTCTCCACCTGCACGACGAAGCGCAGCACGGTCTTTGGCAGGAAGTAGACGGCGCCCTCGGGCGTCACTCCCGGCCTGTAGTCGCTTATCTCGGTCTGGGCCTGCGCCCCCGCGCACAGCAGGAGCATGGCAGGAAGAAGGATTTTTCTCATATTCTTGTCGTTGTGTGATGTTAGTCGTTGAGCCGTTTGAAAGCCTCCGGCAGATACCTTATGATGTCGCCCGCCACGAGACTCTCCTGCCCCAGCTCTCGGGCGGCCAGGTCGCCGGCAAGCCCGTGCAGATACATTCCCACGGTGCAGGCGTCGGCCGGCTTGTAGCCCCGGGCGAGCAGTCCTGTCATTATTCCGGTGAGCACGTCGCCGCTGCCGGCCGTTGCCATGCCAGCGTTGCCCGTCGGGTTGAAGGCCACGTGGCCGTCGGGCGAGCACAGGGCGGAGTAGTGCCCCTTGATGATGATGTAGGCTCCGAGCCGCTCGGCCATGTCGCAGGCCTTCGATATGCGCTCGTAGGTGTCGGCGCAGTGGCCCGCCAGCCGGTCAAACTCCCTGGGGTGCGGGGTCATTATCATGCCCTTGGGCAGCTGCTGCATCCACGCGCGGTGGTTGGCCAGTATGTTCAGCGCGTCGGCGTCGGCCACCACCGGGCACTGGGCGCGGCGCAGCTGGGCAATGAGGGCTATGGCCGTCTGCTCGCTGACGCCCAGCCCGGGGCCCACGCCCAGGGCGTTGTAGTCCTCGGTGTCCACCGCCTCGGAGAATATTGTCTCCTCCTGGTCGAGCTGTATCACGGCCTCGGGCACCGCCACCTGCAGCACCATGTTGTTGCACTTGGGCGAGTGGACGGTCACCTTGCCGGCCCCCGAGCGCAGACAGGCGCGCGCGGCGAGCACCGCCGCGCCCCCCATGCCGTAGCTTCCTGCCACGAGCAGGGCGCTGCCCATGGTGCCCTTGTGGGCGAAGGCGGCACGCCGGCGCAGCAGCGGGCGCACCTCGTTCTCGTCAACTATATGGTAGCGGGCGTCGGTCTTGTCGATGGCCTCGCGGCTGATGCGTATGTCGAGCACCTTCAGACGGCCCACGAACACCTGGCTCTCGGCGAAGAGGAACGACAGTTTGGGCTGCTGGAGCGTCAGCGTGAGGTCGGCGCGCACAATGTTTGCCCTCACGTTGTATGTGTTGTCCTCGCCCATCAGCCCCGAGGGCACGTCGATGCTCACCACGCGGGCGGGCGAGGCGTTGATGTATTTCACCAAAGAGGCGAAGCCTCCGGCCAGCGGCTTGTTCAGCCCCGAGCCGAAGAGGCCGTCGACGACGAGCGTGCCCTCGTCGAGCTGGGGCGGGTCGAACTCCTGCTTCACCTCGACGAACTGCCTGAGCTTCTTCCCCTCGGCCAGCCGCTCCTTGTTGGCGGCGCAGTCAACAGACAGGTGGCCGGTGATGTTGAACAGATAGGCCGACACGGCATAGCCGCCATCGGCCAGCAGGCGGGCCACGGCCAGCGCGTCGCCGCCGTTGTTGCCCGGCCCGGCGAACACCACCACGGGCGTGGCCGTGGGCCACTCGTCGGCAATGGCGCGCGCAATGGCCCTGGCGGCACGCTCCATCAGGTCTATCGAGGCTATCGGCTCGTGCTCTATCGTGTACTTGTCAAGCTCATGTATCTGAGCGCTTGTGAAAATCTTCATACCCTGCAAAAATACAAAATTAATGCTAACTGATGGCTATGCTTTGGCGTATTTTTAGTAATTTTGCGTCAAAATATACAAAAAACGGCAATGGCGACGGTGAAAATCCTGGACAAAACGTTCGAGACCTCCATCCCGGAAGCGGAGATAAAACGGCGCGTGAAGGCCGTGGCGGAGCAGATAAGCCGCGACATGGAGGGCAAGAACCCGCTGCTGCTCGCCGTGCTCAACGGCGCGTTCATATTCGCCGCCGACCTGATGCGCGAGGTCACCATCCCCTGCGAGATATCGTTCGTGAAGCTGGCCTCATACCAGGGCACCACCTCCACGGGCAAGGTCAAGGAGGTGATCGGCATCAACGAGAGCCTGGCGGGGCGCGCGGTGATAATCGTCGAGGACATCATCGAGAGCGGACTGACCATGAAGCGGATGGTGGAAAGCATCGGCACGCGCGGCCCCGAGTCGGTGAGCGTCTGCACGCTGCTGCTCAAGCCCGGCCGCCTGCAGACGGACCTGCGCGTGGACTACGCGGCGTTCAGCATTCCGGACGACTTCGTTCTGGGCTACGGGCTGGACTACGACCAGCAGGGGCGCCAGCTCCGCGACATCTACACGCTGAAAACGGAGTGAGGCGGCAGCCCGCGCCACGCCGGCACAACAACGGAAACAAGAACAAAACATAAATTTACAGACAAGCAATGAGGAACATCGTGATTTTCGGCGCACCCGGTTCTGGCAAGGGAACGCAGAGCGACCTGATGATTAAGAAATACGGACTGGGCCACATCTCCACCGGCGACGTGCTGCGCAACGAGATCAAGAACGGCACCGAGCTGGGCAAAACGGCCAAGGGCTACATAGACAACGGGCAGCTGATACCCGACGAGCTGATGGTGAGCATACTGGCAAGCGTCTACGACGGATTCGGAACAGACCACGAGGGAGTGATCTTCGACGGATTCCCGCGCACCATCCCGCAGGCCGAGGCCCTCAAGGCCATGCTCGCCGAGCGCGGCCACAAGGTGGCGGCGATGATTGAGCTTGACGTGCCAGAGGACGAGCTGATGACGCGGCTCATCAAGCGCGGACAGGAGAGCGGCCGCTCCGACGACAACGAGGAGACCATCAGGAAGCGTCTCGGCGTGTACCACAGCCAGACGGCGCCGCTCATCGAGTGGTACGACAAAGAGAACATCCACCACCACATCGACGGACTGGGCGAGCTGGACCGCATCTTCGCCGACATCTGCGCCGTCATTGACAACCTGAACTAAAGGCCGATGCCAGCGTCAAACTTTGTCGATTACGTAAAGATATACTGCCGCTCGGGCAAAGGCGGGCGCGGGTCGATGCACCTGCGCCACGTCAAATACCAGCCCAACGGAGGCCCCGACGGCGGCGACGGCGGGCGCGGCGGCAACGTCTACCTGCGCGGCAACCACAACTACTGGACACTGCTGCACCTGCGCTACGAGCGCCACATACGCGCCGGACACGGCGGCAACGGCGGCCGCGACTGCTGCCACGGCACCGACGGCAAGGACGTCTACATCGACGTGCCATGCGGAACGGTGGCCTACAACGCCGAGACGGGCAAGTACATCTGCGACGTGGCCCGCGACGGACAGGTGGTGATGCTGCTCAAGGGAGGCCGAGGCGGACTGGGCAACTACCAGTTCCGCACCGCCACCAACCAGGCGCCGCGCTTCGCGCAGCCCGGCGAGCCGATGCAGGAGATGACCGTAATTCTGGAGCTGAAGCTGCTGGCCGACGTCGGGCTGGTGGGATTTCCCAACGCGGGCAAGTCAACGCTGCTCTCGGCGCTGTCGAGCGCCAGGCCGAAGATTGCCAACTACCCGTTCACCACGCTCGAGCCGTCGCTCGGAATCGTGGAGTATCACGACAGGCAGTCGTTCGTGATGGCCGACATTCCGGGCATCATCGAGGGCGCGAGCGAGGGCCGGGGGCTGGGTCTGCGCTTCCTGCGCCACATCGAGCGCAACTCGCTGCTGCTCTTCATGGTGCCGGGCGACACCGACGACATCCGCCGCGAGTACGAGATTCTGCTGGGCGAGCTGCGCAACTTCAACCCCGAGATGCTCGACAAGCACCGCGTGCTGGCCGTCACCAAGGCCGACCTGCTGGACGAGGAGCTGATAGAGATGCTCCGCGAGACCGTTCCGGCGGACATTCCGGTGGTGTTCATCTCGGCCGTCACGGGCTACGGGCTCGACAAGCTGAAGGACATTCTGTGGCAGGAGCTTAACAGCGAGAGCAACAAACTGAAGGACATAACCGCCGAAGACACGCTCGTGCACCGCGACAAGGACATGGGCACGTTTGCCGCGGAGCTGGCCGCAGAGGGCGAGGACGACGTCATCGAGTATGTGGACGCCGACGCCCTGGAGGACGCCGACGGCATTGAGGACTTCGACGACTTTGAATATGAGGACGGGGAGGGCGGCAATGCCTGAGCCCCGCCTGCTGTTCTACAGTCTGGGCGAGGGCGTGACAGCCTTCACCACCACCCGCCAAGGCGGATTCAGCAGCGGCTGCCACGGCGAGTTCAACATCAACCGCCACTGCGGCGACAGCCCCGAGGCCGCGGAGGCCAACCTCGGGCTGCTGGCCGCACGGCTGGGCATAAGCCCCGACAGCATAATAATGCCTCACCAGACGCACGGCACAGAGATACGCATAGTGACGGCGGAGCTGGCCGCGCTGCCCCGCCCCACGCGCGACATGGCGCTGGAGGGTGTTGACGCGGTGATGACCGACGTGCCGGGCGTGTGCGTCGGAGTGTCAACAGCCGACTGCCTGCCGGTGCTTCTCTACGACCCCGACCACCGCGCCTGCTGCGCCGTACACGCGGGATGGCGCGGAACGGCGGCCCGCATCGTGCAGAAGGCGGTGGCGGCCATGGCCGCGGCCTACGGCACACGCCCCGAAAGGCTCAGGGCCGCGGCCGGACCGGCAATATCGATCGGACGCTTCGAGGTGGGCGACGAGGTCTACGACGCCTTCGCGGCGGCCGGACTCCCCATGGAGCGCATCAGCCGCAGGGAGGCGAAATGGCACATAGACCTCGGCGAATGCAACCGCCTGCAGCTGATAGAGGCCGGACTCAGCGCACAGTCCGTGAGCGTATCGGACCTGTGCACTTACTCTCACGCCGACGAACTGTTCTCCGCGCGCCGTCTCGGCACGGCCAGCGGACGGCTGTTCACCGGGATAATGACAGACAAGACATGACAACTAAAAACCCTTAACAGCAAAATGAAGTTGAAGAACCTGCTCGCGGCGGCCGTTGTGGTGGTGACGCTGACATCGGCCACGACAGACACATTCACACCGCTCGAGCAGCAACAGATCAGCATCGAGACCCCGGGACTCTTCACACGCTCCGACGCCTTCACTGTCGATTTCGCCGCAATGCCCTCGGGAGCCTACTCTTTCCCGCTGCCCGTGGGCAAGGCCCGGCTGACCAAAGACAACAACCTGGAAATCAGCACCACCAAGGGCGACGCCGTGAAGGCCATGTTCGACGGCACGGTGAGGCTCGCCAAGCGCCATCCCCACTACGGCAACGTGATTGTGGTGCGCCATGGCAATGGACTTGAGACAGTCTATGGCCACAACGCACAGAACCTCGTCCGCGTGGGGCAGCGCGTAAAGGCGGGCCAGACCATAGCCATCGTGGGCGGCACGGAAGGCAGGACCTACTGCCTGTTCGCCATAATGGTGAACGGCGGACGCATCAATCCCGCCACCATCATCAGCCCCGAGAGCCACCGGCTGCTGCGCCAGACGGTGCTCTGCCGCAAGAGTGGCAACCGCGTGAGCATCTCCGTGACCAGCCCCGACCGCGAGGAGCTAGCCCGCGCCGAGGCCGCCAGGAAGGCAAAAGAGCCAGACTACACGACCGACCCATTTGACGGCGGCAGCCGCTTCAGCCTCAACCTGGCCTCGCTCAATCCCGGCGAGTGGTGCTACCCGCTGGACGGCGCCAAGGTGATAAGCCGCTACGGGAGCCGCGGAGGCAGGAGGCACACCGGCGTTGACCTGAAGACAACGCCAAACGACGAGATACGCGCCGCCTTCGACGGCGTGGTGACCATGTCGCAGCGCTACTACGCCTACGGCAACTACATCAAGATACGCCACGCCAACGGCATAGAGACCTGCTACAGCCACAACTCCAAGAACCTTGTGAAGAAAGGCGACAAGGTGAAGGCCGGACAGGTGATAGCGCTGACAGGCCGCACAGGCCGCGCCACCACGGCACACCTGCACTTCGAGTGCCGCGTGAACGGACGCACGTTCGACCCGGGCAAGATATTCGACCACGCCAACCACTCCATCCGCACAGACCTGCTTACGTTCACCAAGAGCGGCGGCGGAGTGTCGATAAAAGCCGAGCGCAACTATATGGCCAAAGGTAAATAAGCGCGAAGATTGTTTTTCGGGCATAGCCAACGTTCGCATAATATCACTAATCGGCCGTGCCAGTGGATAACGCGCAAGCCTCCGCCCTATTCGTTTTAGCTGTGGGCGGAGGCGTTTTTTCTGAAAGCTGACGGCGGGACCGCCCGGACAACCAAAGAGAGACAACAAACGGAGACCGAGAATATGATAAGGAAAGCATTCATCTGCCTCATCGCCGCAACAGCGATGTGCGCCGGAGCCGCCGCCGACGGCTACCGCGACGAGCTGCACAAGCTCATCGTGGGCGACTCCACAACAGTGTTTATGAAACGGTCGGCTGTAAAAATGTGGGTGGCCGGCACGCTGAAGAAGAGCAGCCACGGCGTGACTGCCGACGAGGCGCGGCGCCTGGAAAAGAGCCTCGACAGCTATCTCGCGTCGCAATACTTCGACGATATGACGGACTTCGCCCTGCCCTGCTACCGCGAGAACGTCACCGAGGACCAGCTGCGGCAGCTCAACAAGATGACGGCCGACCCTGACATCCGCCGAGCCACAGCCGACATGGCGGCGCAGACGGAACAGATAATGAGGAGCATGGGGCCGGCAATAGCCGAGGCCACCAAGCAGATGATTGCCGGCGGAGAGCCGCGGAAACTGCCGGAAAAGGAGTGCCCGCCGCAATACAGGGCGAAGTTTGAGGAGCTGTGGGGGCTGCTGGGGATTGAGAACATGGTCGCCAACACCCTTGGCCATATGCCCGAGAAATACCGCAGCACCGCCGGCGACCCGCAAACAAAGAAACTGATAGGGTTCGTCCTGGCCACGGTAAAGACCATAACGCTGAACTCATTCGTTGAGAGCATGCCGGAGAGCACGCTCGACAATATGCTGCGGATGATGCGCACTGAAGCCTACAAGGCGCAACAGAAGGCCGCGCTCTGCATGACGGCGGACCCCATGGCCATGCTGAAGAGCGTCGAGGAGGGCTTCATAAACTGGGCCAAGGCCAACGGCGAGGCCTCCGCAGCGCAAGAATGACACCCGGCACCGGCAACAAAAATGACAGCTATGGACAACAACGGAAAGAACAGCGAAAGCAAAAGCAGGCCCGGCCGGTTCAAGGCCGCGTTCCTGCCGTGGCTGCGCACAATGTCGTGCAGCTTCGTGGCCGCCACACTCGGCATAATGATAACATTCGGATCGAACGCCGTGCTGAACAGAAAGAAGCAGGAAAAGACCGAGCAGACAATAAAGAAAATGGCGCTGAAGCACATCTGCAAGTCGCTCCGCCAGCTCTCGGGCAACGCCAGGAGCCTGACGGAGGCCGACTCCGTGTTCCGCTACTTCAACCGCCTCTACCCCGACAGTGTGGCATACGCCGACACAACCATGGCAAATAAATTCTGCCAGCATATAAGTGACTTCAACTTCCACATAAGCGACAACACCGTGGAGAAGATCTTCAGCAGCACCGGCAACACGTGGGAGATGGTGGGCGACGAGGAGTTTCTCGATTTCGCAGGCCCCGCGTTCAACGTGATAAACCACATGGACGCCATCGTGGAACAGAACAGCAAGCAGCGCTTCGAGCTGTACAAAGACATCTGCTGTTCAGACGAGATGAGGAGCATCTCCTCCAACAGAGAGTTCGCCGAGACCATGATAAGGCGCAAGGAGGTGCGCGAGTTCATAATGGACAACACCATGCACACGCTTTTTCTGGACGGCGCGGTGAAAGAACTGCAGCGACTGGCCGACGACTATATGCGCAAGCACGGCATCACCGAGGCCGACCTGTTTGAAAACCCCGACTCGATAGGCCACACGGTGAAGGCGGATGCCAATTTCAAGTGAGGCCCGGCGAGCGGAGAAAAGACAGCACAACGAAACAGACAGGGCGAGGGCGCACAGCGCGAATCCGCAACGGCGGACAAGCACTGTGCGCCCTCGCCGCGTCAAGTCCGCTACTGTCCGAGAAACTCGGCCATGGTGTTGCGGAACACATTACCGTAGCGCTCCACGTTGTACATCATGGCGTGGGAGCCTACGGTATGCCTGGCGCAGGTGTAATAAAGGTCGCGCAGCGAGATGGCGGCATTGGCATAGATGGCATCCTGGAACGCGCGCGTGAATCCGTTAGACAGCCAGAGGCCCATGCGGGTGTCCTTCATGTCGGCCTTCGACGGCTCGTAGGGGTTGGCGGCGGTCATAACCACCAGTCCGGGCACCCCCTCGCAGGCCTCGCCGATAGTGCCCGAGTAGCAGGCGTCGAGGGCGAAAAAGAACTTGCGGTACTTCCCGGCGTCGTGCATGGCGCCGACAACGGAGCGCAGGTCGTCGCCCGACACGCTGCCATAGCTGCCCCAGGCCAGCGAGTTGGCGTTGCCGTGGCCGCACCAGAACATTATCACATTGTCCTGCGGACCGCTGCCCACTACCTCGGGCAGGCGCGCGCTGCCGCGGCCGAGCATTATGTCGCGCAGGTCGCTGAAGCTGATGTCGCTCAGACGGTAGTCCACGCAGACGTCGTGATAAAGATTCTCGCCGTCGGGGCGCACCTTGACAACGCCAGGATAGATGTTGTTGGGGTTGTCGGCCAGATTGTCTTCCATCACAAGAATGATGTGGCTGTCGTCATATCCGTGGCGGCGCAGCAGCTGGTACATGGCCAGAGCGTCGGCCTGGTGGCGGTAGTTCACCCAATCGTCAGACCCGCCCACGACCACCGCCCATCGGTCTTTGATGGCGGGATACACCGAGTCGCGCTGGCTGGGGTCGAAGCTTTCGGTCTGGCTCGTCTGCCATTCCCAGGCCTGCACGGTGGAAATGGTACGCGCGCTGCCGTCGGTAGACAGGTATTCCACCACGGCGGGCCGGCCGTCGAGGCACACCCAGTTGCAATAGGTGGTGTTGAGCACGCTGGCATGGGTGCGCTCGTCGAAAGTCCAGTCGCCCGTCACGCCGCCGAGGTTAGGCTCAGCCCCGCTGCGAATCCTGGCGAAAGCGGCGGCCATATCGTCGCGCAGCCAGCTCACCCCCACGCCGCCGCGCCCGCTGACAGTGCGCAGGATGGCGTCGTTGAGCGTGGCCGCACCGTCAGTCTCCATGTCGGCCAGAGCGTAGGCCAGCAAGGTCAGCGCGTCAAACAGGTGAGCCTCGCCGCTCAGCGGAGGCTCGCCGAACTTGCTCTGGTAAACGCTGTTGAAGCCCGACTCCGGCGTTGCCGACGGCGCCAGGCCCTCATACATATCGTAACTGAGATGCGGAAGCACAGACGAAGAGAACATCACATCGGAGCAAAGCAGCTTGGGGTAATAGAACACGCCGCCAGCCTCGCCGCGGAGCTTCACCAGTTCGGCGTCGAGCACAAGCGCGTCGGCGGCTGACGACGGGACAAACACAAGTGCGTCGTCATACGCCCCCATTCCCATGGCCTGGCCGCGCACCGCCAGCCGTATGTCGTCGGCCGTGCGGTAGGCCGCCACCTCGCCAACCTCAAGACCCAGCTCAGTGGCCTGGAAGGCAAACCAGTCGGTGAAGCTCTTGCCATAGTCATCGTCAGACGCGAGCAGCGACACCTCGCGGCAGCCGGCCAGCCGGGCTTGGGTGAGCAGCAGCTCGCACTGCGTTATGTCCGACTGTGAAAGATTCCACACGTTGCCGCTGCCCGCATAGATGCGCTGCAGTTCGGTGGAAGTGGCCACGGGCAGAATCAGCGTCTTGCCGCCCGACTGGCACAGCTGTGCCGCACGGCGGGCGTGAACAGAGTTCTTCGGCCCCACAATGGCCACGAAGCTCTCATCGTCGGCCGCCTGCCCGGCAAACGCCTCCCAGTCGGCCGACTCCTCGTCCTGCCACACCAGGTCGAGCCTCACCCGCCGGGGCAGTCCGGCCTGGGCGTAGTCGATATTCTCCAGCGCCCACTCGGCCACGCGGCTCCACCGCTCCTGCTCGCTGCCGGGCATGATTACGGCCACCTTGTAGGTGGTGACGGTGCCGCCGCCCGAACCGTCGCCGTCATCGTCGGCACACGACACGAGGGCCAGCGCCGCCACAAACAGCCACACAAGCCACGGTCTACCTGCTCTCATACTCTTTCTCCTTTCTTATGGCCTCGTCCATAAAGCTGGCGCAAGCCTTTGTCCAATAGTCACGGTCGCCTGCAAAATAATTCTCCAGGAAGTCCGCATTGTCGTAGAAGCCGGGCGTAAACACTATGCCGGTGGCGCCCTCGGCCAGCCCGAATGAGCGGTGGCCGGCCACCATCTGACCCTTGAGCCAGTCCGAAAGATAGGTCTCCACCAGCGAATCGACCCGCACCACAAGCGAGAACGGCAGGTTCTGGCAGCGCAGCGAGCAGTCGGCGTCCATGCCGATGACCATTGTCAGGGCGAACACCTCGCGCGACGCCTTGTAGACGCCGCCGTTCGACCCTCCGGCAAGGGGCAGAATAACCGTGCGCTCAAGCCGCGAGGCCAAGCGGTAGGCGCTGTCGGCCATGGCAAAGCCCTCCTCGCCGTCAGACAGGTAGAGCACCTCGGGCGCACTGCCGCCTCCGGCAGTGTAGCCGTCGGTAAAGCCGTCGATTGCCCGCTGAAGCGTGCTGTTGCCCGGCATGGCGGCGATGACCGTGGCCGACGGATGCTCACGGCACATACTGCCGGCCAGCCAGGCGGCTCCGTAGCGGTCGATGGAGAACGTGGTGACGCCCGCCGGCAGGCTGTCGCCGCCGCTCTCGAAGAGCAGTATGCTCTGGTTCGTGGCCAGAGCCACGTCGCGCCTGCGCAGCAGCTCCCCGTAGCCGTCATCGGCCAGCACCAGCAGGCTGCGCCCGCCGCCGCGCGTCTCCTCCACCCAAGCGTCGAGCGCCTGCCCGGCCTGAGCCATGCCGGTGGGCTGCACGAGCGACATTCGCACGCCGCCCTTGTCGTAGAAGCGCATGACACCGTCCAGAATCAGGTCATTATAACCCATGTCGCCCATCCCGCCCACGGATGTGACCACCGTGACGGAGGGCAGGCCGGAGGCCGCGCCGCCATCTGCCTCACCATCGCCGGAGCAAGAATAAAGCCCAAAGGCGCAGACCGCGGCCATGACCGCCGTGCGAATCTTCATTACCAATCCTTGCATACAACGAACTATTTGAATACTACAAGACTATGAAGCCATCAATAGTCAAGCAGTTCCCAGCTCCCGGCAGGCGTTGAAGAGCCGAACTCCATGGAACAGGAAGGCTGCAGATTACCATTCTCCAAACCCTGCCATGGCTTTTTTACTGTACATGTCGCAAACACAAATTTGCCTTTACTAATCCTTACATAAGGGAAACGGTGAAGCTGCCACAGGAACTTGTAAGAAGAAGTATGGCTGCCAACCATAAAACAGTAGCCACCCGCTAATGTGTGCGGAATAACCCCGGCACTGACCGCATTGTCGAACTTCGTTCTGTTATTGTTGTAGAAATCCTCCATCTTCTTCCACGCCCACTCAGAAGCACAGTCCTTGTGTACGTTATAGCCGTCGAACCAGTCGTCAGACCAGCCGCCGTCGAATGTCATCAGGATGCCCTTGTCGTTGTCGCCGCAATACTCCTTGATGCAGACATACTTGCGAGAACCGTTCTGCCACATCTGGCCGACGCGGAACGGAGTGACTGCATTGTAGGGCCACACGCCGGCAGGAATGAACACAAGCTCCTTTATGTCGGGTATCTGCGGGAAATCAATGTGTATGCGGGCGGAGACATCGCCGCTGCCCTCATATTCGTAAGTGATGCTGCCCTGCCCCGGGATGGTGTATGTTGTCATGTTGCCGACAGTCATAACCTTGTCCTGCTCGCCAAGCGGAACGAGGCACTCAAAGAAAGAGAGCGCGGTGCTGTCGTTGTCTGCCTTCATATACATTACGGACGGGTCGGCCTCATCACGCTGCCCGTAGCGGTGGGAATAGGTGAAAGTGGAGTCGTTGACTGTGTCAACCTCGCACAAGTCGGCCAGCAGCTCCTGCGCAAGCATTTTGTTCATAACAGAATCAGGCACCGCGACATCCTCACCAGTCACTTCAACAGGGTCTCCATTGCCGCTGCCTCCGGGCTGTCCGCCGCCGTCATCGTCGCTGCAAGAAGCCACAGCAAAGGCCAACAATGCGGCAAAAGACAGCCTCAACAACCTGTCCAAAACATCTGATATATTTTTCATTTTTATCTTACCTATTTATTTTATTGAATTAATCCACGAAACTATTTGTACCTGTAATAAGGCGTCCTGAACAGCCGCACGGGATAAAGATTCTGCACACGCGTGATTTCCGGCATCGTGGTGAGCTTGTAATCCTTGCTCACGGCAAGGGCTGTTGCGGAGTTGTCGTTGTTCTTGAAAGATATGAAGCAGTATTCGTCAACATAGCGCAGGCCGTAGCGGCCGAAGTCCTTGCCGCTGTTGAGGTCGTCATAGCGGCTGTAGTTTCCCCAGAACTGGGCGTCGAAACCAGTGGCCTGCCCGTTGAACAGGGCTTTCAGGTTGTTGCCGAGATAGTCGCGCAGCTCATAGGCGTCGTCGGTCATCGGCACATGCCACTTTGTGTACTCGCCGTAGACATCATCAATATCGCTGCCGTAAACATCCTTGTTGTAGCGTACGAACTCTGGGTCGTTGCCCTTGAACACGCAGGCGTACAGCCTGTTGTCCGTCCGGTCGTCAACCGACTCGTAGATGTAATAAGGCGAATAAGGGTCCGACGGCTCCATCGGCTCGCCGAATCCCATCGCCACATTCACATTGCGGCGCGTCCAGTAGCCGCTTCCTATCTTGACAATGGGATAAGTCTCCTGGCGGAGTGTCTCAAACTCCTTGAGCGTGAGCGTCTGGTCTTTCACGCTTGTAAAGTAAGGCTCATGCACGCTTATGCCCAGGTTGGTGGTGTAGATGTTGCCGTGGATGAAGAACACCGAGTCTATCACGTCTGTGGCGCCCATGCCGCTGACTGGCTTGACGTAGACCTGGCCGTCGGAGAAGGTGAGCCACGCGGGCGGGTTGCCCTCGCCGTCGCCGGGAAAGAGCCCTGAGCCGTGGAACGTGCGGCCGTTCTTGATGGGATAGACCACGGTGACGCGGCGGTCGCCCCTGATGGTGGGCACATACTCATTGCACACCTCGAGCACCGGCTCCTGGCTGCCGTTGCTGCTGTTGGAGGCGTAGACCACGCGCACAAGGGTCTGGTCGGCGCCGGTGCCGAAGTTCATGAACTTAGCGTCGGCGAGGCAGAAGGCGTAGAGGTCTATGCCGGCCGACCAGTCGCTGAAGTTCTTGTTCTCCGCTTTCTGCGACATGGCCGTGGCCCGCTCGATGAACAGCCCCCTAAGACTGGCCGGGAACAGCGACCACACCGGCACGAGGCGGAAGCTTACCGGCGCTATGTTCTTGTCGCTGATGGCCTGCCTGTCGTCGAGCGACGACAGGCTGATGTCTGAAAGCCACGTCTGCATGGCGGCTTGGTCGATGCGCCCGGTGCCGCCGGCGCCCAGCCCGCTGACAATCTTGTCGCGGGCGGCGTCGGTGCCTCCGATGATGTTGAACGTTCCGTTCACGGTGACGGTGCTCGTCACGCCGTCTATGGTGCTTGTGCCGGGCACGATGAAGTCCGACGGCTCATACTTGAAGAAGTAGCCGGCGAAATCCTCCGCCCTCATGCCCAGCTCGCCCTTGGCCTCGCAGCTGAAGTTCACGGTGAGGTCCATCATGCCGCCAATCTCGGTGTAGGTCACCAGATGGGTGCCGAAGCGGTTGAGCAGATTGTCCACAGTGGCCGCCGTGGGGTTGGCCGCCACCTTGTCGTAGGCCTGGCGGAAGTCCGGGGTGAACACGTCCGCGCCCCGGTCGAGAAGCTGCTGCAGCACGGAATAGTCCATGGCCGACGAGCCTACGGTGCGCTTGAGCGACATGTAGCAGTAGCGCGTGGCGCTCTGCGTGAGGGTGCCGTCCGACTGGAAGCGCGACACGGTCTTGGCCGCGCCCTTCAGCCCGCTCGTGGTCTTGTCCTGCCGGCGGGTCATCAGCTCCGACATCTCATAGAGCGAGTTGGCCGTCAGGTAGTCAACGCTCTCGCGGCTGCGCAGGCTGGTCTGCACGGCCTGCGTGCCGCCGTTGAGCGCGGCCATCTTGTCGATGTCCACGATGGGCGCGCAGAGGCTCCTGGTGTTCATGTAGTCCTGAAAGATGTTGTAGCCGTAGCCCACATAGAAATAGGCGTCGGCGGCGTTGGTCTCGCCGTCGGCGGCCCCGAGCTGGGTCACGGTGCACACGGCGGCCGCGCCGTCGGCTCCGGTGAGGGTGAGCGTGGCGGTGCGCGACTGCAGGCTGTCGTTGTCGGCCACGTAGAACTCCACCGTGCCGTCGGCATAGACGGTGTCGCTCTCAAGGCTTATCCACCCGGCGCCGGCGGCCACTGTCACGCCGCCGAGGCTCGAACCGGGAGCGGCCGTGGCGGCGATGGTGTAGTAGCGGCCCTTGGCGGGGAGCGTCACCTCCGTCTCCGAGAGCGTCACCGCGCCCGGCGGCTGCGGTCCCTGCCACCCGCTGTCGTCGCTGCACGAGGCGAGAATGGCGGCGAAAGCCACGAACGCCACGAAAAACAGACATTTCTTCATTTGCTTATCTCGGTTGTGTTGATGTAATATACGTAATCGTCATCGCGCACCATGCGGTTGACGAGGTTGGCCGCGCCGCTGCGCCCGGCAAGGCCGACGCCTGAGAGCGTGTAGGGCAGGCCGGCGGCAAACTGCGCGGCATACTCCTCTTCGTAGTGCCGGTTGTCAGGGGCGACCGTCTGGTACGTCCAGTTGGGCAGGTTGGCGTAGTTCTTCTCGCTGTCAAGATAAAAGTGGCCCAGAAACTTGCGCGTGGTGCGCACCTCGCCGCGGTTGGCCAGCGAGCCGTCGGTGGCTATGCTGCCCGGCCACTCGTAGCCCAGGCGCAGCAGGCCGCTCTGGTAGCTCACGCCGCCGGTGGGCGCGGGGTCGAGATAGCCGAAGGTGAGGTAGACCTTGTCTGTGGCGACGGTGTCGGCAGGCTCTACCGAGAAGCGGTTGTAGAGCCATTTTACACGATAGGCCACGCCGTTGTGGACGCACAGGCCGGCGTCCGTCTGTATTCTGTTCTCATAGATGGGGTAGACCACGCGGACGCTGCCCCGCGGGTCTATCTCTGGCACCCACTCCTTGCAGACGGTGGCCACGTGGCGGTTGGCGGCGATGACATCCACCACCCATGGGTCGGCGACGGTCATCAGCCTGCCGCCGAACGTGGTGGAGACGGCGCCGAAGCCGACGGGAATCTCAACGTTCAGGAAGTTGCGGTTGCCGTAAAGCTCCTGCATGGTGGGCGCGGTGGCCTCTATGCGGGTGCGGACAAGGGCCGCCAGCTCGGCGTCGGGGATGAGTTCCCAGATGGGCGTCACCTCCATGTCGGTCATCTCGCAGCGGCTGTTCCACGGCTGGGCGGCGTCGAGGCTGACGCTCTCCTGCCAGCGCGACAGCGCCTCGGGCGTGGCGTCTATGTTGCCAAACGAAGGGTTGGCCACGAGCGTGTTCATATGCGACAGGTCGCCGCCCACAACCGTGAGGTGCATCTCGGCGTTGTCGAGCAGCGCCGTGGCGGCCTTAAGCTCCTCCTCGGTCATGGTGGAGACGGTCTTCTTGAAGAACAGGTCGAGCGAGCTTTCCTCCACCTGCTTCTCCTGTATGAACGTGTTGACGCCCTTGCGGCTGGTCAGGACGTCGAGCTGGAGCCTGCCGCCCACAGTGGAGCCGGTGATGACGTGGGTGCCGAAGATGTCGATGAACGAGTCAACAACGGCCACGTCCTCGATGCCGCCGCGCCTCAGCTTGTCAATGGCATAGAGGAAGTTGTCCGACAGGTATTGCCTGGGGTTGTCCTCAAAGAGGACGTCTATCATGTTGGTGTCGATGTATTTCTCGGCCACCCTCTCGCTAATCACCGAAGTGAAGCACATGGTGGTGTCGAGCGAGCGCTCGAAGATGGAGGCCGTCTTCATGTAGCTGCCCTTGTAGATGAGCACTCCGCCGGAGACGCCGGTGGCGGTGTTGACGTTGCGCAGATACTCGGCAAAGCTGCGGCTGGTGCTTGTCTCGCTCTCGGAGTGCTGCGTGTTGTCGATGAGATAGGCACCCGCCGCGTCGAGCGCGTCGAGATTGAGCACCTGGCACTTCACGCTGCCCACATCGCACCGCTCGCCGTTGATGGCGTCGAACGAGAAGCCCACGCCGTGGCTGCGCAGCATGGTCTGCTGCTCGGCGGCCGAGCGGGTGCGGGTGTGCCAGTAGGTGTCGGGCTGCTGCCATGTGCCGCCGGCCAGGCCGGCCATGTCGTCGTCGGCACACGACACCGCAAGAAAACACAAGCCCGCCACGGCGAGCGGCGCGAGGCCGGGGCGGCGGGATGTGGTATGGACTTCAGAACGTGTTTCCGTCATAAACATTCTTGTTTAAATGAATGCCTGCAAATCTGCCGTCACAGCGACTCCTCGGCGCTCCGCTGTATGTCAACGAGATAGGGCGACGTGCCGTCGGCGTTGTTGGGATACTGCTTCCTCATGTATTCCTTGACAACCTCGCGGGCCTCTTCGTCTGTGAACAGCTCCCAGATGCCGATGAGCGAATAGTCAGTGCAGGTGAAGTTGCCGGGCGTGTTGACATCTATCGTCTCCGACCACTTGCCGATGGCGTCAATCAGCGTCTCGTTGACCGTGGCCGCGCTGGTGTTGGGGTCTGTTATCACGCGCATGGCCTTTACCAGGTCTGTACGCGCGGTCTTGGAGCCGCCGGTCACGGAGACGTTCAGCTCGGAGTTCTCAAGGCTGGCCCGGCTTGTGCTCAGGAAGTCGGCCGAGGCAGTGACATCGAGCGAGAAGAGCGAAGTGAAGCCTGCCGACAGCTCGCCGGAGATGGCAAGCGTGTCCTTGGCCTCCGAGCTGGACAGAGCCAGAGAGACATTGGTGGTGCCGCCGAGCTGGGCCTCCGAGCAGAACACCGGACCGAACTTGGAGTCGAGCGATTTCAGCGCTTTGTTCAGCTCCTGAGATGTTGTGTCGGCGCCCGACGCCACAAGCTCCTGAATCTGGTCGCGCAGCTTGGTGAACGAGTTTGTCAGCACGAGCTTCTGCAGATTCTCAGGCAGGTTCTCATAATCGTCGAGGATGCTTGAATATTCGAGCGTGGCTGTCTGCAGCGGAACGGATGCCGACGCGCTGTAATTGTAAGTGGTGTCCACAGTGCCTTCAAACATATTGAAGGCGCCCTTGAGCCCCAGCTTGAACAGTCCGAACTGTATGTTCACGGAAAGTTTGGCGCCGATGTGCTGCGACTTGTCTCTGAACTCCTTGCCTGAAATCAGGTTCACTTTGGTAGTGGGCTCTTCATACATTGTCACATACTCGCCGTCCATATACTCCTGCACCTCTTCTTTGTCAAGATTCTTCACGTTGAATATCTGGCCTGCGTTGAAGCGCGTCATGGAGCTTGTGCCCTTTATGTGCATTCCGTAGCCGATGGGCACGGTGGCGCCGAAGAGCGAGTAGTCCGTCTCACCGGCGTTCTCGCCCAGAACGTCGTCAACCTCGCTCACCGTCGTCTGGCGCACGGTGTAGCTCACGGTCTTGTCGCCGCACTTGATGTCTATGCGCGCCTCGCGGTCAAGGTCGGTGGTGTTTGGCTCCACGATGTAGCGCACGCTGCCAGCGCCGTTGCCCTCTGAGGTGATCAGCGACAGCCAGTCGGCGTCCTCGCCGACAACCTCTGCCGTCCAGCTGCCGTTGGCGGCCACGCCGAGTGTGAAGTCGCCGTCCTCGCGGTTAAGGGTAACATTGTTCACACCGCCCTCTATTGACACTGACGGCGTCCAGTCGCTCGCGCTGTCGTCGGAACACGAGGCAAGAAACAAAGGCGCGCAAAGGGCGGCCATAATAAAGATTCTTCGGATTTTCATTGATTGAATTTTAAATTAAAAAACGCAATTATCTATCTAATCGGCAAAGATATATATATTTTCACATTCACCCCCCTCCGAAAGGTTAAATCAGGTTAACGCCACTGAGAGCCAAAGCAATTTAACAGATGTTACAATGCAGGGGAAGGGGCAACAACGAGGCGGCTGGATTCCGCTTTCCAGCGGAATGACCGGGAGAAAGGTCGGCGCATCACAAGCAAAGAACCCGTCAATAGCGGCATTTGGCTATATGCGAATATTCATTAATAAAAAGCCATTTTGGTTTTTAACATTCAACCGTTAAAAGTGTTAATACGCGCCCGGCGGCTTAACACACTGACATCCAGCAACTTGCGAAGAGGCCCGTTTTGTCTTGCGAAATGGCCTGTTTTTGCCCGCGTTTTGGGTCATTTCAGGATGCGAAACGGCCTATATCGCAAAGCGAAACGGCAGGTGGCGAGAAACACGACGGCAGAGGCGGATTTTTAGTTCAAAATATGCAAGTATCGCAAACGCTTGCAATGAACTCATTTAAACTTTTTGCGACTGAAGCAAGAAAAAAGACTTTTTGGAAAAAGTTCAAATGAGTTCAACACAAAACAACAGAAACTTTTCCGCACTTCTGAAAAAAATTGTACATTTGCCGCATCAGAACATCTTCACGCCAAAGACGAGATGGATTTTTACGACCCACCCCTTATATCTTCGACCGCAAGACGCTTCTTAATGAAACATCATATACAATTGTGATAAAAAATAAAAATATATATGAACCGTATGAAATCTTTTAAATCATTGACTGTCTGCGCAGCCTTTGCAGCAATCACTTTGTCGTGCTCCTCCCACAAAGACATTGTGCCGTATGAGGAGTTCTGCTCGGTGGTGGACAGCATCAGCCATGCGAACAATGTAAAGATGTTTGTTGAGCCAAACCAGTACAAGACTTTCGGGCTGAGGCGAGAGGATTTCGATAACACGAAGCGCAGACTTGCCAAATACAAAGACTCACTGACTGTTTACGTGCTGGAAATGGGTGTCACCCGCTCCCTTCTTGTGAACTACAGGCCGGGGCGCGACACATTAGAGCACGTAATCGCCCGATATTGGGCGACGGAGGAGCAGCGCAAGCACAGGAAGAACAGAATCAGTTGGCGTGAGTACAGAGACAGCATCTATAAGGTGAACCCCGACGTAGGTCTTGTGCCGAAGAATACATGGAAGAAACGCAGGATGCTGCGCTCCGAGCTTCACGCCGACATGATGTCGGCGCGCCCGCTAAAGCCGCAGACGTACATTATGGAGAAAGGCGCCGACGGCAAGTACAGGACGACGCGCCGGGTGACGGACTCCGTGGAGCTGGCCAAGATAAAGGCACGCCGCTACAGGTGGAACTCCGTGGCCAACGGCATGCTCGGCTCGGCGCACAACAAGAATCCGTACATCGGCCTGGTGTTCGGAGCCGAGGACTACCGCCTGAGCGACACGGAGCGCCTGTGGCTAAAGGTGTACGCCGGCCACTGCCACCCGTTCCCAAAGGCCAGGCCGACCTGCGAGGTGCAGGACTATAACACATACGTGGTGGTGAAAGACAGCACCGGCCGCGAGGACAGGGTGTACATCAAGGTGCGCGACCCGCGCTTCCGCCTGCTGCAGAACCCGCCGTTCAGATACACCTTCACGGCCAACTTCGAGTACAACGGCCGCTGGTATTATGTGTTCATGTGTGAGAATCCGCTGAGGTGTGTATGCAGACCGATAGACGTGCCGCAGAAGGACTTTCCTGCGTAATAACGGCCTACAGACCCTCAAAAGGAGAATGCGACATATAAGCGTAGATAATCAGTGAAGAATAATTATGAATGTCCGTATTTTGCCAAATACAGCTTAAAACAGTGCAAGCCTTTCTTCCAGCCATTCTGCATGGAATGGCCGGAAACAAGACATAACATCTTGTATAAAACAAAAAGACTGTTTACAAAACGCAGACATTCATGTAACTGTAACAATGTTGTTTTTATGGTTGGAAAAAGAATATTTCTTTCATCTCTACTGACATTCTTATGTCTCAGCGTTAAGGCAGACAAGAGCAGTGCCGGGTATTGTGAATTTGTGCATCTTCACCTTGACAGCCCCGAGTATTTTCTCGGTGAGGACATCCGTTTCGCGGCAACGGTAGTAAATGGGGCTGGTGTATGTTCGGATGTTGAGAGCAAAGTCCTATATGTTGACATACTGGCGCCGGAGGGGTACGTGTTGTCCACACAGAAATATAAAATTGAGCGTGGACGTTGCCACGGTTGTATACCCCTGCAGCCATCTTGGCTGTCAGGCCTTTATGAGCTGAGGGCTTACACGCGCTATATGGTTAAACAAGACGTGAAAAACTATTTCACAAGAGTTGTGCCTGTTTATGAGGAACCACAAGGAGGCGATTATTCAAAACGGGTGATACTCGGACGCAAGCGCAATATAACTTTCAATCCGCAGACGATGCCGGAACCGCATGCAGACACTACAGGCGGTATGATGTCTGTCGGAATGTTGACTGTTGATTATGACACCACCAGGCTTGCACAGCCAAATTTGGTGGTGCTAAAGCTGAAAGGCCATCCGAACAGTCGGTTGTCATTGTCCGTGACTGACGCAAAGGAGTCCGAAATTGCTGGCTGTGGCGACAATATGGCTGATTTCCTTGCCTCTGTCCGTGCAGCCGATTGTGCCCCGGCGTCTCGGAAGATAATTCCAGAAAAGTGTCTATCTGTTTACGGCAGAGTGACTGCCACAAGCAAAAAATTTTTGAAAGACCCGGTGGAAAGGCACCTGCCCGGGGTGAAATTGGCTTCGGTGCTATATGGCGAAACTGACACATTATACTTTGGTACGGCCACAGACAGCCTTGGTGAATTCAGTCTGAAATTAGGCGACACCGGAGGCAATTTGCTGCTCAGATACAATACGCAAAACGACAGCAAGCCACTACATATCACTGTGGACAAATGGTTTGCGCCAACTCCCCGCGCATACACAGAAACGGAACAAGCCATACTGCGCCGGAAAGTCGCCAATGGCATATCGTATGAAACTAAAGAGCCGGTGAAAGCCAGAGGCGACAGATATGTTGTGGGGCTGTCACACTCCTGCATTCACACCTCGATGACGGACGAAGTGGAGTGGATGAGAGCATTCGTCGCGAAAGACTTCGGCTTCAGACGCGCCGGGATAAAATATGGCGACACATCCAACCTGATATTCAGTATGCTGCGCCGTTGGGGCTATCCTGCCGGTATTCCTGTCAGGATAGTTAGCGTTGACGGGGCCTATCCCGGTGATAATGCTGTTCCAAAAGCGCGGCACGTCTATGACGGCTTCGGCTTCAATTTTGAGAATTATGACGAGATTGTAATTCGTACAGACAGCGCCATCTGCAATGCGTATGGATATGACGAAGTGCCACAGTATAAGCACATGAGCGGTTACAGCATGAACTCATGGTCATGGGATATAGGCATAAACGTAAGGGGCCGTCGTCCGTTGGGCAAGCCTTCTATCGTAATTTGCATGATGCCGAGAAAAGACAAAGGAAAATTCACGCCATTGCTTTCCACCAATAGCGTCAGCATAAATGTGCCAGGTTATAGTACAGACAGGTGTGACAGAACAGGCGCTGGCAAAACGGACGTGGATGACGACAGTCATTACAGACAACTCTATTGGAATCCAAACATAACGCTTGACGCCAACGGCGAGGCCACCGTTGAGTTCTACAACAACTCGTCGTGCAAGCAGTTTGTGGTCTCCGCCGAGGGGATAACGGAAGACGGACAGGCGGTTGGTTATAAAGCAAACAAGTGAACGATAAACATGACGCTATCATCTGAAGCCTGCAAAATGAGAATGCTGACAGCTTTGAATTTTTTATATGGCTTTAGATATTCAAAATTTGAATGAGCTTTGCTTTTTATCGGGCAGAGGGAAGAATAAAGTCTATTCTATCCAATGGGTGAACATTGTACTTAAAGGACAAAAAGATTATAGCAAGTGGAGGTGATTATTCAAATACTGGAGGATGTAATGAATTGATAGCTATGATAGATTCATTGATAAAGCAGGGAGTACCCGACAGCTTGATTTCTTTGGATTATCAAGGGACACGCACCCTGCGTTCGATAGCCAAAGTCAAGGACTTGGGAAGCATTACTATCATTTCACAGAAGTACCACAATGAAAGAGCCATATACCTTGCAGAACATTATGGCTTGCAAGCTGTGGCTTACAATGCAACTATGCCAAACATTGCAAAGAAGAAGATACGGAACATTTCAAGGGAGTTTCTTGCAAGGGTAAAATTGTTTATAGACATAATGAGGTCTGAATAAATGTCCAATTTTCTTCCTGACACTCTTAAAAGAAGCAACAAAGTGACTTGAAAATTTGGACATGAAAACAAGAGGACATTTTTTGAAAGAAGTCCATTTTATATTTTGAAAGAAGTCCATTTTATAGGGAGAAATAGATAAAAGTACCACTTAGAAAATAATAACATATAAACACCAGACATGAAAGCCTTTTCATTCTTATATAAGCACTTTTGGCGAATAATATGCTCCGTAATAGCTGTTTGCTTGACATTCATAGTGGGCGTTCTCATTTGGGCTATGCTTGATGAAGTTTCATACGAATATGATTATCCGTTGAATGAGCGGTTGGGAGTTCACCGTACATTTAAGGAGGGATATATCTATGACCTTGAAACAAAGGAAAAAATAATTTCCGATGTGGAGTTTATAGGCGAGCCACAACCGGGCGATAGCATTTGGGTGTTTGTCCGGCATTCAATCTTTTCACACTGGGTAGGCGGTAAACGTGGTTATCTGAATATCAATACAGGCAAGGTTATTGCAGAACCGCAATTTGATAAGGCTTGGATATTCAGTAGTGGTGTGGCGGCAGTCTGCAAGAATGACAGCGTTTATTTCATAGACACAAACGGAAAGCCAATCAATGACAAGAAGTTTCCATATACCAAATGGCATGATTACTTATATGACGGAGAGTTTTGCCAAATCAAAATAGGCGATAAATACGGAATGATAAACAAACAAGGCGAGTGGGTTGTTGAACCTATATGGGATTTTGTGCAACGAAACATTGCTCTTGGAGAGTTCTTGCTTTACAAGGACGGAAACAGAATAGATGTCAGCTATGTGGCAGATTCCATAATGAAAGCTCCCGTCTTGGATTTTAGGGGAGATACTATCTTTGTCCCCTCTGATACGACTATTATCTATGTCAAACAGGAACTATCCAAATGAGTACCTTTTTTGAAGAATGTCCATTTTATAGAAAGGGTTAGAAAAAAGTCCTCATAGATAGCACGATTATAGCACAACTTTACTATCTTTGCATTATAAGCAAGTCCGTTTATGAAGCTGATAGAAAACAACATACAGAAGATTGTAGCTTTGTGCAAGAAGTACAAGGTAAACAAGCTGTTTGTGTTCGGCTCTATACTGACTGACCGCTTCAACGATGACAGCGATGTGGACTTGGTTGTTTCTTTCAACAAGGCGGAGGTAAGCGATTATTTCGACAACTACTTTGATTTCAAATATTCGCTGGAGGAATTGTTTGGCAGAGAAGTGGACTTGCTGGAAGAACAGACCATAAAGAATCCATATCTGAAAAAGAATGTGGATGCAACAAAAGCATTGATATATGGATGATTTGATAAAGAAACACTTGCAAGATATTCTGACTGCCATAGAAGAAATAGAAAGTTTCTTTGGTGACAAGCCTAAGCTATTTGAGGATTTTTATAGTAATCTCTGCCTTAGACGTGCCATTGAACGGAACATAGAGATTATAGGTGAAGCGATGAACAGAATCTTAAAGACGGACAGAAACATAGCTATCACCAATTCGCGCAAGATAGTGGATGCAAGAAACTATATCATTCATGGATATGACAGTTTATCGGCTGATATTCTTTGGAGCATGGTTATCAATCATCTGCCAAAGCTGAAAAATGAAGTAACGGCTTTATTGGAGAATGAATGACAAGCCTATTGACACTGAAATAGCTATCAAGATAGCACAAGAATACAAGGCTTTGGTTGCAGAACATCTACCACTTAAAGCCATATATCTTTATGGCTCATACAGCAAAGGCAACCATACAGAGGACAGCGACATAGATATAGCCGTTGTCGTGGAACACATGAGCGATGATTATTTTGAAGATACACCTTTATTGTGGAAACTGAAACGCAAGATAAGCAATCTTATAGAGCCAGTTCTACTTACAGAAGATACTAACAATCCACTTTATGCAGACATTCTCAAAACAGGAATACTGAAATAAACAAGCAGTACCTTTTTTGAAGAAAGCCTGTTTTCGGTCTGCTGTTGTTCTCCGCCGCCGTGTTTACCGTCAGCACGTCATTCCCCGACGAGATGATAGAGCCGAAGTGGTATGCGACGGGCGCGGCGGCTGTAGTCGTCGGCGCCGCGCTGGCCGCCTTTTTCGTTTTATAAAGAAAAGTAGAAAACATTTTGCATTTTTCTTTAAAAAGTTGTATCTTTGCCGCACCAGAACATCTCCACGCCAAAGATGAGATGGATTCTTCACAACCCATCCCTTAAATCTTCGACCGCAAGATGCTTTGTAATAAATTTACACAAGCATGAAAGCCATCATTGCAAAACTAAGCGTTGTTTTACGCTTCTCACCCCTGCACTCTCTGAGGCGTCCGCCGTCCGTGCCGCAGGCGGTGTCGGCGAGACTGTCATCGCACACTACGCAAAGCAGGGCGACTCGCTGAAACTGAAAGCCGCGAGATTCCTCACTGAGAACATGGCTCGCCACTCTTACTACGACAGCCCGCTGCTGCGCCGCTATTATTCCGCCGCGGAGGGAATAGGGCGCGAGCGCGACTACCGCAAGCGCATAAACAAGTTCCGCGAGCTTTACGCAGAGCTGGGCGACATCGGCGCCGGACGCCAGACAGTGGCCGACGCCGACGGCATGGGCGCGGACGTCCTGATCGCCGGCATAGACTCCGCCTTTGCCGACTGGCGGTGCGGGCACTGGGCACGGCATCTGTCGTTCGGCGAGTTCTGCGAGTGGCTGCTGCCTTACCGCGTGGCCGACGAGCGGCCCGAGCGGTGGCGCGGACGCCTCAGCGCGCTCTACCGCCACTACGCCGAGGCGCTCGACAGCTGCGACGAGCGATCGCGCTCGGCCTACTGGGCCGCCCGCGCCGTGGCCTCGGGGCTGGCCGCGTCGGGCTACCGCATGGACGACAAGGCCCTGCCGCACACAGACATAGACCTGCCGGTGTCAACCATGATGGCCATGGGCATGGGCGAGTGCGGCAACTACGCCCGCCTGGCGGTGTTTGTGATGCGGGCCTGTGGCATTCCCGCCGCACTCGACTTCACCCCGCAGTGGCCGAACAAGGCGCACCGCCACACGTGGAACGTGCTGCTGGCCGAGAACGGCAGGCACATACCATTTCTCGGCGGCGACGTCCTGCCCGGCACGACCCAACGCTCAGCCGACAGGCTGGCCAAGGTATACCGCCGCACATTCGCCTACCGTCCGGAGAGCGCGGCGGCGCTCAACGAGCGGTTCCACGACCCGCTGCCGCCCACGCTTGCCAGCCCGTTCATGGCCGACGTGTCCGACGAGTACTTCCGGGGCGGCACCGTGAGCATCACGCTGCCTGAAAGCGTGCTGAAGAGGCGCATGGCCTATCTCGCCGTGTTCGACAACGCGGAGTGGGTGCCGGTATGCCACGCCGTGATTGACTCACTGCGCCACGTCACCTTCACCTCGCTTGGCCGCGACATTGTATACATGCCTGTCTACTGGGGCCGCGCCGGCAGCGTGCCCTGCGGCAACCCCGTCCTGGTCAGGGCCGACGGCGGCACCGCCACGCTCGCGCCCGACAGCTCGCGCACGCTCACCCTGACCATCAGCCGCAAGTATCCCGTGGCAGGGCGTGTCTATGACTTCGCCCGCTCGCTGCGGGGCGGGTACATCGAGGCCTGCGACACGGCGTGGAACAAGGACGCCGTGCGCGTTGCCGACATAACGGGCGTGCCCTCCGTGTGGTGGAACACCGTCAGCCTCAGCAACGCCGGCCGCCACCGCTTCTGGCGCGTCGTCGCGCCGGCAAACTCACACTGCGACATCGCCGAACTGGCGTTCATCGGCGGCGACGGCAAGCCTCTCGCCCCCACCGACACACTCTGCGACGACCTGCGCCGCGACCGCAAGAAACTGAACGCGGCTTTCGACGGTTCTCCGCTCACTTACTTCACCAGCTCCCACTTCCGCAAGGCGTGGATAGGAGCCGACTTCTGCCGCCCCGTGGAGCTGAGCGAGCTGCGCTTCATGCCCCGCAACGACGACAACCACGTGACGACCGGCCACACATACCAGCTCTGCTACTTCGAGAGCGGCCGCGAGCGGGTTTTACAAACAGTGACAGCCCGCGCGGACTCCCTGACTTTCGAGGACGTGCCCACCGGGGCGCTGTACATTCTACACGACCTCACTGCGGGCACGGAGGAACGCGTCTTCACCGTTGAGGATGGGGAAATTAGATGGTATTAAAAACATTTTACCAATAACAAAAAAAATAATAATTATGACAAAAATTGGATTTATCGCAACCTCGTTGATGGTTGCAACCGCGGGGCTATTTGTTTCCTGCTCTGCTGACGACGACACACTTGCAAGTGAGCAGTCTGCGTATTCTTACTCCGCAAGCGAAATACAGGAAATTCTTGAACTGCAAGAAGAGTATGGGGTGAAGTTTGAAATGCCAACAAGCACAAATGGACATTTACCGTCAATTGAAAGTATTGAGAATCTTTGCAAGGCAATTGTACTCATGCAATCTTCTTCAAAGCACGGAATTAAGAAAGGCAACAAAATTGTTTTTTCTCCTAAAAGAAGACGTTTGGCAAAAATTCCATCTGATGCAGAAACTTATTCCGGAAGTGATGGAGGCACACACACAGAAAATGGTTGGAAAATATCATACGAAGTGACGTGGGAGAATGTGTCTCCTACACTTCCAGGCGGTTCTGTCAATTGTTCAATAGATGCAAGTGTCAAAGACTGGGATTTCTCTGTATATGATTTTGATTATCATTTTGAAGGGTCCTCAACAATAGTGTACACCATAACCGTAAAAGCTGATAATTTAAAAGATCATTCATACATAAAATTTTACATAGATGGTGAATGTAATATGTAAACGTTTTAAAATCATTGCATTCGTTGCATTCGTTGCATCCGTATCGGCAGAGACCGCAACGGGGCAAAATTATGCGGCGGGCGTAGCTTACGGCGAAATGGCTTATCTCCACCTTGACCGCGACGCTTATTTTCTGGGCGACTCGATACGCTTCGCGGCCACTGTCGTGAACACAAGCGGTAATGCCGACGGTGTGAAGAGCCGCGTGCTCTACGTTGACCTGCTGGCGCCAGAGGGATATGCCGTTGCCACAAAGAAGTACAGAATAAAAGACGGGCGCTGCGGCGGCAGTGTGGCTCTGCCGCCGTCAATCCTTTCCGGGCTGTACGAGATAAGGGCTTACACCCGGTTCATGGCTGCGTCCGACGTGGAGAACTACTTCACCCGCGTCGTGCCGGTGTACGACAGAACTGATGACGGCGGCAGGACCGTGGTGACAATTTATGACCGGAAGCGCAAGGTCAGAGACAGTCTGGCAGCAAAAACCGGACCGCTGAAGCAACGCACAGACAAAAACGCCACAGTCGGAAGCCTTTGCGTGGATTACGACAAGGCCCGTCTGAAGCCTTTCGGTCTGGTGCGCCTGAGGCTTAAAGGTGAGCCGGGATGCCGTGTGTCGGTCTCGGTGACAGACGCCGTCGGCTGCATCAGCGGCGCCGCCCGTGCCGACATGGCCGACTTCATGGCGGCGGTGAAGAGCCGCGCAGTGAAGCAAACGGAAAAAGGCGCACCAGACCCGGAGACGGAGATAACCGCCGCAGGCACAGTGACATCGACGAAATTCAAGTTTCTGAAAGGCCCGCAACGGCAACCGCAGAGCGGCGTCAGGCTGGCTTACACCATGAACGGCAAGAACGGAGCGGCTTACGGTTCAACCGTCACGGACAGCCTCGGCCGCTTCCACATCAGGTTGGGCGACACACCGGGCGGCACGCTGACACTGAGATACGACAAGTCGCTGTATGACAAGACGCTGCGCATAGCCGTTGACAAATGGTTCGCGCCGCGGCCACGCGCTTATACAGCCGAGGAGCAGAGCTTGACAAGGGCAGGCAGGGCTGATGTCGCGGTGGTCAAGCCTCTGCGCTCGTCCCATATCGGCCTGACTCACTCGTGCATCCACACCACCGTGGCCGACGAGGCGGAATGGGCGGCGGCATTCACCGACTATGACTTCTACAAGAACCAACGCCAAAGGGGCAGCTTCATCACCTGCCTGAAAGACCACTGGGCCTACCCTATCGTCTACCCGACCCGGATTGTCAGCGTGAAAGCCGGACAGTATCCCGGTGACGGCGGCATCCCCAAAGCAAAGTGGATATTCGACAATTACGAGTTCGACATCAACGATTACGACACCATAATAATAAGGACAGACAGCGCCGTCTGCGAGGCTTACGCTTTCAACGAGACGTCGCAGTACGCCAAGCCTATTTATACATATCCGGGCACAGGCCAATCAAGCCACAACCCAATCTATATCAGACACTTCTCCGGGTACTCAAAGCCCGCGATTGTGATTTTCCTAATCGAGAAGAGCGACAGCGCCAAGCTGTCCACGCCACCGCTCGGCGCGCTCGACCACCTGAGCACCCGCGTGGATGGTTTCTCCCCTGCCGGACATTACATTAATCCGAACTACAGTTGTGGTCATCCCGCGACAGACTCGCGCAGCCTGCTATACTGGAATCCTGACATAACACTTGACGCCAACGGCGAGGCCACCGTTGAGTTCTACAACAACTCGTCGTGCAAGCAGCTTGTGATCTCCGCCGAGGGGATAACGGAAGACGGACAGGCGGTTGTCTACAAAGCAAACAAGTGAACGATAAACGTAACGCTATCATCTGAAGCCTGCAAAATGAGAAAGCTGACAGCTTTGGCTTTTTTCTTCGGTCTGTTGCTGTTCTCCGCCGCCGTGTTTACCGTCAGCACGTCATTCCCCGACGAGATGATTGAGCCGAAGTGGTATGCGGCAGGCGCGGCGGCTGTAGTAGGCGGCACAGCACTGGCCGCACTGCGGATTGCAAGGCCAAAGGCCGCGCGCTTCGCGCCGCTGTGGACGGGCTTTGGGGCGGCCTGTGTCGCGGTAAGCGCGGCGCAGGCCGCCTTTTTCGTTTTGCAGGAGTGCGGAGCCGTGGAGGCTTACGGCCGCTTCACGGCGGGCAGCTTTGACAATGTGGCGGGGCTGGCCTCGTGCCTCGGCCTGAGCCTGCCGGTGGGCATGGAGTGGCTGCGCGGCGGAGACCGTCTGCGGCGGGCGGCTGTGGCTGCCGGCAAGGGATTTTGCGTGGCGGCGATATTGCTGTCTGGCTCGCGCACGGGCCTGCTCTGCGTGGCCGTATGGGCGGTGGCGGAGCTGCCCTGCGGCAGGCGGGCCAAGGCCGTGGCGGGGGCAGCCGTCGTGGCCGCAGGACTTGTGCTGGCTCTGGCGGTGAAGGCAGACTCAAGCCGGGGGCGGCTGTTCATAGCCATACGCACGGCTGAGATAGTGGCGGAGAAGCCTATAATGGGCCACGGCCCGGGAGGCTTCAGGGCGCGGTATATGGACGCGCAGGCCGACTGGCTGGAGCGTCACCCCGACAGCCCCTGCGCCACGCTGGCCGACAACGTGGCCCATCCGCTCTGCGAGTGGCTGCTAGTGGCGGCTGACTACGGGCTGGCGGGAGTCTGCGCCGCACTCGCGCTCGTTGCCCTGACAGTGCGCCACGCACGCCGCCATCCGTCGGCGGAGGGGCGCGAGGGGCTGCGCGTTCTGGCCTGCGCGGGTGTGTTCTCGCTGTTCTCCTATCCCTTGCTCTACCCCTTCACGTGGATTATGCTCGCAGCAGCTGTGTTCCGCAGCGTTCTGGCTGCGCACTCGCGCACGGCGGCGGTGGCCGCGCTGGCCGTTCTGCCTCTCTGCGGCTTCGCCCTCTACCGGAGCGGGGCGACGGCCATGGAGCTGCGCCGCGTGCAGGACAAGGCCATGCTGGGGCTATCGGAGCGGATGATGCCGCGCTACGCCCGCCTCTATCCGAGGTTGAAGAATGACAGCCGCTTTCTGTACAACTACGCCGCCGAGCAGTATGAGGCGGGACGTTATGAGGCGGCGCTGGCCACGGTGCGCGAGTGCAGGCGCAGGCTGGCGGACTATAACCTCTGCCTGCTTGAGGGCGACGTGCTGGAGGCTCTGCGCCGTTATGCCGAGGCCGAGGCGGGCTACCGCCGCGCACACTGGATGTGCCCGTCGCGCTTCGCGCCGCTCTACGCCCTGTTCAACACAAGCGTGGAGCGCGGCGACACTGCCGCCGCCCGCCGCATAGGGCGGGAGATTCTCGCCAAGCCCGTAAAGGTTCGCTCGGCAGAGACGGCGGAGATAATCGAGGACGTGAGGCGGAGATTGAACGAATAATGAATTCCGAAAGCGCTAAAAAGTTTAGAAATATTTTGTTGTTAACAAAAAAAAACTTATCTTTGCGCTACAAAACATCTCCACGCCAAGGAAGAGATGGATTTTTCTTACAACCCACCCCTTAAATCCCCGACGACAAGATGCCAAATGAAACATTAGCATATAATGAAAGCATACAACTAACTTTTAACAACAATTTAAAACCAACAATTATGAAAAAACTTTTAGTTGCAATTTCCGCAATTATTATTGCATTTGGCGGAGTTCTGGCATCATGCTCTGCCGACGATGTGCTCGAAACGGAACAAGCAGAAAATGAAGCAAAAGCCGCTGAGATGAACAGACAAATCCTTGCCATGGCCGAAGAGTACGGGCTAAGCGTCAAATTGAATGAGCCTATATCCGCAACAGACGTTGACAGCATTGATATTGCAGATATTGAGAAACTTTTTAAAGCAATCGCTTCTGCAAGAGGACGGTATGAATTAAAACCGGTGGTCAACAAGAACGGGAAAGTAACGGTCGAGCAGTCGCGTGTGAACAAAAAACACGCAAGAAAGCTATCTGCCAGACACGAAGGCGGCTCTTATATCGGCTATAATTGCAATTTCGAAGATGAAGTTCATAACAGGGAACAAATTGTTGGCGTAGGTTTTTATGATTTTGATGTCATCTGTACTTGCAGCGCATCATGGAGCGTGGATGAAAATGGCAAGGCTGTATCTGCTACAATTAATCCAGATGTTAGGGTGAAGTCGTACGGAACAGCTCATTATGACAATTCTATGTCCAATGTAAATTATGATTGGCATCCAATAGGAGGCGGAGGTATTGATTTTAACGGTTCTGTGACTTTAAGAGTAAAGATATCTAAATTCAAGACCGCTGAGATTGAAATAGTCTTTACTGGTAATTGTGATCCAAATAGCGGTATCGTATTTTGGTATCCTCAGCCATAAAAATAAGAGATGTGCGCATTCAGTCTAACGCCCCTATTGAATCAGTACTGTTCATCAAACCGCCATTGCAGCATGAATAAACAGAGAAAATCCAGACATTCATAAAAAAACAGAAAATCAAGTAAATCGAGAATATCGCTTATGGTCAAAAGATTGATTGCATTCCTTGCGGCAGTGCTGCTGGCCCTGCCTGACAGTGCGCAGGGTCTGGACTCGCTGCGCCGCTTTGTGGGCAACATAGACCTGTTCAACCGCCTCTTCCCGCAGGAGAAGGTCTATCTGCACTTCGACAACACGGCATATTTCCGGGGCGAGACCGTCTGGTTCAGCGCCTATGTGGTGCGAACGGACAAACAACGTCTTACAGACCTCAGCCGCGTGCTGTATGTCGAGCTGCTCGACCCCATAGGCGATGTCGTCCAAACCTGCAAGTTGAGACTCGACGGCGGACGCGCCTCAGGCTCGATAAAGCTCGACAAGCTGCTCACATCGGGCTTCTACGAGGTGAGGGCATACACCCGCTATATGCTCAACTGGGACGAGGCGTGGGTCTTCTCGCGCGTGTTCCCGATATTCAACGCGCCCAAAGAGGCGGGCGACTACAGCCACCCCGTCATGGCAGAGCAGGACTATCGCAAGCGACTGCCGAGCGTGAGGCCGCCGGACAGCCGCGACCGCGAGGCAATAAACGTCGTGTTCTACCCCGAGGGCGGACGCCTTGTCCGCGGCCTCGCGTCGAAAGTGGCCTTCGCCGTGACTGGCAAGGACGGACGCCCGCTCGACACCGCAGGCACGCTCACACTGCCCGACGGCACAACCGCAGAGATCAGGACCCTGCGCGAGGGGCGCGGCGTGTTTGACTATACCCCCGCGTCTGCTCCCGCGACGCTCACGCTGACCGACAAAAAAGGCAAGCCGCACAAGTTCACCCTGCCCAATGCAGACGCTGCGGGCTGCGTGCTGACTGTCGATGCGTGCGACGACCATCACGTCTACGCCACAGTGAGCCGCACGGCGGACTACGACGGGCCGCTGGCCATGGTGCTCGTCAACGGAGGAAACGTGGACGCCACAGACATAATACAGCCCGGCGAGAAAGTTGCCAGACGCCGCTTCGCAAAAGCCGACATGAGCGCGGGCGTGAGCCAGCTGGCCCTGATACGCCCCGACGGCGCCATTGTGGCGGAACGCATGGTGTTCGTCTATCCCCACGAGAGACCGGACACAATCAGAGTCACCACGGAAAGCACGCTGGCGCCATGCGGCAAGGTGACGCTGAACGTCAGGACGCTGCCAGGCGCGACATTCTCAATGGCTGTGCGAGACAAGGCGGCAGAGGCGAACGGACAGGCGGGCGACGCCGCCACGTGGATGCTGCTCGCCTCCGACCTGCGCGGTTACATACACAACCCGGAGTACTATCTTGAAGCCGACGACGACACGCACAGACGCGCCGCCGACCTGCTGATGATGGTGCAGGGCTGGCGCAGGTATGAGCTTTCGGTGATGACTGGCAGGGAGCCTTTCGTGCGCCGACACCCGATAGAGGACGGGCTGTATCTTTACGGCCGTCTATACCAGGCGAAGAAGAAGTACAAGGTGGACGGAGTGAGCCTCACGGCCACGCTCTACAACCGAGCCGGAGAGTCGATGAACGGCAGGGCGAGAACCGACTCCGCCGGCAGCTACGCCTTCCGGCTACCCGACTGCGAGGGCGAGTGGACGCTGCTGCTCAACACCAGGAAAGGCGGCGAGGCGGCTAAATACCGCGTCGGCATTGACCGCAACATATCTCCGAGACCGCGGCCGCTGTCGCCGCTGGAGCTTGGGCGCACAGAAACTGAGGCGCCGGCGCTAAGCACTGTCAGCCATATTCCCAGCTTCGACGCCGAGGCCGGGCGGCTGCCCATGAGCGAGCGCGTGCACATCCTTAAGGAGGTGAATGTCAAGGGCAGGCGTCTGTTTGAGAACGCGCGCGCCGCATGGGAGACAGAGCAGCGCGGAGCGTTCAAGGCGTATCTGCGCTACGACTGCGACAAGGCCAGCGACGAGATTTACGACCGGGGCGGCGAGACGCCGTCTATCTTTGAGTGGCTCGTAAGCAAGAACCGCTTCTTCAGCGGTGACGAGGAGCACAGGTCGGCGGAGAGTTACACTGGATACGACCTCATAACCGAGGCCGATGAGTCAGGCATTGAGGACGTCGCGGAATTCTCACAAGAGGCAAGAGGGTTTATGACCAACGGAGGCCTGTCTTACAAGAACCGCCCGATAGTCTGGATTCTTAACAACACATTTTATATGGGAACCAGCACGCGCGCGGTGGGAACCGAAGACATAGAATACGTAATCGACCAGAGCATAGAAGATCTGCCGATGTGGCTCGACGACTACAAGTGCGTCTACATATCCGAGGATGACAACATCTGGAGGCACTTCGTCATCTGCCCCGCCCTGGAGCCTTATTATCCCGTGACAGTCTTCCTCTACAGCCACCACGCATTTCCCGCAAAGCACAAGGGGCTGCGCCACACATACTTCGACGGCTACAGCAAGGTTGAGACATTCCAGATGCCTGACTACAGCCTGATGCCCAAGGAGGTGGACCACCGCCGCACGCTATACTGGAACCCGGCGGTAAAGGCCGACGGCAGGGGCGAAGCCACCGTTGAACTCTACAACAACTCGTCGTGCAAGGTGCTTACGATATCCGCAGAGGGGATTACCGTCGATGGACGGGCAGTTGTTTATAAAGCAGACAAATGAACGACAACCCCAAACCATTAGAACGCCCTTAATAGCCAATCGTTAGACTACGGCTTGTTTTGCGTCCATGTCCGGCAGGCAGGCTTTCATATTGCCGCAGGCGTGTGTGGCCCCATTCCCCCAATTGCACTAAGCTAAAAACAAAAAAAGCGGGGCTGAGAAACCGCTACGTCTCTCAGCCCCGCCAAGAATGGAGTGTGTTGTCTCTAAATTATTCAGCCTTTGCTGCCTCCTCCTTGGCAGGAGCCTCGGCGGCAACCTCCTCAGCAGGAGCCTCAGCATTTGTTGTCTCGGCAACTGCGCCATCGGCGGGAGCGGCGGCAGACTTGGAGCGGCGCGAGCGGCGTGTGGCCTTCTTCTTGGCGCCGTCCTTGGCCATGTTCTCGTCGAAGTCTACAAGCTCGATGAAGCACATATCGGCAGCGTCGCCGGGACGGAAGCCGAGCTTGATGATGCGGGTGTAGCCTCCGGGGCGGTCGCCCACCTTGGCTGCCACATTGCCGAAAAGCTCCTTGATGGCCTCTTTGTTCTGCAGATGGCGGAACACTACACGGCGCGAGTGGGTGGAGTCGTCCTTGCAGCGTGTGATAAGGGGCTCAACATACTTCTTGAGAGCCTTTGCCTTGGCGAGAGTCGTAGTGATTCTTTTGTGCATGATCAGCGAGATGGCCATGTTTGCAAGCATGGCGTGACGGTGAGATGCAGTACGACTCAGATGGTTGAATTTCTTATTGTGTCTCATTTTTTGTTTTTGCTTTTACGTAAAACGGCGTCCAGAACGCGAGCAAGCCTGTTCTGGCCTTGCCGGATTACTCTTTGTCTAATTTGTACTTAGAAATATCGGTTCCAAAAGACAGATTCAGACTCTCGAGCAAATCATCAAGCTCGGTGAGCGATTTCTTGCCGAAGTTGCGGAACTTGAGAAGGTCGGTCTTGTTGTACTGCACAAGGTCGCCGAGCGTCTCGACATCAGCCGCCTTGAGGCAGTTGAGCGCGCGCACGCTGAGGTTCATGTCAACGAGACGTGTCTTGAGCAGCTGGCGCATGTGGAGCACCTCCTCATCAAACTCCTGGTTGCCGTCAACATCTGTGTTTTCGAGCGTTATCTTCTCGTCGGAGAAGAGCATGAAGTGGTAGATGAGAATCTTGGCCGCCTCCTTGAGCGCGTCCTTCGGGCTAATGGAACCGTCCGTCGAAACTTCAAGCACGAGCTTGTCGTAGTCGGTCTTCTGCTCGACACGGTACGGCTCGACAGCGTACTTGACGTTGCGGATCGGGGTGTAGATAGAATCGATAGGAATTACATTAACATCAGTGCAGAACTCCCTGTTCTCATCGGCAGGTACGTAACCGCGGCCTTTGTTGATGGTAAGATCTATCTGCATTGAAGCCTTGGAATCTAAATGACAAATCACTAAATCCGGGTTTAACACTTCAAATCCAGTAAGATACTTGCCGATATCGCCGGCTTTGAACTCAGTGGAATTCTCGACCGTGATACTCACTTTCTCGTTCTCGAACTCTTCTACTATTTGCTTGAACCTCACTTGCTTGAGATTCAAGATAATGTTGGTCACATCCTCCTTGACACCGGCAACAGAGGAGAACTCATGCTCCACACCCGCAATGCGGACTGTGTTGACAGCGTAGCCCTCAAGCGATGAAAGAAGAATGCGGCGCAGGGCGTTGCCGATGGTGACACCGAAGCCCGGCTCCAGCGGACGAAACTCGAACTTGCCGAATTTGTCCGTGGATTCCAACATTACGACTTTATCAGGTTTTTGAAATGCTAATATCGCCATTAATTTAATGATTTTATTATTTAGAGTACAACTCAACGATTAACTGTTCCTTGATGTTCTCGGGAATGTCGGCACGCTCGGGCTTGTGCAGGAACTTGCCGCCCTTGATAGTCTCGTCCCACTCTATCCACGGATACTTGCTGTGGTTGAAACCTGCCAAAGCAGCCTCGATAACCTCAAGCGACTTTGACTTTTCGCGGACTGCCACAATCTGACCAGGCTTAACGGAATAAGACGGAATGTTAACCACCTTGCCGTCGACGGTGATGTGCTTGTGGCCGACAAGCTGGCGCGCAGCGGCACGTGTGGGGGCAATGCCAAGACGGAACACAACATTGTCAAGTCGGCTCTCAAGATTCTGGAGCAGCACCTCGCCGGTGATACCGTCGGCCTTGGCAGCCTTCTCAAACATGTTGCGGAACTGACGCTCAAGGACACCGTATGTATATTTGGCTTTCTGCTTCTCTGCCAGCATGACGCCATACTCAGAAGTCTTCCTGCGACGGCTGTTGCCATGCTGTCCAGGAGGGAAGTTTCTCCTAGACAAAACTTTGTCTGCGCCGAAGATGGGCTCACCAAAACGACGCGCAATCTTTGATTTCGGTCCAATATATCTTGCCATAATATTCTTATCGTTTTAAATGTTTTTGTGCACTTGACTATACTCTTCTCCTCTTGGGCGGACGGCAACCGTTGTGCGGCAGCGGTGTCACGTCAACGATCTCTGTCACCTCGATTCCTGCACCGTGGATAGCACGTATTGCAGACTCGCGTCCGTTGCCAGGACCCTTGACATAAGCCTTGACCTTGCGGAGTCCGAGGTCATAGGCCACCTTGGCACAATCCTCTGCTGCCATCTGGGCGGCATAGGGAGTGTTCTTCTTTGAGCCACGGAAGCCCATCTTGCCGGCAGAGGACCAAGAGATGACCTGACCCTCGCTGTTTGCCAAAGACACAATAATATTGTTAAACGAGCTATGAACATGAAGCTGTCCCATAGCGTCAACCTTTACATTCCTTTTCTTGGAAGAGACTGTTTTCTTTGCCATAATTACTAATTCTTAATTCAAAACTCCTAATTACTTCGTGGCCTTCTTCTTGTTTGCAACAGTCTTCTTCTTGCCCTTACGGGTACGAGCATTGTTCTTTGTGCTCTGACCGCGCACAGGAAGACCGAGACGATGACGGATTCCACGGTAGCAACCAATATCCATCAAGCGCTTGATGTTCAACTGGATCTCTGAACGGAGATCACCTTCCACTTTGTACTCAGCGCCGATAATTTCACGGATCTTGGCAGCCTGGTCGTCCGTCCACTCGCTGACTTTCAGGTCGCGGCTGACACCTGCCTTGTCCAATATCTTTGCTGAACTACTTCGACCTATACCGTAAATATAGGTCAATGCGATTTCGCCACGCTTATTCTGGGGCAAATCTACTCCAACAATTCTTATTGCCATTTGTTAATTAATAAAATAGATAAATGTTAAAAATTCAATTTAACCCTGACGTAACTTGTACTTGGGGTTCTTCTTGTTGATAACGAACAGGCGGCCCTTGCGACGCACAATCTTGCAATCGGGGGTGCGCTTCTTCAACGATGCTCTTGTCTTCATATTTGTTATCGAAATGTATTATTTGTATCTAAACACAATTCTGCCCTTTGTCAAGTCATAAGGACTCATCTCAACCTTTACCTTGTCTCCGGGAAGAATCTTGATATAGTGCATCCTCATCTTGCCCGAAATATGTGCTATAATCTGCACGCCATTCTCAAGCTCTACGCGGAACATTGCATTCGAGAGCGACTCAATGATTGTTCCGTCTTGCTCTATTGCGGATTGTTTTGCCATTTGTATTATTATTTGCCTTCAAAACTTTCTATTTCCTCGAATGATGATAAAATATCGGCGACACCGTTCCGGATTGCGATTGTATGCTCAAAATGAGCCGCCGGCTTGCAGTCAATTGTCCGTATTGACCACCTGTCAGGCAAAAGCCCTATCGACTTGTCGCCCATTGTAATCATGGGCTCAATCGCTATACACATACCGGCCTTGAGCAGCACACCTCTTCCGCGGCGCCCGTAGTTAGGCACTTTGGGATCCTCGTGCATCTCGCGGCCAATGCCGTGCCCCGTAAGCTCCCTCACCACGCCATAGCCGTAACTCTGGCAATAGTCCTGGATAGCCTCTCCGATGTCACCCACATGACGGCCTGCCATTGCGCACTCGATGCCTTTGTAAAGCGACTCCTTTGTCACCCGCAGCAGTTGGCGGATCTCTGGCGAAACCTCGCCGACGCAAAACGTATAACAAGAGTCGCCGTTGAAGCCGTCGAGAAGCACTCCACAGTCAACCGAGATTATATCCCCGTCCTTGAGCACTGTCGCCGCGTCTGGTATTCCATGCACCACAACTTCATTGACCGAAGTGCAAATGCTTGCGGGAAACGGAGCGCCGAAAGGATTCGGGAAGCCTTTAAATGTCGGCACGCCACCGTTGTCTCTAATGAACTCGTCTGCGACCTTGTCAAGCTGCAGAGTTGACACGCCCGGTCTGATATGCTTTGCCAATTCGCCAAGCGTCCTGCTCACGAGCAGGTTCGCTTGGCGCATAAGCTCTATTTCATCATCTGTCTTCAGAAATATATTCATCTCCGAAGCTCTTTACTCAATAGGCAGAAACTCCGCCGCGCCCATGGATGCGGCCGGAATTGAGCAGGCCGTCATAATGACGCATAAGCAAGTGGCTCTCAATCTGCTGAAGTGTGTCGAGCACAACTCCTATGAGAATCAGGAGAGAAGTTCCACCAAAGAACTGAGAGAACGCATCCTGAACGTTGAGCAGCCCGGCAAGAGCAGGCATGATCGCAATGAAAGCGATGAACAGCGAGCCGGGGAAGGTTATCCGTGACATCACAGTGTCAATATATTCGGCAGTATCTTTTCCGGGCTTGACACCGGGAATGAA
This sequence comes from uncultured Prevotella sp., assembly GCA_944320305.1. GTDB lineage: Bacteria > Bacteroidota > Bacteroidia > Bacteroidales > Bacteroidaceae > Prevotella. Next base: position 14,041 of record CALUGW010000017.1, on the reverse strand, counting down.
GCCATTATTGCGCTTCATGTCTTCAGCCATCTGAGTCGGATTCAAAGTAATGGCCGTATAGAAATATGTGAAAGCGATTATCAGAAACGCAAACACAATGTTATACAACACACTGCGATGATCCATGAGAGAACGTACAAACCAACTCGAATTCTCCGGTGTGGAATACTGGACAATAGCGAGCGGTATGAACATCAAAGCCTGGGCAAAGATTATCGGCATGACGTTGGCTGCAAACAACTTGAGCGGAATATACTGGCGCGCGCCGCCGTACTGCTTGTTGCCCACAACCCGCTTAGCATACTGAACAGGTATCTTGCGCGTTCCCTGCACCAAGATAATTGATGCACAAACAACGACATAGAGAATCAGAATCTCAATCAGGAACATCACAAGTCCGCCGCCGGTAATGGCGGTGAAACGGGAGCTGACCTCCTGAATGAATGCCTGAGGAAGACGGGCGATAATGCCTATCATAATTATCAAGGAAACTCCGTTGCCTATACCCTTGTCCGTGATGCGCTCACCCAACCAGAGGATAAACATACTTCCCGCAGCGAGGATGATTGTGGCCGGTATCAGAAATACAGACCAGGAAATGCCTGTTGCCAAAGCACCTCCCGCCTGCATCTTCAGATTGATAAGGTAACTCGGGGCCTGGAACAGCAATATTGCCACCGTAAGCCACCGAGTGTACATACTAATCTTTTTCCGGCCGCTTTCTCCCTCACGCTGCATCTTCTGGAAATAAGGTACAGCGACAGCAAGAAGCTGCATAACGATAGAAGCTGAGATATAAGGCATTATTCCCAACGCAAAAATAGACGCATTGGAAAATGCACCACCAGAGAACATATCGAGAAGCGACATCAAGCCTCCCTGTGTTTGCGACTGAAGTTTATCCAACATGGCCGGATTGATGCCCGGAAGGACAACAAACGAGCCGAAACGGTAAATAGCCGTAAAAAGGAGGGTTATGAGGATACGCTGGCGCAAATCCTCAATCTTCCAAATGTTCTGTAGTGTCTCAATTAACTTCTTCATTTCCTTAGATTATTGTTGCATTACCTCCTGCTGCTTTGATTGCCTCTTCAGCTGTCTTAGAGAATGCGTTTGCCTCTACTTCAAGTTTTGCGCTCAACTCGCCCTTGCCCAGAATCTTCACGAGCTTCCTGCCGTTGGTGATACCTGCCTCTACAAGCTCCGCCATTCCGATCTTTGTGAGAGACTTCTCCTCGGCAAGCTTCTGAAGGGTTGACAAGTTGACTGCAAGATACTCCTTGTGATTGATGTTCTTGAAACCGAACTTGGGAACACGGCGCTGCAACGGCATCTGACCACCTTCGAAACCAATCTTTCTCTTGTAGCCAGAATGAGCCTTGGCACCCTTGTGTCCGCGAGTAGACGTTCCGCCCAATCCTGAACCCGGACCGCGACCGATTCTACGGCGAGAATGCGTAGAGCCAGCGGCCGGTTTTAAATTATGCAGTTTCATATTCGATTCTATTTTGAATTAAATTATATTAGTCTAAAATAGTCACCAAGTGACGAACCTTGCGAACCATGCCGCGCACTGAGGGTGTGTCCTCCTTCTCAACAACCTGAGATATCTTATGCAACCCCAAGGCAAGAAGAGTGGCCTTCTGGTCTGCGGGAGCACCGATCCTACTTTTAATCTGCTTGATTTTTATTGTTGCCATGGTCTTTCTCCTTATCCTCTAAATACTTTTTCCATGCTAATGCCACGAGTGGCCGCGATAGTGTAAGCGTCACGCATCTGGCTGAGCGCGAGTATTGTAGCCTTAACCAGGTTGTGAGGGTTGGAAGACCCCTTTGACTTGGCCAGGATATCCTTTACCCCCACACTCTCAAGCACAGCACGCATAGCACCGCCGGCAACAAGTCCCGTACCGGGAGCCGCAGGGCGCAGGAAAACGTGAGCGCCGCCGAAGCGAGCCTCAATATCATGGGGAACAGTGCCTTTCAGCACAGGAACCTTAACAAGATTCTTCTTGGCAGACTCAACACCTTTTGCAATAGCGGCGGTTACCTCACCGGCCTTGCCCAGTCCGCAACCAATGACACCATTGCCGTCACCGACAACGACGATTGCCGCAAAGGTGAAAGTGCGACCTCCCTTAGTCACCTTAGTAACACGGTTTATAGCAACTAATCTGTCCTTTAATTCAACGTCACTATTAACTCTAACTTTGTTCATTGCCATAATCGTTTAAAAATTAAGTCCACCGTTACGTGCTGCGTCGGCAAGCTGCTTAACCCGTCCGTGATAGAGATAGCCATTACGGTCGAACACAACTGCCTTTACGCCAGCCTCAAGAGCTTTCTTTGCAATCAACTCTCCGACCTTCTCAGCCTGCTGGATTTTCGGCATGGCCTCAAAGCCAAGAGAAGAGGCTGAGGCGATAGTCTTGCCCTCCTCATCATTGATCACCTGAACATAAATCTGCTTGTTACTGCGGAAGACGCTCATGCGGGGACGCTCGGAAGTACCAAACACCTTCTTACGAATTCTGTATTTAATCTTTATTCGTCTTTCTATTTTACTTGTTGTCATAGTCGTAATTAATTAAAGTTACTTAGCTGCAGCCGTCTTACCAGACTTTCTGCGGATAACTTCACCCTGGAACAATACACCTTTTCCTTTATAAGGCTCAGGCATACGGAAAGAACGAATTTTAGCACAGATAAGACCCAGCAGAGCCTTGTCGCAAGACTCGAGCATGACAATAGGATTCTGGTTCCTTTCAGACTTTGTCTCTACCTTCACCTCTTTAGGAAGCATGATAAAGATGGGATGGGTATATCCCAAAGAGAACTCAAGAAGATTCCCCTGGTTGGAAACACGATATCCGACACCGACAAGCTCAAGCACCTTCTTATAACCCTCACTCACTCCAACAACCATATTGTTGACCAGAGCGCGGTAAAGGCCATGGAAAGCCTGCTTCTGCTTTTCGTTAACAGGACTGTTGGCATCGATCTCGAATGTAATGTGACCGTCAGCAATCTTTACAATGATTGAGCGGTCTACTTTCTGAGACAGCTCACCTTTCGGGCCTTTAACATTCACTACCCCATCATTCAGGGTGACAGTAACCCCCGCAGGGATGCTAATTGGCAATTTTCCTATTCTTGACATAATGAATTCCTCCAATTAATAAACGTAACAAAGAACCTCACCGCCGATTTTGAGAGAAGCGGCCTCCTTGTCAGTCATTACACCCTGGGATGTAGATAAGATAGCAATACCCAATCCGTTAATTACTCGCGGCATGTCCTTGTAGCCGGTATACTTGCGGAGTCCCGGCCTGGACACTCTCTTAAGACACCTGATCGCATTGGCCTTTGTGGCGGGATCATACTTCAATGCGACCTTGATTGTTCCCTGAGGGCCATCCTCTATGAACTTGTAGTTCAGGATGTAACCCTTCTCGAAGAGGATCTTTGTGATTTCCTTCTTCAAATTTGAGGCAGGTACTTCAACAACACGGTGATGAGCCATGATTGCGTTTCTCAACCTCGTCAGATAATCTGCTATTGGATCTGTCATAAATGTTTAATTAATCGGGCCTTCCCCGACAATATTAAAAACTAAAAAATCTTCACGTTTACCAGCTTGCTTTCTTCACTCCCGGAATAAGTCCCTGCGATGCCATCTCGCGGAACTGTATGCGAGAAAGGCCGAACTGACGCATATAACCTCTCGGACGACCTGTTATCTTGCAACGGTTATGCAGACGAATGGGATTGGCGTTTTTGGGAATGCTCTGCAGTTTGCGGGCAGCCTCATAGGCCTCAGCCGGATCATTCGTCGTAGCTATGATTTTCTTGAGGGCAGCGCGTTTCTCAGCATAACGTGCAACAAGTTTCGCACGCTTCACCTCACGAGCCTTCATTGATTCTTTTGCCATATCTCTTAATCGTTTTTAGCGTTCTTGAAAGGCAGACCGAAAGCTTTCAGCAAGGCATATCCCTCCTCGTCTGTTTTGGCAGAAGTGACAAAAGTGATATTCATACCCTGAATGCGGTCTACCGAATCTATGTTAATCTCAGGAAAGATAATCTGCTCCTGAATTCCCAAAGTGTAGTTACCCTGGCCATCGAGCTTGCCCTCAATGCCCTTGAAGTCACGGATACGCGGCAGGGCGACCCTGATGAGTTTCTCCAGGAACTCATACATACGCTCACGGCGAAGTGTCACCATCACACCGATAGGCATCTTCTTGCGGAGCTTGAAGTTTGCGATATCCTTTTTAGAATATGTCGCAACCGCCTTCTGTCCTGTGATGGCAGTAATCTCATTGATGGCCACATCAATGATTTTCTTGTCTTGGGTAGCATCACCCAAGCCCTGATTGATAACAATCTTCTTAAGAACAGGAATCTGCATAGAAGAGCTGTAATTGAATTGCTTCTTCAGCGCAGGCGCAATCTGTTCACGATAAGTATTCTTCAACTGTGCTGTATTCATTACTTTATCTCCTCCCCAGATTTTTTAGCAATACGGACTTTCTTTCCGTCCTCTGTCCTTTTTATGGCCACACGTGTCGGCTCGCCGCTTTTGGGATCAACAAGGCTGAGGTTTGACAGATGTATCGGAGCCTCCTGCTTGATAATACCTCCCTGCGGATGCTTTGCAGAGGGCTTGGTGCTCTTAGAGACCATGTTCACGCCCTCGACAATAGCACGCTGCTCGTCAACAAGAACCTTCAGCACCTTATGAGGAGCCGGGAACTTGCCGTTGGCACCCCTTTTGTCCTTGTCGTTTCCGGCAAGGACGAGCACCATATCATTTTTCTTAATCTTGAACTTATTCATTCTTTGTCGCGTTAAAATTTTAAAGAACCTCAGGTGCCAAAGAAACGACTTTCATATTGACTGCACGCAACTCACGGGCCACAGGGCCGAAGATACGGCTGCCGCGTATTTCGCCCGCATTGTTCAGCAAAACGCAAGCATTGTCGTCAAAACGGATATATGACCCGTCTGCACGACGGATTTCCTTTTTCGTACGGACAACCAAAGCCTTTGATACTGCACCCTTTTTCAAATCACTTGAGGGGATGACATTCTTGACGGCTACGACAATAACGTCACCAACACTGGCATAACGACGGCCAGTTCCGCCGAGAACCCTTATGCAAAGAGCCTCGCGCGCCCCGCTGTTGTCGCATACCGTAAGTCTTGTTTCTGCCTGTATCATAATTACTTAGCTTTTTCTACAATTTGAACTAATCTCCATCTCTTTGTCTTGCTCAGAGGACGGGTTTCCATAATAAGCACTGTATCGCCTATGTTGGCCTCATTCTTTTCGTCATGAGCATGGTATTTCTTCGTCTTCTGGACAAATTTACCATAAATAGGGTGCTTCTCCTTGAACTTTGAAGCAACAACAATAGTCTTCTGCATCTTGTTGCTGATAACTACACCCTGTCTTGTCTTTCTTAAATTTCTTTCCATGTGGCCTTATTCTTTATTAAGTTCCCTTAGGCGAAGTACAGTCTTCATACGCGCGATGTTACGACGTGTCGTTCTAATCTCCGAGGGATTCTCAAGAGGAGTGATCGAATGGTTAAGTTTGAGCTGATTGTACTTGGCAATCTCTGTCTGAAGTCTCTCAGCCAGATCTTTTGTCTCCAGTTCCCTAACTTCTTTAATCTTCATAATCAAGCGTTTTTATCGTAATCACGTCTAACAACAAATTTTGTCTTAACAGGCAGTTTCTGGGCTGCGAGACGCAAAGCCTCTTTGGCAACATCAAAAGAAACGCCCTCAACTTCGAAAAGAATACGGCCTGGAGTCACCGGAGCCACCCATCCTGCGGGGTCTCCTTTACCTTTACCCATTCGCACGTCTGCCGGCTTACGGGTAATAGGCTTGTCCGGGAAGATGCGTATCCACACCTGGCCTTCACGCTGCATGTAACGGTTCACAGCAACACGGGCAGCCTCTATCTGACGGCTGTCAAGCCACTTGGCCTCAAGAGTCTTGATGCCAAAAGAGCCAAAAGCCAGTTGTGTGCCTCTGTGGGCATTACCTTTATTGCCCCGCCCATCTTGAGGTCTTCTATATTTAACTCTCTTAGGTTGTAACATGATAGCTTCTTACTTTAAATTTACTTATTCTTCTTATTACGGAACTTCCTGCCACCATTGTTACCGTTAGAGCGGCCATTGCCACGCTCCTGGGTAAAATTAGGCGAAACGTCCTGCTTGCCATACAGCTCGCCTCGGCAGATCCACACCTTAATGCCCAGCAAGCCGACTTTGGTCAGTGCCTCAGCCTGGCAGAAATCAATGTCTGCGCGGAAAGTGTGCAACGGGGTACGACCCTCCTTGTACATCTCCTTGCGAGCCATTTCCGCACCGTTCAGACGACCCGTAATTTGAACCTTTATGCCCTCTGCGCCAGCACGCATAGCGTTAGCGATAGCCATCTTGATGGCGCGGCGGTAAGCGATCTTGCCCTCAACCTGGCGTGCAATATTGTTTCCCACAATAGTGGCGTCAAGCTCCGGCTTCTTAACCTCATAAATGTTGATTTGAATCTCCTTGTCATAGAGTTTCTTCAGCTCTTCCTTGAGCTTGTCAACATCCTGGCCTCCCTTTCCAATGACAACACCCGGACGGGCGGTGCAAATTGTGATGGTGACCAGCTTCAAAGTACGCTCGATGACAATTCGAGAGACACTTGCATTGGCAAGACGCTCATTGAGATATTTGCGAATCTTCCTGTCCTCAACAAGGTTGTCGCCGAAATCCTTACCTCCAAACCAATTGGAATCCCAACCACGAACTATACCAAGTCGGTTGCTTATCGGATTAACTTTCTGTCCCATTCTGCAATTTATTTGTCATTAGTTTTAGAGTCAACAAACAGAGTCACATGATTAGAACGCTTGCGGATTCTGTATCCGCGACCCTGAGGTGCCGGTCTCATTCGCTTCAATGTAACACCCTCGTCAACAAAGACACGGGTAATGAAAAGTTCGCCATCCTCTGCCTTGCGGTCATTCTTGGCTTCCCAGTTGGCGATGGCCGAGCGGAGAAGCTTCTCCACGTCGTATGCGGCAGCTTTCTTTGAATATCTCAAAACAGCAAGCGCACGGTTAACCTCCATGCCACGCACCATGTCTACGACATAGCGCATCTTTCTCGGAGAAGAGGGCACGCCTTTAAGCTTGGCGAAATATTGTGTTTTGCGGGCGGCCTTTCTTTCTTCAGCCTTTATATGTTTTCTTGCTCCCATTATTTTAATTTTTATCTTTTCTCCCGTTATTTCTTGTTACCGGCATGGCCGCCGAAACGGCGTGTAAGCGAGAACTCTCCGAGCTTGTGGCCCACCATGTTCTCGGTAATGTAAACAGGAATGAATTTGTTTCCGTTATGAACTGCAATAGTATGCCCCACAAAGTCAGGGGAAATCATTGAAGCTCTGGCCCATGTTTTCACCACGCTCTTCTTTCCGCTCTCATTCATAGCGAGAATTTTCTTCTCAAGCGCAACATTAATGTAAGGGCCTTTTTTTAATGAACGACTCATAATCTACACTTAGTTAACTTTGTTACTTCTTGTTGGCTCTCTCAATAATGTACTTATTCGAAAGCTTCTTAGGTGCACGTGTCTTCAGACCCTTTGCATACAAGCCCTTGCGCGAACGCGGGTGTCCACCTGACTGGCGGCCTTCACCACCACCCATCGGGTGATCGTGCGGGTTCATAACCACACCACGGTTGTGAGGACGGCGTCCGAGCCAGCGTGAGCGGCCTGCCTTACCCGACTGCTCAAGCGCGTGGTCAGAATTACCGACACTGCCGACAGTCGCCTTGCAGGCGCTGAGAATCTGGCGTGTCTCGCCTGAAGGGAGCTTGATAACGCAATAGCTGCCCTCACGCGAAGTCAACTGAGCGAAATTGCCTGCCGAACGAACGAGCAAAGCACCCTGACCGGGACGCAACTCAATGTTGTGAATCACCGTACCGACAGGGATGTTGGCAAGCGGGAGACAGTTGCCAATCTCTGGCGCTGCATCCGCACCCGACATGACCGTCGTGCCAACCTGGAGTCCATTGGGAGCAATGATATAACGTTTTTCACCATCAGCGTAAAACAGCAAAGCGATACGAGCCGAACGGTTCGGATCGTACTCGATTGTCTTCACGACTGCTGGAACACCATCTTTCTCTCGCTTGAAGTCGATGAAACGGAACTTCCTCTTGTGACCGCCGCCGCGATAGCGGACAGTCATTTTTCCGGTGTTGTTTCGACCACCGGTAGAGTGCTTACCGCAAACGAGAGACTTCTCTGGCACGGATGCAGTAATCTCCTCGAACGTGCCAATAACCTTGTGTCTTTGACCCGGTGTTACCGGTTTAAACTTACGTACTGCCATTTGTTATTGAATGTTGCTGTAAAAATCAATGGTGTCACCCTCTTTCAGAGTGACAATCGCCTTTTTGAACGCATTGCGCTGGCCTCTCACAAGCCCTGCCTTGGTATAGCGCGACACGCGTTTGCCGGCATAGCGCATAGTGTTCACACCAATCACTGTCACATTGTACAGCGACTCGATTTCCTTCTTTATCTCGAACTTGTTTGCGTCAGGTTTCACAATGAAGCCATACCTCGGAGTGGCTTTCTTGGTCACCTGCTGCCCCTTGTTCCGTCCGGCCTTCGGGGTGTAAGTCCTGTCAACAGAGGTCTTGTCTGTAATCTTGGTCATCTTCTCAGTGACCAGAGGTTTTATTATAATTGCCATATTCAGCTGTCTCCTTTATTTGTTTAAGATACCGTCGATAGCCTTCAGCGAGTTTTCTGTGATGACAAGAACATCCGCATTCAAAACTTTGTAAGTGTTGAGCGAAGATGCGAGCATAACTTCTGTACGCTGCAAGTTACGAGCTGACAAATATACGTTTTTATTTACATCTGGCAAAAGATAAAGCGCCTTTTTGCCGTCAACTTTCAGATTTTTAGCAATATTTATGAACTCTTTTGTCTTCGGAGCCTCCATATTGAAATCCTCAACAACGACAATGGCATTCTCCTGTGCCTTGTATGACAGGGCGCTCTTGCGCGCAAGAGCCTTGACCTTCTTGTTCAGCTTGAAGCCGTAATCGCGGGGCTTCGGACCAAACACGCGGCCACCGCCAACGAGCAACGGCGAGTTGATGTCGCCACGACGGGCGCCGCCACCGCCTTTCTGACGTCCGAGCTTGCGGGTCGAACCAGAAACCTCGCTTCTTTCCTTTGTCTTGGCTGTTCCCTGGCGCTGGTTTGCAAGATACTGCTTTACGTCCAGATAAATCACGTGGTCATTAGGTTCAATCCCGAAGATGCCCTCGTTCAAGGTAACCTTCCTGCCTGTATCCTGGCCATTAATATTTACTACGCTAATTTCCATCACTTCTTAATTAAAACGGTTGAACCATTACAACCAGCAACACTACCTTTGACAAGGATAAGGTTATGCTCCGGTATCACTTTCAAAACTCTGAGATTCTGGGTGGTCACCCTCTCGTTGCCCATGTGGCCGGCCATGCGCATTCCCTTGAACACCTTTGCAGGATAAGAGCACGCGCCGATAGATCCCGGCTTGCGGGCACGGTCGTCCTGACCGTGGGTGCTCTGTCCCACACCACCGAAGTTGTGGCGCTTCATAACACCCTGGAAACCCTTACCCTTTGAGGTGCCGACAACGTCAACAAAAGTGGCATCGTTGAAGATATCCACAGTGATGGTGTCACCGAGATTGTGCTCTTCCTCAAACTTGAACTCGGCCAAGTGGCGCTTTGGTGTCGTACCGGCTTTCTTGAACACGCCCATCATAGGCTTTGTGGTGTTCTTCTCCTTAGCCTCGGCAAAACCGAGCTGAAGGGCAGCGTAACCGTCCTTCTCAACGGTCTTAACCTGTGTGACAACACAAGGACCAGCTTCGATAACAGTGCACGGCACATTCTTGCCGTCGGCACTGAAAACGGATGTCATTCCGATTTTTCTTCCAATTAATCCTGGCATTTCAATTGATATTTAAAATAGAATTCGTACTATACCTTAATTTCCACCTCAACACCGCTGGGCAGCTCAAGCTTCATCAGCGCGTCAACAGTCTTGGCCGTAGAGCTGTAAATGTCTATAAGACGCTTGTAGTCTGAGAGCTGGAACTGCTCACGGGCTTTCTTGTTAACGAACGTACTGCGATTGACAGTGTAAATACGCTTGTGGGTTGGCAATGGAATCGGGCCGCTTACAATTGCGCCCGTGGCCTTTACTGCCTTCACAATTTTCTCTGCTGATTTGTCAACGAGCTTGTGGTCGTATGACTTCAGCTTAATTCTGATTTTCTGACTCATTTCTCTTTTTTTGTTATTCTTGTTTCCGGATTGGCGGCACTGCTTAAGAGTCATACGCTAAGCAGCGCCGCCTCACCTTGTCTTTTATTTAAACCAGATCTGCACGACCCTTTACCTCCTCAAGCACAGCCTTGGCGATAGAGCTTGACAGAGGTGCGTGGTGGTCATACTCCATAGAACTTGTGGCACGTCCGGAAGTGATCGTACGCAGTGCTGTGACATATCCGAACATCTCCGACAGAGGAACCATGGCCTTAATCACACGGGCGCCACTGCGGGCCTCGTCCATGCCTTCCACCTGTCCGCGGCGCTTGTTCAGGTCGCCGATCACGTCACCCATGTTCTCCTCGGGAGTGATGACCTCAAGCTTCATAATCGGCTCCATGAGCACAGGACCGGCCTTCACACAGCCGTTCTTGTAAGCGTTCAGGGCTGCAAGCTCAAACGACAGCTGGTCTGAGTCCACCGGGTGGAACGAGCCGTCGAGCAGAGTCACCTTCATGCTGTCCATGGGGTAGCCGCCCAGCACACCGTTCTTCATGGCGTTCTCAAAACCCTTCTGAACTGACGGAATGAACTCCTTGGGAATGTTGCCGCCCTTCACCTCGTTCACGAACTGAAGTCCGCCCTCCTTGAAGTCCTCATCCACCGGGCCGATGTTCACTATGATGTCGGCAAACTTACCGCGTCCGCCGCTCTGCTTCTTGTAAACCTCGCGCAGGTTGACTGTCTTGGTGATGGCCTCCTTGTAGTTAACCTGAGGCTTGCCCTGGTTGCACTCAACCTTGAACTCACGCTTCAGACGGTCAATGATGATGTCGAGGTGAAGCTCACCCATACCCGAGATGATGGTCTGGCCGCTCTGCTCGTCTGTACGCACTGTGAAAGTAGGATCCTCCTCAGCCAGTTTTGCAAGACCGTTGTCAAGTTTGGCGATATCGGCCTGACTCTTCGGCTCAACAGCAATCGAAATCACCGTGTCGGGGAATGTGATTGACTCAAGCACAATCGGGTGTCCCTCGTCGCACAGAGTGTCGCCAGTGCGGATATCCTTGAAGCCCACGCCTGCGCCGATGTCGCCGGCGTCGATAGACTCCATCGGAATCTCCTTGTTTGAGTTCATCTGGAACAGACGGCTCACACGCTCCTTCTTGCCCGAACGGGTGTTGAGGATATAAGAGCCTGCGGCAATCTTTCCCGAGTAAACGCGGAAGAACACCAGACGGCCCATATACGGGTCTGTGGCGATCTTGAACGCCAGAGCAGCCGTAGGCTCGTCTTCAGACGGCTTGCGGTCCTCTTCCTCGCCGGTGTCGGGGTTTGTGCCCACGATGTTCTCCGTGTCGAGCGGCGACGGCAGGAAGGCGCACACATAGTCGAGAAGCGGCTGCACGCCCTTGTTCTTGTATGACGAGCCGCAGATCATCGGGGTGCAGGCCATCGACACCGTACCCTTGCGGATGGCGGCGATAATCTCGTCCTCCGTGATGCTGTTGGGGTCGTCGAAATACTTCTCCATTATGGCCTCGTCATATTCTGCGGCAGCCTCCAGAAGCTTGTTGCGCCACTCATCGCACTCGTCCTTCAGGTCGGCAGGTATCTCCTCGATGGAATACTCTGCGCCCATAGTCTCGTCGTGCCACAGGATGGCCTTCATCTTGATGAGGTCAACCACGCCCTTGAAGTTCTCCTCTGCGCCGATAGGCACCTGCATCACCACAGGATTTGCGCCGAGAATGTCTTTCATCTGCTGCACAGTCTCAAAGAAGTCTGCGCCAGAGCGGTCCATCTTGTTCACATAGCCGATACGCGGCACGTTGTACTTGTCAGCCTGGCGCCACACCGTCTCCGACTGTGGCTGCACGCCGTCAGCGGCAGAGTATGTTGCCACAGCACCGTCAAGCACGCGGAGCGAGCGCTCCACCTCAGCCGTGAAGTCAACGTGTCCCGGAGTGTCGATGAGGTTTATCTTATAGTTTTTGCCTCCCCATGTCCAGTTACACGTCGTGGCGGCCGACGTGATGGTGATACCACGCTCCTGCTCCTGAGCCATCCAGTCCATTGTGGCAGCGCCGTCGTGCACCTCGCCGATCTTGTGGGTCTTGCCCGTATAGAACAGGATGCGCTCCGACGTTGTGGTCTTGCCGGCATCGATGTGCGCCATGATGCCGATATTGCGAGTCAAATGTAAATCGCGGTTTGCCATTGTCTTTTTACCTTTAAGCTGTTAAGTTTAGAACCTGAAGTGAGCGAAAGCGCGGTTAGCTTCTGCCATACGGTGCATATCCTCCTTGCGCTTGAAAGCGCCGCCCTGGCTGTTGTAGGCGTCCATGATCTCGGCGGCCAGCTTGTCGGCCATCGACTTGCCGCTGCGCTTGCGCGCAAAGGCAATCATATTCTTCATCGAGATGCTCTCCTTGCGGTCGGGGCGGATCTCTGTCGGCACCTGGAATGTGGCGCCACCGATGCGGCGGCTCTTCACCTCCACCTGCGGAGTGATATTGTCAAGTGCGGCTTTCCAGATTTCAAGAGGTGACTTCTCCTCATTGCTCATCTTGGCCTTAACCACATCAAGAGCGTGATAGAAAATGCTGTAAGACGTGTTCTTCTTTCCGTCATACATCAGATGGTTCACAAACTTAGAGACCTTCTGGTCGTTGAATACGGGATCCGGCAGGATCACACGCTTCTTTGGTTTTGCTTTTCTCATTTTGTTTTTTAATGAATTTTATTCTGCATGGGGCTGTCGTTTACGTTCTTCAACGCTCTCTCGCGAGCATTTACTCAACCTTTATAACAATTCTCCAGCAAAACTAATCTAAAAAAAATCTTTGTCCTTGCCCTGACTGCCAGCCAGCCTTCACGGCTTTTATTTCTTGGCCTTAGGACGCTTGGCTCCATATTTCGAACGGCGCTGTGTGCGGTTTGCCACACCTGCGGTATCAAGCGTGCCGCGCACGATGTGATAGCGCACACCGGGCAAATCCTTTACACGGCCACCGCGCACAAGCACTATAGAGTGCTCCTGCAGATTGTGACCCTCTCCGGGAATGTAGGAGTTAACTTCCTTCTGGTTTGTCAGACGCACACGGGCAACTTTACGCATTGCCGAATTAGGCTTCTTAGGTGTTGTGGTGTAGACACGCACACAAACGCCGCGACGCTGCGGACAAGAGTCCAGCGCGGGCGACTTGCTTTTGTCAACAAGCACCTTTCTGCCTTTTCTTACCAATTGTTGAATTGTAGGCATTTTGTTTGATTTTTTAATTTATATATTATTGTTTCTTTGTCAACGTTTTGAAATATGGACACATTTGTCCTTTTTGGGGTGCAAAGGTACAAACTTTTTTCCATTCCGCCTAACGGCTGCCCACACTCAAACCACGGATTCTGCCGGTTTTATATATAAATAATATTTTTTAACGCGGATTCTGCGTGTCAACAAAAAAAAGACAACCTTCAAGCGTCTGACACAGCACAATCCCCCATCTGAAAAATCGGAATAAGAATCAAAAGGGGTGAGGCCTCCTATGCCCCACCCCCACCAAGTGTTACTGGCCATCAACGCCGGCCTCTGCGCCATCAGACTCGTCGGCCACGGCGTTCTCGGGCAGCGCGGCCACCTTGCAGCCGTCGAGGAATGTCTTGGTGCGCTTGCCGTCCTTGCCG
>CALUGW010000016.1 GCA_944320305.1 uncultured Prevotella sp. | reverse complement strand
CTCCTAACTACTTAATTCACAGATTACATTGCGTTAATCTGCCGAATTTTGGAGGTTTTTCCATAGATTTTCCGTAATTTTGCATCAACGAACAAATCTGTACAGACACAATGTTTTCACTCGGCAAGATATTGGTTGCGGCGGCAGCGGCGCTCATGCCTGCCGTGCTGCCGGCCCAGGGGCTCGACGTGACCGCTGAATGGCGCGCCCGCACAGAGGCCGCCGGGCCGGCTGACACACTCGGTTGCGACACCGCCGGGCTGGCGCCGGAGCCGGCCTGGCCGCTCAACGTGCGGCAGCGGCTCGACCGGCTGGCCGCAAGCCCCATGTTCGAGACGTCGCAGGTGGGGCTGATGGTCTACGACCTGACGGCCGACAGCGTGCTCTACAGCCTCAATGAGAGGCAGCGGCTGCGCCCGGCGTCCACCATGAAGCTGCTCACGGCCATAGCGGCCATCGACCGCCTGGGCGGCTCTTACCTGTTCCGCACGTCACTGCGCTACACCGGCGAGGTGAACGGCGGCACGCTCAGCGGCGACGTCTATCTGGTGGGAGGCTTCGACCCTCACTTCAACAGCGACGACATGAGCGCCTTTGTGGAGGCCGTGCGCGACATGGGCGTGGACACCATCCGCGGCAGGATTGTGGCCGACAGGAGCATGAAAGACGCCGACCGCTACGGCGAGGGCTGGTGCTGGGACGACGACAACCCGGTGCTCTCGCCGCTGCTCGTGTCGAAGCGCGACAGGTTTGCGGAGCGCTTCCTCAGCAAGCTGCGCGACGCGGGAGTGGTGGTCGAGGCCGACACCGCCGCCGGGCGTGTGCCGGCGGAGGCCTATGAGGTGTGCACGCGCACCCACACTCTGGACCAGGTGCTCATGCCGATGATGAAGGAGAGCGACAACCTCTGCGCCGAGGCCATGTTCTACCAGCTCGGGGCCAGCACCGGGGCTCACCCGGCCACGGCCCGCCGCTCGCGCGAGGTGGTGCGGCAGCTCATATCAAAGGTGGGGCTCAGCCCTGCCGACTACCGCATTGCCGACGGCAGCGGCCTTTCGCTCTATAATTATGTGTCGGCGGAACTGGAGGTGAGGCTGCTGCGCTATGCCTACCGGAACTCCAATGTCTACTCGCACCTGATGCCGTCGCTGCCCGTGGCGGGCGAGGACGGCACGCTGGCGCGGCGCATGCGGGGCACGCTGGCCGCCGGAAACGTGCGCGCGAAGACGGGCTCGGTGGCCGCCGTAAGCTCGCTGGCGGGCTACTGCACGGCGGCCAACGGACACGTGCTGTGCTTTGCCATCATCAACCAGGGCGTGAGGCGTGGCTCCGAGGGGCGCGCCTTTCAGGACAGCGTGTGCGCCGCCCTGTGCCGCCCCTGACCGTTGTTTGCAGCAGAAAGGATTAAGGGATGAAAGGACTTGTCTACCATCTTGCGGACTTGCTCGCCGGAACAGGGCTTGACCAGCCGTGGCTCGGCGTGCTGACCTATGCCGCGCTCGTGGCCTTCACGGCTCTGTTGGCCTGGGCGGCATACCTCGTGTGCGATAAGATTCTTGTGCCGCTGGCCATGAGGTTCGCCGCCAGGACGGCCGTGGGGTGGGACGACCTGCTCTTCAACCCCCACTCGCTGCGCGCCGCCTGCCGCATTGTTCCGGCCGTGGTGGTGTGGCAGCAGCTGCCGGCCGTGTTCTGGCGGGCGCCCGACGTGCAGGAGGTTCTCGTGCGGGCCACGGGCATCTACATCACCGTCATGTCGATGCTGCTCGGCATCTCGCTTGTTGACTCGTTCAAGAGCTATGAGGACAAGCGGCACCTGGCGCTCCAGCAGTACTACCACACGTTCTGCGGGGTGCTGAAGATTCTGGTCATCTTCCTCGCGGTGATCGTCATGGTGGCCATTGCCATAGGCCGCAGCCCGCTCACGCTGATAGCCGGCCTGGGCGCCACGTCGGCCATTCTGATGCTGGTGTTCAAGGACACCATATCGGGCCTTGTGGCCGGAATACGCCTCACGAGCAACGACATGCTGCACCGGGGCGACTGGATAACCGTGCCCAAGGCCGACATTAACGGCATTGTGGAGGACATAACGCTGACAACGGTCAAGGTGCGCAACTTTGACAACACCATACTGACCATCACTCCGCAGACCCTGGTGGACGACTCGTTCCAGAATTGGATTGGCATGAGGCAGGGCGAAGGGCGCAGGGTGAAGCGCAAGGTCTACTTCGACTTCCGCAGCATACGCCCCGTAGACGAGGCGCGGCGGGAGCTGCTGCTGACCCGCTACGGATTCCGTGAGGACGAGATTGCCCCCGGCGCTGTCAACATGACGCTCTTCAGGCAGTATGTGGAGCGGTGGCTCGCCTCGCGCGACGAGGTGAACACCGCCATGCTCTTCATGGTGCGCCAGCTCGAGGCCACCAACACCGGCTTGCCGCTGGAGTTCTACTTCTTCCTGAAGCAGAAGGAGTGGAAGCCCTACGAGCACCTGCTGGCCGGAATGATGGAGTATGTTTATTCAATAATACCCGACTTCGGGCTTGCTGTCTACCAGCGCTATTCAGACACGCAGCGGCCCTGAGGCGGTGCGCCGGGCGTGGGGACGACAAAAGAGCCGGGCTGTTCCGCAATCCGAAACAGCCCGGCTCTTTTGCTGTGTTGCAGACTGTTGTCTGCTGTTATGGATGCCGCTGCGGCGTCATTCGGCCTTACCGGCCTCGCGGGCGCGGAAGTTCACAAGCTCCTCGGCAATGAAACTCTTCACATAGGCGCTCTTTCCGATCACCTCTTCCTCGGCGTGGCGCACGTAGACGTTGGCGCTCTTGAGGAACAGCTCTGGCGCACGGCTGGCGTCGTCGATGATGAGCAGCGACATGAGAATGTCTCCGGTCATGTCGTACAGGCGGCGGGCCAGGAAGTCGTGCACCTCCTGATTGTCGGCCTCCTTGACGTAGCTGACGGCCTGCTCGTACATCTCAACCAGCTTCCCGACGCGAATCTGCAGCGGCTTCATGTCTTCCGACACCCCGGCTGCAAGCATTTCCTTCATTATCGAGAGGTAAGTGCCGTTGGTGATGTAGCGTATGGCGGCCACCACCTGGAGCTGTGTGGTTCCCTCGTAGATGGAGAAGATGCGGGCGTCGCGGTAGAGCCGCTGGCTCTTGTACTCCATGATGAAGCCCGAGCCGCCGTGAATCTGGATGGCGTCGTAGGCGTTCTGGTTGGCATACTCCGAGTTCATGCCCTTGGCTATTGGCGTGAAAGCGTCGGCCAGCCGCGCGTACCTCTTCTGCTCCTGGCGCTCCTCGGGCGTGAGCTTGCGCTCGCGGGCTATGTCGTCCAGCGCTTTGTATATGTCAACGTAGCGCGCCGTCTGGTACAGGATGGAGCGTCCGGCGTCGAGCTTGGCCTTCATGCGCGACAGCATGTCGTAAACGGCGGGGAAGTCTATGATGGCCGTGTCGAACTGGCGGCGCTCTTTCGCGTAGGCCAGACCCTCGTTATATGCGGCCTGCGACACTCCCACGGACTGGGCGGCGATGCCCAGGCGCGCGCCGTTCATCAGCGCCATCACATATTTTATGAGGCCCATGCGGGTGCTTCCGCACAGCTCGGCCTTGGCGTTCTTGTATGTCAGCTCGCACGTGGGCGACCCGTGGATGCCCAGTTTGTTCTCAATGTGGCGCACGTTGACGCCGCCCTGCCGCTTGTCGTAGATGAACATCGACAGTCCGCGGCCGTCGCGCGTGCCCTCTTCAGAGCGCGCCAGCACGAGGTGGATGTCTGAGTCGCCGTTGGTAATGAACCGTTTCACGCCGTTGAGCAGCCAGCAGCCCTCCTCCTCGGAGTATGTGGCCTTGAGCATCACGCGCTGAAGGTCGCTTCCGGCGTCGGGCTCCGTGAGGTCCATCGACATTGTCTCGCCGGCGCAGACGCGCGGAATGTACTTCTGCCGCTGCTCCTCGCTGCCGAACTCGTACAGTGTCTCTATGCAGTCCTGCAGGCTCCAGATGTTCTGGAAGCCCGCGTCGGCCGCCGCAACCATCTCAGATGCCATTGAATAAGGGGTGATCGGCAGGTTGAGGCCGCCGTAGCGGCGCGGCATGCTTATTCCCCAGAGTCCTGCTTTGCGCGTGGCGTCGAGGTTCTCGTAGGTCTTCGAGGCGTAAATCATGCGCCCGTTCTCCAGGTGCGGCCCCTCCTGGTCAACGCTTTCCGCGTTGGGCTCAAGGATGTTGGCGGCCACGTCGCCTGTTATTTCGAGCAGTTTCTCGTAGTTCTCGATGGCGTCGTCGTAGTCAACGGGGGCGTCTTCATACTTGTCTTTGTCGGCAAAGTTGCGCTCTTTAAGCTCAACGATGCGCTTCATCAGCGGGTGATGAAGGTGGAACTTCAGTTCCGGCTGGTCGGTATAATAGTTGGGCATTGGTGTTGCTTTTTGTTTGTTAGTGCTTGTTTTGATAGCGGTTGTCTGCTTCCGTGATAAGCCTCAGCCTTCAGTGTGGCGCTTACTTGCTGTTCTGCTTGTAGTATTTGATGAGCTTCGGCACCACTTCCTCCACCGTGCCGGTTATCACGTAGTCTGCGATACGGTTTATCGGAGCGTCCGGGTCGCTGTTTATCGATATGATGATGCCTGAGTCCTGCATTCCGGCGATGTGCTGTATCTGGCCTGATATGCCGCAGGCGATGTACACCTTCGGGTGGACGGTGACGCCCGTCTGGCCTATCTGGCGGTCGTGGTCAACCCATCCCGCGTCCACGGCGGCACGGCTTGCGCCCACCTCTCCGTGCAGTTCCTTGGCCAGCTGGAACAGCATGTCGAAGCCCTCTTTGCCTCCCACGCCGTAGCCTCCGGCCACAACGATGGGCGACCCCTTGAGGTTGTGCTTGGCAGCTTCCACGTGGCGGTCGATGACTCTCACCGCGAAAGCCTCCGGCGAGACGTATTCCGCCGCGTCGGGATAAGCGACCTCGCCTCTTGCGGTGCCGCTGTAGACTTCCTTTTTCATCACTCCGCTGCGCACGGTAGCCATCTGCGGGCGGTGGTCGGGGTTGACGATGGTGGCCACGATGTTGCCTCCGAATGCCGGACGGATCTGGTAGAGCAGGTTGTCATAGTGCCTGCCGCTCTTCTTGTCGTCGTATTCGCCTATTTCAAGCTGGGTGCAGTCGGCGGTGAGACCGCTTGTCAGCGACGACGACACGCGCGGTCCGAGGTCGCGTCCGATGACTGTCGCGCCCATAAGGCATATCTGCGGCTTCTCCTCTTTGAACAGATTCACGAGTATGTCGGTGTGGGGCGCCGATGTGTAGGGGGACAGTCCGTCGGCGTCGAAGACAAAGAGCTTGTCAACGCCGTAGGGCAGAATCTGGCTCTCCACCTTGCCTTTGATGTCGGTTCCGCAGGCCACGGCGTGCAGTTCCACGCCCAGCTGGCTTGCGAGTTTGCGGCCTTTGGTGAGCAGTTCCTGTGAAACCTCCTGCACCTCGGTGCCTTCTATTTCTACATATACAAATACGTTGTCCATGTTTTAATTGTTTTAGCCTATAATCTTTTCGCTTATAAGTTCCTTCACCATGCCCTCGATGTCGGCGTCGGCGGCTGTCAGCCGCTTGCACTCCTTGGCCTGGAACACGATGTTCTGCACAGCCTTCACCTTTGTGGGCGAGCCGCTGAGTCCGCACTGCTGCGGGTCTCCGTCAACGTCGGCCACCGACCACTGGTTCAGGGTGAGGTAGGGGCGCTCGTCGTAGAGGCTGGCGTAGGGCATATCGGCGGTGCGTTCCATCGGCGCTGTGGCGTGCTTGTATTTCATCACGAGCCTTGCGTTGCACGGGCGGCATGGCGCCGCGCTGCCGTTGACGGTGATGACAATCGGCATCGGAGCCTCCACGGTCTCCACGCCGCCGTCGATGTGGCGGCGTATTGTCAGCCTGCCGTCCTCGCACTTCAGTATTTCCTCGGCGTAAGTCACCTGGCTCAGCCCCAGCTTCTCGGCCACCTGCGGGCCCACCTGCGCCGTGTCGCCGTCGATGGCCTGGCGTCCGCCGATGACGATGTCCACCCCGCCGATCTTCTTTATGGCCGTGGCCAGCGCGTATGATGTGGCCAGTGTGTCGGCCCCGGCGAAGAGGCGGTCTGTCAGGAGCCATCCGGTGTCGGCTCCGCGGTAGAGACCCTGGCGGATTATTTCAGCCGCGCGAGGAGGTCCCATGGTCAGTATGCCCACGGTCGAGCCGGGATTCTGCTCCTTCAGGCGCAGCGCCTGTTCGAGCGCGTTCAGGTCTTCGGGGTTGAAGATGGCGGGCAGCGCGGCGCGGTTCACCGTGCCCTCGGCCGTCATGGCATCCTTTCCCACATTCCTTGTGTCAGGGACTTGCTTTGCAAGTACTACGATTTTCAAACTCATATTAAATTGACTGTTTTTGTGATTTTTGCGTGATTGGCAACGGGCTGTGGCAGGGTTGAGACACAGCCGACGGCAAAAATAACTCTTTTTTGCCGTTTTTCCAAAGAAAAAATGATAAAAGTGTGCCAATGATTCCTAAACGCCCGCATTTGCGGGCTGTGCGGATTGCCGCCGGGCAGAGTCAGTCTTCAAACTCGAGAAAGCCCTCCACCCACTCCGCGCGGTGCAGCTCGGCCTCGGGCGAGGGGTTCGACACCGACAGGCCTATGAGCCTGACGGGGCGCCGGGCAGACACCTCCACGTCTTTGAGCAGTCTTTTGGCCGGCGGCAGGATGTCTTCCTTGGTCTGCAGAATCTGCTGCACGGTGATGCTGCGCGTTATCTGCGAGAAGTCGCCATACTTGATTTTCAGTGTCAGCGTGCGCCCCTCGAAGTTGTCTTTCGCTATGCGCCTGACCAGCTCCAGCACCGTGTGGTAGAGTTCTATTATGGCTGCCGAGCGCAGGCTGATGTCGCTCTCGAGCGTGTGCTCGCAGCCCACAGACTTCCTGACATACTCCGTCTCCACTTTGCGGTCGTCTGTTCCGCGCGCGAAGTCGTAATATGTGCGGCCCATCTTGCCGAACACCTCTGTCAGATGCTGCAGCGAGCACCGCCGGAGGTCGGCTCCGGTGAAGATGCCCATGTAGTGCATACGCTCGGCGGTGCGCGGCCCCACGCCCCAGAACTGCTCTATCTTCAGGCCGGCGATGAAGTCGAGGGCGCGGTCGGGGTGTATGACCGTCATGCCGTCGGGCTTGCGGAAGTCAGACGCTATCTTGGCCAGGAACTTGTTGTACGACACTCCCGCCGACGCCGTCAGCCCCAGCTCGCCGCGTATGCGACGCCTTATCTCGGCCGCGATGTCTACTGCCATGGCGATGTTCTTCTTGTTTTGCGTCACGTCGAGAAACGCCTCGTCTATCGACAGCGGCTCAATCAGGTCTGTGTAGTCGCGGAAGATGGCCCTGGTCTGTTCCGACACGGCCTTGTAGGCCTCGTGCCTGCCCGGCACGATGACGAGGCCGGGGCAGAGCCTCTTGGCTTTCGCCATGGCCATGGCCGAGCGCACGCCGTAGCGGCGCGCCTCGTAGCTGGCCGTGCTCACCACTCCGCGCGGCCCGTCGTGGCCCACGGCCACGGGCAGTCCGCGCAGCTCCGGGTTGTCGCGCTGCTCCACGGCGGCGAAGAAGGCGTCCATGTCGATGTGGATTATCTTGCGCAGGGCTGTCATCTCTCGGTACAGATGGTGAACACGTAGCCGCGCCCGGCGTTGACGGTGGTGCTGAACCGCGCCGCCGCGCCGCAGAGCGCCGACCTCAGGTCGCGCCTGATGCCCTCGCCAGTGAGCTTCAGCAGGCTCTCCTTCATTGTCCACAGGCGGGCGAAGGCCACCGCTCTGTCTGCCGAGGCTTCCACCAGGCTCACCTCGGCCGGACTTAGTGCGCGGCGCGCCAGCCGGGCGTTGTAGGGCCTGACAGTCTCGATGTCGGCTCCCACGGCGCTGTCGCCGACGGCGCACAGTGCCGCCGCCGGGCAGTGGCTCAGGCTGAAGTGGATGTCGGGCCGCCCCAGGATGAACGGCTTGCCGCCCTCGCCGTAGCCGAACTCTGGCGCCTCCGTTATGCCATATTCGGCCTCAAGCCCCCGGCAGAGCAGCATATAGGCCGCCGCGCACAGCCGCCGGTCGGTGTCGTGGCGGTAGCGCAGGGCCTGCTCGCGCCTCCATGCGGGCAGCAGCGGCAGGGCCTCTTCAAGGTTGAGGCTGTCTATGTCGTCATTGACGAGAATCATCATCTTGTGGATTTTTTTGGGGATTCTTTTGGAGGAGGAGCCATAGGATTCCTATGATTCCTATGATTCCTATGACTCCCAGGAATCCTAACTATCCTGAGGCTCCGGCCGCTGCGCCCCGCCCTCGGGCGGCGGCAGGGTCTCGGCCGGCTTCGGTATCTTGCGGTTGGGGTTCTCCTTCGCCCCCAGGTCCACCAGCTCGCGGCCTTTCTTGGCCACGCTCTGGTTGCCGCTCACGAGCTTGTTGTCGGCAAAGTCGTATGCCTTGCGGGCCTTGTCGATGGCGTCGCCCAGGTCGCGGTAGCGCTTCATGAAGTCGCCCAGGCGGTCGAGCAGCTGCTCGGCCAGTCCGAACACCTTCTCCTGGTTCTCCGCCTGCTGGTTCTGCACCCAGGCTATGTGTATGATGTGCAGTATGCCCAGCAGGTTCTGCTCGCCCGTTATGAACACTTTGCGCTCGAAGGCGTCGCGCCACAGCGTGGGATCGTTGGCCAGGGCGAGCTGCAGCGACGACTCGAATGGCACGAACATTATCACGAAGTCCACGGCCTCGCGCGGCGACTTGACATACTTGCTGTAGTCCTTGCGGGCCAGCTCGGCCACGTGCTGCCGCACGCTCTTGATGTGCTCCTGCAGGCAGCGCTCCTTTTCCTCGGGCGTCTGCGCGTTGACATAGCGCTCGTAGGCCGTGAGCGACACCTTCGAGTCTATTATGGCGTCCTGGCCCTGCGGGTAGTGCAGTATTACGTCGGGCTGCATCTCGCGCCCCGTCTCGTCGTTCTTTATGGCGCGTCCGTCCTCGTCGCGCAGCCGGGCCTGCACCTCGTAGTGTATGCCCTCGGTCAGCCCCTGCGAGGCGAGCAGGTCGCCCAGTATTATCTCGCCCATGTTTCCGGCGGCCTTGTTGTCGCGCCTGAGCACGTTGGCCAGGCTCTCGGCCTTTTCGCCGATGGCGCGGCTGCTCTCCACCATCAGCCTGATCTGCTCGCGCAGCGAGGCCGAGTTGCGCTCGGAGTCCTTCATGCTCTCGCCGATGGCGCGCCTCACCTCGCCGATGGCGTCCTTGAGCGGCTGCGTGATGGCGCCCATGCTCTCGGCGTTGCGCTCCTTCAGTCTGGCGGCGTTCTGCTCCATCAGGCGCGCGGCCATGTTGGTCATCTCCTCCTTGGCGGTGCGCAGCTGCTCGGCAAACCGGCTCTCGTTCAGCCGGGCCTTCTCTTCGGCCTGGGCCGCCAGCAGCTCTATCTCGCGGGCCTGGGCCTGCGCCTTGGCTGCCAGCGTCTTGTTCTCGGCCTCGGCCCCGGCCAGTCTTGCGGTGCATTCCTGCAGCCGCGAGCCTGTCAGCCGCAGCTCCGTGGCAAGCCGTTCCTGCTCTACGCTGAGCCTTGCCGCCTCTCTTGCGGCGGCGGAAAGGCGGCGCAGCAGTATTGCCGCCGCCGCCGCGGCACCGATGGCGATGCCTGTCAATATATATAATAATGTGTGCATAATCAGGCGGGTTGTTCTTTTTTTCTTATGCAAAGTTATAAAAAAAAGCCCAACCTCTGCGCGTTTTGCGCGGGTGATGACGGTGGCGGCGCGTTTTTACGCTTTGTTTGCAGTTGTTAAATATTTCGGTCTTTGGCCTCTCATAATCCGCTTGTTTGAAAACAAAAACCACATGGGCCGCAAATACGCCAATTCTGAGTGTGCATTTGTAACTTATTGGCCTAATTAGACTTATTAGTCCAATTAGCCTAATTGTGCAATAAAACCAGCCCCCAAAACAGCCCTTTTCAGCCCTAAAACGGCCTTTCCGGCCCTGCAAGAAGGGGCTTTTTGCCCTCCAATATGGCCTATATCGCGCTGCAATATGGGTCATTTCGCACTGCGATATGGGCCGTTTTGCAAAATAGGATGCCTTCTACAGCATTTTCAAGGGGCAAAAACCGTCGGATTTTTTCTGGTTCGCTGATTTCAGAAGTGTTAAATTCGTGCTTCGCCATGGCCTGCAGCGCGGCTCCGGGCGGTGGCGCGGGCGGTGCAAAGCGGCCCGTGCGGCATCAGCGGCACTGTGCCCCCTGTGGCCTGCCGCCAGTCTGCCGCAGGCTGTAGGCACGGCATTCTGCTGCGTTAAAAAAGACAAAAGGAACATTATCTACTCTTTTTTATGCTAACTTTGCAGCAGTTTAGGCTTGTGCGGCAGGCTCCGCCGGAGTGTTGCCGCAGTCTTTACGCCGTCTTGGCACCGGCGGGCGTCACTGTTGGAATGACGCCGGGCCGGAGCCGGAAGGCCGTTGCGGTGAGAACCAAAAACAACAACAAATCATACGAATGAAACAATTCAGGCTTGTGGACAATATCCTCGGATGGCTGGCCTTTGCCATAGCCGCCGTGGTGTATTGTTCTACCATCGAACCGACAGCCAGTTTCTGGGACTGTCCTGAGTTTATCACCACCGGTTACAAACTTGAGATAGGCCACCCGCCTGGAGCGCCTTTCTTCATGCTCACGGCCAACCTGTTCTCGCAGTTTGCCAGCGACCCGTCGGAAGTGGCGCGCATGGTCAACACGATGAGCGCGCTGCTGTCGGCCACAACCATCCTCTTCCTCTTCTGGACAATATCGCACCTCACGCGCCGGCTGGTTGCCGACCGCGGCGAGACGCTCAGTCTGAGCAAGCTGATTGCCGTGGAGGCATCGGCCATGGTGGGCGCGCTGATCTACACCTTCAGCGACACCTTCTGGTTCAGCGCCGTGGAGGGCGAGGTCTACGCCTACTCGTCGGCATTCACCGCCGTGGTGTTCTGGCTCATACTGAAGTGGGAGGAGCACGCCGACGAGCCCCACAGCGACCGCTGGCTGGTGCTCATCATGTATATGACGGGCCTCTCCATCGGCGTACACCTGCTTAACCTGCTCTGTGTGCCGGCCATAGTGCTCGTCTACTACTACCGCAAGTTCCCCAACCGCACGGGCAAGGCCGACCTCAGAGGCTCGCTCTGGGCGCTGGCCATCTCGATAGTCATCCTGGCCGCGGTGCTCTACGGCGTGGTGCCGGGCATCGTCCAGGTGGGCGGCTGGTTCGAGCTGCTGTTTGTCAACGTGCTGGGCTGCCCGTTCAACACCGGCGAGATAATCTACATCATACTGCTCATCGCCGTGATGATATGGGCCATCTACGAGACCTACAGCGGCCGCAGCCAGAAGCGCGGCAACCTGGCCTTCCTGCTGGCCGTGGCCATGCTGGGCATCCCGTTCTACGGCCACGGCGTAAGCTCGGTGGTCATCGGCGTGGTGGTGCTGGCCGTGCTGTGGCTCGTGCTCAACCGCAACGTGGGCAAGCAGAAGCAGCCGCTCGTCACGGCCCGCGTCAAGAACACCGCCCTGCTGTGTATGCTGATGCTCATGATCGGCTATTCCACATATGCGGTGACCGTCATCCGCTCGTCGGCCAACCCGCCGATGGACCAGAACTCGCCCGAGGACATCTTCACGCTGGGTGAGTATCTGGGCCGCGAGCAGTATGGCAACCGCCCGCTCTTCTACGGCCAGGCCTACACGTCGCAGGTGGCTCTGGAGCGCGACGGCAACTACTGCCGCCCCGTGTCGGAGAAAGGCGCCCCCGTCTACCAGCGCAAGGACAAGGCGTCGGAGGACGAGAAGGACTCCTACTTCGTCGTGCGCACCAAGGACTCCTACAAATACGCGCAGAACATGCTGTTCCCCCGAATGTACAGCGACACCCACGCCGGCGCCTACGAGAGCTGGATGGGAGGCGTTGACGGCAAGGAGGTGCCCTACGACCGCTGCGGCGAGACCATCATGGTGAAGGTGCCAACGCAGTGGGAAAACCTGCGCTTCTTCCTCTCATACCAGTGCAACTTCATGTACTGGCGCTACTTCATGTGGAACTTCGCAGGCCGCCAGAACGACTGCCAGGGCAACGGCGAGCCCGAGCACGGCAACTGGATAACGGGCTTCTCGTGGTTTGACAACTGGCGCCTGGGCGACCAGAGCAAGCTGCCCGACGAGCTTAAGGAGAACAAGGGCCACAACGTGTTCTACTGCATGCCGCTGCTGCTGGGCCTCATCGGCCTCTTCTGGCAGTCGCTGCGCCGCGGCCACAAGGGCATAAGGCAGTTCTGGGTGGTGTTCTTCCTGTTCTTCATGACCGGACTGGCCATCGTCTTCTATCTCAACCAGACGCCCATGCAGCCGCGTGAGCGCGACTACGCCTACGCAGGCTCGTTCTACGCCTTCGCCATATGGTGCGGCATGGGCGTGGCGGCCATCATAACAGAGCTGCACCGCCGCCTGAAAGGCCACGAGACGGCCTTGGCCGCCATCGTGGGAGTGGTCTGCCTGCTCGTTCCGGTGCAGATGGCGTCGCAGACATGGGACGACCACGACCGCAGCGGACGCTACACTTGCCGCGACTTCGGGCGCAACTATCTCATGTCGCTGCAGCAGAAGGGCAACCCCATAATCTTCACCAACGGCGACAACGACACCTTCCCCCTCTGGTACATACAGGACACCGAGGGCGACAGGACCGACGCCCGCGTGTGCAACCTGAGCTATTTGCAGACCGACTGGTACATCGACCAGATGCGCCGCCCGGCCTACGACTCACCCTCTGTGCCCATCAGCTGGAGCCGTCTGGAATACTGCGCGGGCACAAACGAGTTCGTGCAGGTCAACCCCGGGCTGAAGGCTTCTGTGAAAGAGCTGTACCGCCAGTATCCCGACGAGGCCAGGAAGATGTTCGGCGAGAACCCCTTCGAGCTGCGCAACATCCTTACCTACTGGGTGCGCAACAAGATCAGCGACGAGCAGCGCAGCGTCATCTCGATGCTCACCGGCGGCGATACCCACGTGATTCCCACCGACACGGTCTACATCACCATTGACAAGGAAGCCGTCAAGCGCAGCGGAATGATGATGGCCGCCGACTCAATACCCGACCGCATGGTCATCTCGCTCAAGGGAAAGAGCTTCCTCGGCAAGAGCGACATGATGATGCTGGAGATGATCGACCGCTGCAACTGGACGCGCCCTATATACGTAGCCACCACCGTGGGGCAGGAGAACTACATGAACCTGGGCGACAACTTCGTGCAGGAGGGACTGGCCAACCGCATCACGCCGTTCACGACGAACGCTCCCGGCGCCCGCAACTTCGACACGGAGCGCACCTATGACAACATGATGCACAAGTTCAAGTACGGCGGTCTGGACAAGCCCGGACTCTATCTCGACGAGACCGTGATGCGGATGTGCTACACCCACCGCCGCCTCTTCGTACAGCTGGCCATGAATCTGGTGAGCGAGGGCGACAAAAAGCGTGCCGCCGAGGTGCTGGCTTACTGCGACAAGATGATCCCTGAGTACAACGTGCCGCTCGACTACGCCTCCGGCTCGCTCGACGAGGCCCGGCTCTACATCGAGCTGGGGCAGAAGGCAAAGGGGCTCGAAATGCTCAAGAAGCTCTGGACGAAGTCGGAGCAGTATCTCAAGTGGTACTGCTCGCTCAGCGGCATGAGGTTCGCCTCGTCGCAGCGCGAGTGCATGCTCCACGTGTATCTGCTCCAGCAGTGCGCCATGGCGGGCGCCGAGGCCGACAGGGCATGGGGCGACGCCAAGCTGAAAGAGCTTGAGGGACTGGTAAACATGTACCGCGGCAAGGGCGGAACATTCCAATAACATACAGGCAATAATGTTCATTGAACAACCGGCGGTGTGGCTGCGGTGGCTCTATCCGAGGGCCACGTGGAGAATGGACAGGCACGTCAGGGCGGTCTACCTGACCTTCGACGACGGCCCCATTCCCGAAGCCACACCGTTCATACTGCAGACTCTGGCGCAGTTTGACGTCAAGGCCACCTTCTTTATGGTGGGCGACAACGTGAGAAAGCACCCCGACGTGTTCCGTCAGGTGGTGGAGGCGGGCCACAGGATAGGCAACCACACCTTCAACCACATGGGGGGCTTCAGGCACACCGTGGCCACTTACAGCGCCAACGCGCAGAAGGCCGACGAGCTGCTGCACACAGACCTGTTCCGTCCGCCGCACGGATGGATGCGCCCCGACCAGTATTTCTGGCTCGGGCGGAAGTACAGAATCGTGATGTGGGACCTCGTCACGCGCGACTACTCGAAGTGGATGACGGCCGAGGAGGTGCTCAACAACGTGAAGCGCTACGCCCGCAACGGCTCCATCATCACCTTCCACGACTCGCTGCGCAGCATCGACAAGCTGCATTATGCGTTGCCGCTTGCCATCAAGTGGCTTAAAGAACAAGGTTATGAGTTCAAGGTTTTCGACTGAACAGTCACTGGCAGACAAGATAAAAGCCGAGGCGTCGCGTCTCGGCTTTTATCGTTGCGGGGTGGCAGAGGCCGCCCCTGTCGGCGGCAAGGCGGCCGGAGAGTTCGCGCGGTGGATAGCTTCGGGCTGTCATGCAGGCATGGACTATATGGCGCACAACACTGACAAGCGTCTCGATCCGGCCCTGCTCATGCCCGGCGTGAGGAGTATCGTGTGCGTGGCAATGGCCTACGCGCCGCCCCGCACAATGCCTGAGGGCGAGTATCAGATCGCCGCTTACGCCCTCGGGCGCGACTATCACGACGTGATGAAGGCCCGCCTGCGCTCTCTGGCGGCTGCCATGGAGCGGCTGTTCGCCGAGGCTGAGGCGGGCAAGGCCGCTTCCGGGCTTCCGGCTCTGGCCATGCGAGTGTTCTGCGACACGGCTCCCGTGCTTGAGCGCTACTGGGCGTGGCGGGCCGGTCTGGGCTGGCCGGGGCGCAACCGCCAGCTCATCATCCCCGGCGCTGGCTCAATGTTCTTTCTCGGCGAGGTGTTCGTAAACCGCAGCCTGCCCGCCGACAGTCCGCAGGAACCGCGCTGCGGCACGTGCCGGGCCTGCATAGACGCCTGTCCTACGAGCGCCATTGCCGACGGCGGGCCGCTCGACGCGCGCCGCTGCCTGTCGTATCTCACCATCGAGCACCGCGGACCGCTGCCCGCCGGAGTGGAGAATGTCGTCGGGAACAGCATCTACGGCTGCGACAGATGCCAGACGGCGTGTCCGTGGAACAGGCTTGCGCCGGTTGCCACAGACCCCGAACTGCAGCCTAACGCCGCGCTGCTGGCCATGACAAAGGCCGGATGGCACAACTTGTCGGCCGATGACTACCGCCGGCTGTTCAAGGGCAGCGCCGTGAAAAGGGCGAAATACGAGGGCCTTATGCGAAACATCCGGGCGGCGGAAGCCTGTGGCGAAGTGTGAAGGGGCAGGAATGAGCTTCCTTGTTGTGGCGGCTACGGTGTCACGATGACGGATTTGACGTCGGACCCGTAGCCGAACCAGTAACCCAGGCCGCCTGTAATGTTGGAGTGGAGATTGTTGGTGACGGGGAAAAACGGGTTGCGCGAGAGCGTCACCATGTCCTCAAAGTCGCGCCAGAAGTGGTATGCCGTCTCGTCGATGCGTGCCAGTTTGACCATCACCGTGTCGCCGACGGCGAAATAGGGAGTGAAGTCTGACGTGAGATTCTGCCGTCCGCGGCTCACGGCCATGCGCCGTCCGTCGGGCAGCCTGTCTGCCGCAGAGATGCCGAGATAGGCCGACATGAAGCCTTTCTCTTCGCCATAGACGTAAGTGAAGAGCTTGTAACCACCGTCTTTTGTTCCGTCGTCGCGCACGTAGGCGTAGACCTGGCGCAGCGTGTCGGCCACGCTCACCCTCTCAATTGCAAAGGAGTCTATCGCGGCGGGCTGCGGAATGGTGGTCTGTGCCTCGGCGTGCGTGCCGTCAAGACAGTCTACGGTCAGTGTGTAGGTGCGCCCGGGCACGCCCAGCATATCTGATGTGGTGTAGACGTAAGGCGGAAAGTGGCTGTCGTCGCGGTGGCCGATGAGCGTCACTTCGCGCCCGCCGTCGCTCACTGTCACGCGCGCCCACTGCTCCACGCAGTCCTCAAGATTGTCGGTGGACTGGTATTCGCTGCCCACGCTCACCGTGCGCGTCAGCTTCACCACCGGATATTGGCCGCTGTCTATCCATCCCTCGACCACCAGTTCGCCCCCTCCCTCTACGTCAAGACCATGGTCGCATCCGCTCGCAAGCGCTGCGGATGCGGCAAGGATAAGGCCGCCTGTGATGATATGTTTGCTTGTCATGTCAGAAACTGAAGTAATAATTGACCGACGGAAGCACCCTCAGGGCGAATGCGAACGGCCGGTAGGCATACTCATACTCGTTTACTTTGATGCGGTAGAAGAGCACGTTGTCGTGTGCGATGGCGTTGTAGAGCGACAGGTTGACGCCGCTGCGCCGTCCGCCTCGGGTGCGGAAGTCGTAGTTTACGGACAGGTCAAGGCGCACGTATGGGCTGAGCCGCTCGCCGTTGTGCGGCCCGTATTCCGCTATTATGTGGTCGCTGAGCACGTAGAACCGCCTGACCCGTGTGAACGGAGTGCCCGAGGCCGCCACCAGCGAGGCTCCGAAGCTCCACCGTGCCGACGGCCTGAACGTTGCCACGGCGTTCAGCTCGTGCGGGCGGTCGTGGTTGGCTGGATACCATCCTTGCAGTTCTGAGCCGGGAAACTGCCTCCAGGCCCGCGTGAAAGCGTAGGATATCCATCCTGTTATCCGCCCTTTGCGCCGTTCGAGCATCAGCGTCAGTCCGTAGTTGTGGCCGTCGCCGGCGAGCAGTGTGTTGTCGAGCGAATAGTCGGAGTAAACGAAGTCGAACACATTCCCGCGGTATTCCACCTGATGGTACAGCCGTTTGTAGTACACACCGCCCGACAGCCGCCACGCCCTGCGGCCCAGATAGACCTCAAAGTCGGCAGAGGCGTTGAGCGAGCGCTGCGCCCGCTGGCCGTAGCCCGCCGAGAACCAGAACTCTGTGGGCAGTCCGATGTCGGAGAATCCGGTCTTTATCAGATACTGATGGCGCGCCCACGCGCTGAGCTTCAGGCCCGCTCCGGGTGACAGCCGCCACGCCAGAGCCACCGTGGGGTCGGCTGAAAAGCTGCTGCCGCGGGTGGTGGCATAGAGCGTGGGGCGCAGTCCGGCGCTCAGGGTGGCGCTCCGCAGTGGCAGGCTGTAGCCCGCCCATGCCGCCACTTCGAGCGCGCGCTGCCGCCCGGCGCTGCTGCTCACGCTGGCCACATCGCCGCTCACTTGCGGCTCCTGTGGGCGTATGAAGTGGCCTGCGGCATCGATTCCGGCCTCCCATCGCCCCCACGCGGCCTCCATTTTGTAGCCTATGTCGGCGATGGATGAGGGCAGCCGCACGCTGACGGTCGTCTGGTCGAGGGCGAAGCGGCTGCGGCTCGCGGTGAAATAGAGGCTCTGGCGCAGTGTCAGACCGTCCGACCGGTGCAGCCAGTGGGCCGCCGCCATGGCGTTGCCCCACTTCAGCGACGTGTTCATGCCGTATGTTCCCTCGCCCAGTCCGGCGTTGTCGCCGCCGTAGTAAGCCTCGATCCACACGCGGTTGCGCCCGTCGGGCTGCCACGTCCAGTTGAGGTTGTAGTCGTGGAAGAAGTAGTCAACGGCCGTTCCGTCTATTTCCAGCCATTGAGAATACAGCAGGTTTAGATACGCCGCGCGCGCCGATGCCGTGAGCCACGACCGCTTTCCAGTCGGTACTCGCAGCGTGCCCTGCGACGACATTGGCCCCACCGCCGCGTCGCCGCCCGCCGTCTGCGGGCGGTCGCCGCCGGTGCGCATATTGAGAATGCCTCCGAGGCGGTTCGGGGCCGATGGCGCCGAGGCCGTCTCAGACAGTTTCATCGACGAGAAGTGCGTGGGGTTGAACACCGAGAAGAAGCCGAGCAGGTGGGCGGCGTTGTAGAGCGGCACACCGTCTATGGCCACCTGGTTGTGCGAGCTTTCGCTTCCGCGGATGTGCAGTCCGGCGTCATACTCGGCGTTGGTCTGCACCCCGGGCAGCATCTGGGCGTAGCGCATGGGGTCGGCGTTGCCGAGTATGCGCGGCATCTCGTCCATGAGCTTCATGCTCACCACGCTGGCGCCGCCCTCGCTGCCCAGATATGAGCGCACGCGCCGCCCGCTGACGCTCACGCCGCGCAGCGTCTGGCTGAGCGTATCAACGCTGTCGGCCGCCACGGCACCATGCGCCGTGGCGGCCGAACAGGCCATGGCAAGTGTCAACAGCGTGTTGCGCACCTTATTCTATATATTGAATGTTTCCCTCAGCCGCCGTCGGTTCGTGCGGCAGGGGGCGGCTTTCTTACCAGTCAACGTCCTCTTTGGCGTCAACCAGATGCACAAAGCTGTCCACCAGATCCTTGAACTGGGTGATCACGATGTCGAAGAATTCCTCGGAGAAATACTCATTCATGGTGGAGTAGCTGGTGCCGTCGGGGAACATCATCACCACCTCGTTGTACCACTCCTCGCCGTAGTAGCCGCGCTCGCAGAACGGGTAGTACTTCAGGCTGGCGCTCACTGTCGAGCCTTCGCCGAAGTAGAGGCCGAGGTTCAGGTGCTGGTTGGCCTCGGCTATGGCGCTCTTGTAGGCCGTGGAGTCGTTGTCGTGGCTGTCGGCTCTGTCGAGGCAGGCCTGCAGTCCTTCGGTGTCGGTGATGCTTCCGCGGATGTAGACCTCGTCGAGCAGGCTGATGCTGATGTCGGTGATGCTGCCCTTGGGGTTGTTGGTGTCGGTGATATCGCCGCTGGCGTTGGCCTCGGCCGACACGAGCGTATGGCCGTCTTTCATCAGGTATGCGGCAGCGGAAGCCTCGCTCCCGGCGTTATACATCGTGCGCTCCACTTTCAGCTCGTAGTTCTCGGCGTTGACCGTGGTCGTCACGAACACATAGTCGCGGTTGGGGTCAAACTCGTCGTCGCCGCCGCGCAGCTGCACGTCGGTCTCCACAATGGCGTTGACTGTGGAGCTTCCTTCCTGCGAGAAGATCAGGTTGATGGTTCCGGGAATGACATACTTGACCGTCTCGCCCGGCCAGGTGTAGATGTTGCCGTTCCCATCGTCATATCCCATGCCGTCTTTGTCAAACGCCTCGTGGTGTATGGTGGTCTCCTTGCCGCCGCATATGAGGCGCATGGAGCACGCCTTGCCCGTGTCGTCGGTGAAGTTGAACTCCAGATAGTCGGCGTCTGGCGTCACAAGCTCCCAGCGTCCGTCTCGAAGCTCAAACTGTCCGTGGAAGTTTGACGCGCGATAGAGATACGTGATGGCGGTGTCGCTCGCGCCCACCTGACAGGCGTCGATGCAGCTCTGGAACCATTCCTCCACTTCGCTGCCGTCCTTGGTGGCGTTCTCGACGTAGTGGCCCAGCTGCGACAGGCGGTTGAAGTCGGACGCGCTGACCATCGACATCAGGGCGTTTGCCACATCGCGGAGCCGCGCCTTCTGGCTCTCCACGTCGGTTACTGAATGTATCGGGCTGTCTTCGTCGCCGGTGCCGCTGCCGCCCTGTTCGCCACCGCCGCCGGTCTGGCCTCCGGGCGGGTCGCCCGGCTCGTCGTCACCACACGAAACCATTGTCACCGAAAGTGACAGTGCCATGAACATCATGGCCATAATGCTGAACTTTTTCATTTCTTTATATGTTTTGTTGTTAGTCTGTTTTGTGGGTTGTCGTTCTCGTCCGCCGCAGTGTCTTTGCCTTTCAGGCTTTGCGGCGTGATATATTTACCATGGTGCAAAGATAGTGAAAATATTTTAAATATCATTATTTTCCACACATAAGTTGTGCCGCAAGCTGCCGCCTCCGCACCATTTTGTGGCTCCGGCAGGCCGCAGAAGAGCCGGAAAATGTGTAATTTTGCACCATGACAATCACGCCGATAGCATATTTCCGCTCGCCGTTCCCCACCAAGTTCGGCATTCCGAGACAGAGTGGGGTGGTGGCCGCGCTGCGCGGCCGCATAGAGCTGGTGCCGCCCTACCGCTCGGCCGAGGCCCTGCGCGGGCTTGACGATTTCGACTGGCTGTGGCTCGTCTGGGGCTTCTCTGCCAACGGCGGCGGCCGGCAGCGGCTCACGGTGCGCCCTCCGAGGCTGGGCGGCAACAGGCGCGTGGGCGTGTTCGCCACGCGGTCGCCGTTCCGCCCCAACGGCCTGGGCCTGTCGGCGGTGCGGCTGGAGCGCGTTGACTGGGCCGCGCCGGGCGGCCCGCTGATCCATGTCTCTGGCGCCGACCTTATGGACGGCACGCCCGTCTTCGACATAAAGCCCTATCTGCCCTTTGCCGACAGCCACCCCGACGCTCGCCAGGGCTTTGCCGGCGACGGGCGGTGGCCTGTGCTCAGCGTCGAGTTTGCCGCCGCACTGCCCGCCGGCATGGGCGAGGCCGAGGCGCGGACGCTGGCCGACGTGCTCAGCCAGGACCCCCGGCCGCACTATCACGACGACCCCGCCCGCGTCTACGGCATGCCCTACGGCGCGTGGGATGTGCGCTTCACCGTCGTCGGCGGCGTGCTCCGGGTGGTTGGCTTTGTAGCGCGTTGAGTCTGGCTCGGCTTGTTTTGTGGCTGTCCGCGCTTTATAGGGTGTGATACATACGCGAGTTCGGGATTATGACTTTCGTTTGTTTCACAAGAAATGTAAGCCTCCGGCCTGCTGTCTGCCGCGTGTGGAGACGCAAAATTTTGCGTCTCGGAGGGGGCAATGCCATTAAAATGGATGCAAATAACAATGTCAGACGCAAAATTTTGCGTCTCTACATGAGAACTACCACAGCTTGATCTCAATGCTTGCTTATCCCGAACTCGCGTACTGCATGGATTGCTTGCGGACGTTCAGTCCTGCTTGTCGCCAAACCTTATTATTATGTTGTCGAAGCCCATGGCCTGCAGCATGCTGCGGAACTGGGCGTCGGCGTTGCTCTCCGCGCTCCTGATGTTGGCCCGGCTGAGGCCCTTGCGCCTCATGGCGTCGGCCGCGCGGCGGTACATGGCCTCGCGGTCGGCGGCGGTCCAGCGTCCGCTCTCGTAGAACGAGCGCGTGCGCGCCTCGTCGATGAAGTCGTCGTCGAGCAGCTTTACGGGCGGCAGCGTCACGCACACGGTGTCGCCGCGCGCGGCAATCCAGCCTGGGGCGGTCTCGTCGAGGTCGATGCCGAGGCGCATCGTGCCGTAGTAGATGCGCACGAGGTGGTCGTCGCTGAAGAAGCCCCGGCGCACGGTGTCCACCAGCTCCTCGCCCGTCACGGCGAGAAACTCCCACTCGCCGATGGCCTTTATGGCTCTGATCTGCTCCGGCGTGATGTCAATCCTCTTGTCGGCGCCCACCGACAGGCTGCTGCGGCTCACGGTGCGGGCCGCCCACAGCGCCGCCGCCACCGCCGCCACAATGGCTGCGGCTATGAGCGCGAGGCGCAGGCGGCTTATGTTTCTCAGCATGTTTTTCATTTCTCAACGGTAGTCTGGTCAATCAGTGTGCCCATGTCGCGGGCGTTGAAGTCCTTGCGGAACGTCACGGTGATGTCCTCCGGCCTGTAGCCCATCTGCCCGATCATGGGCACCAGCACGCGGGCGGCGTTCTCGCGGGCCGTCTCGATGATGCCCATGCGCGGTATGGCGTCTATCACCGCCTGCCGCCCCTGCCTCTCGAAGGCGGCCATCTCGGCGTCGGTGAAGTGAGAGCGGGTCAGCGCCACATACTCGCGGGTGCCCTCGTGGTCCACCTTGCTCGACGTCAGCGCCACCTTCGGGTCGGGCAGGATTATCGTTATCTTGCCGCCCCGGCGCTCCACGTTCCGCTCCGAGAAGCCCGCCATGTCGATGTAGGCCTTCAGCTTCACGTCTATCGGTATGGCTATCTTGCGGTCGCCCAGCGGCAGCCTGACGCTGAAGTCGCGCTTCAGCACGTTGCCCTTCAGGCGCACCACGTCGTCGTAGGTCACGATCTTGTGGACGTCATACTCCGCGGTGTACAGCCGCGAGCACTTTTGCACCTGCATTATCAGCATGGACAGGGTGTCCGCGGCGGCCTGCCTGCCGTCGCCGCGCGCCCCCTTGCGCCCCGAGCAGGCGCAGAGCGCCAGGCAGAGCATTAGGATGTTGAGCGTCGTGATGTGTTTCATGCCTTTGCTTGTTTGGTGGTGTGGCTGACTGCAGCCTTGCAAATGTAGCATTTCTTTTCAGCGTCTGCAATGCCTTTAAAGGTTTGTAAACGCTTATTAATCACATTTAGCTCAAGCCGAACGCGCCGCCGCTGTGGTGGCGTCGGGGCGCGCCCGCGATAGTTGCAAATATGCAACTAAAAATGGCCATGTCCGCCCCGGATTTTAACACGCGCCGTTTTGCTCTGCGAAAAGGCCCGTTTCGGCTTGCGATATAGGCCATATTGCATTGCGAAACAGCCCATTTCGCAACGCAAAATGCCCCATGTCGCAATGCGCTGGCTGTCAGAATGTTAGGCAGTGAGGCTGGAATTAAGGTTTTTAACTTAAAAATGTTAATTTCAAAGAACGGTATATGGCGCCCCACGTCACTCCCTCCTGTAGCATGGGGTACAACAGGGCGCACCCACGTCATCCCGCGCCCCGACGCGGAATCCAGCATCCGGGCGTGCGCCCCGTTGTCAATCATGGTGCTGTGCGTGTTGGGTCTGCGCGTGGGCTGCGTACAAAGGCGTGTCGCTCCCGGTGGCACTGTGGGTGCTGGACCCCGCGTCGGGGCGCGGGGTGACGTGGCTGGGGCGTGGCTGTGGCGGAGAAAGGAGCGTGGAAGCCGCCACAGCCCCTGCGGCATGAGGCATACAGGCCGCACCCACGTCATCCCGCGCCTCGACGCGGGATCCTGCATCCAGACGTGCCCCTCGGCGTGGAATCCGGAAAAGAGCACAGACCACTGCCCCGCGTCGCAGCGGCGTGCGAGGCACACACGGCGAATATTGAATCCAAATCTAATGACCGATTCGGGTTGAAACATTTGGCAACTTGCGGCCACACATTATTTAATATAAAGAAAACAACTGTCAAATTCTGAAAAATCATAGAACCTATGGCTTCATTCAAACTGAAATTCCGCCCGTCGGCCGTGCAGGGCAAGGACGGCACACTGTATTTTCAAGTTGTTCACGGCAGGAGCACGAGCACCGTTTGCGCCGGCTGCCGCGTGGCTCCGCACGAGTGGAACGGCGAAAGCTCGTCGCTGCGCATCGGCGGAACGCCTGAGCGGCAGGTGGAGCTGAGGCTGGCCGCGTCGAAACTGAAGTGGTGCGGCAGGCAGCTCGCCGCCATCATCGCCGAGAAAGAGCAGTCGCGGGTGGACTACACCGCCGCCGACGTGGCTGCGGCCTACAGGCGGCTGCCGCCCTGCCAGACGTGGTTCGGCTTCATCCGCGCCATGATCGACAGGCAGGCCGAGGCCGGCCGCTGCGGCACGGCCAAGACCTACCGCGACGCCCTGGCCAGCTTCTCGGCCTTCAGGGGCGGCGAGGACATGGCCATAGAGGCTCTCGACGCCGAGACCATCGGCCGCTATGAGGCGTGGCTGCGCGGGCGCGGACTGAGGCGCAACTCCTCGTCGTGCTATATGCGCACCCTGCGCACGCTCTACCGCCGTGCTGCCGAGGCCGGACTCACCGCCGACCGCCGCATCTTCAGCCACGTGTTCACCGGCTTTACCCCCACCGCCAAGCGGGCCATCCCTACCGGCTCACTGCGCGCCATCTGCCGGCTCAGCCTGCCCGCCGGCTCGTCGCTTGCCTTTGCCCGCGATATGTTCATGCTCTGTGTCTATCTGCAGGGTATGTCGTTTGTAGACCTGGCCTACCTGAAAAAGACCGACATAAGGAACGGCCTGCTGCAGTACTGCCGAAAAAAGACAGGCCAGTGCATCTCGATAGGTTGGGAGCCGGCCATGCAGGAGATAGTTGACGCATACGCCGACCGGACCGTGGGCAGCCCATATCTGCTGCCCATCATCACCGCCATCGACGGCACGGAGCGGCGACAGTATGAGCGGGCGGAGCACAGGGTGAACCGCAACCTGAAGAAAATAGGCGAGATGGCCGGGCTGCGCATTCCGCTAACCACCTACGTTGGCCGCCACACCTGGGCCAGCATGATGCGCGACATGGGCTTCAGCCTGTCGGTAGTGAGCAAGGGGCTGGGGCACGAAAGCCTGAAAACCACACAAATATACCTCTCGTCCATCGACACAGACTGTGTGGCGAAGGCCAACCGCAAGGTGATAGGCAGAATCATCGGCAAATGACAATTGGACATCGGCGACTTGCCGGGTTGCGTTCTCCATAAAGGCGTGTCTCGCATACTACGCGAGTTCGGGATAGGCAAACATTGAGATTAAGCAGTGGTGGTTCTCATGTAGAGACGCAAAATTTTGCGTCTAACGTTGTCATTTCCCCTCCGAGACGCAAAATTTTGCGTCAGTCCGAAAACGCGGTTGCATTTTTTTTGATGCAGGTGACGCCGACTTCCTTTCAGTCTTCCACGTGTTGTTGGCAGCAGTTCTGTGGCTTTCAGACTCAGCCCCAAGCCATCCCCGTCACCCCGCGCTTGACGCGGGATCCAGCAATGGGAAACAAGGCTGTTCTGGATCCCGCGCTCCGACGCGGGATCCATCAAAACCGGAACGTTGTCTACCCCTGTGTGCCTCCGCTTTACAATATGAAGCGGACACCGTTTGCAAGTCATTCAGTGCCAATGCGATTCACCGGTGCCTCAGCCGGAATTGTCAACCATTTGCGTATTACGGCTAAGCATGTGGAATAAAATTCAAACAATAAACCACACGGAAGATGTTCAATATCAGGAGTTTTTCGTAACTTTGCAGCAAGATGTCCGCTTCATATTGTGAAACAGCAGTAAAGCGGCCATTATGCGAAAGCATAACAGATTGATTACTAACAGCTTGTGATATGGGAACAGACATGGTGGAGCGTCTTTCGCTCGGTTCTTATCGTCACATAACAACGGTGGACATTTGCTGCTGAGATTCTTCCGGAATGCCGCCGCTACACCTGGAACAAGGTCTACAGACACTCTCATGCGTCCGGCAGGAGAGGAGCAGAGAGAATGCCGATGGGCGAATGAATGACATGGCGGACGAAAAGCACAGCGCAAGGCCGTCAGGCGGCAGGCTGAGGCGCAGCGCGGACAAGCGCAACCGGGTTGACTTCAACTGGCACATCGTGCGCACGCTGCCCCATCAGGAGAAGAAGCTGGCCGCCATCATCGCCGGGCGCATACCCGAGACGGAGAACATCCTGGAGGTGTATTGCCCCACGCACACCACGGTCAGAACCGCAGCCGGCGCCGCGGACGCCGGGTCGCCGCTCTTCGCCGGCTTCGTGTTCGTTCTGTCCACCGAGGAGGCTCTCACCGACTTCATCAGCCGCCACTATCCCGACGGCACCGTGCTCCGCGACCGCAAGACGGACACCGGCGCCAAGGCCGGTCTGCTGACCGTTCCAGAGAGCCAGATGAGAGCCTTCAGAGACTTCAACGAGAACTACGCCGACCGCGTGGTGGTGCTGGAGCGGCCTTACTCAGACTACGCCTTCAACCCCAAGACGGGCGAGCCAAACGAGATTGTCCGCGTCATAGACGGACCGCTGGCCGGCCGCGAGGGCTATCTCGTGCGCTTCCGCCGCGACAAGCGCATGGTGTTCAACATCAGGTCCTTTGAAAGCGGGCGAAGTCTTGCCGTCTCCGTTCCCGACATCTGGAACTTCCACGTCGTCCGCCTGCACAACGCCGCGGGCGACCGCCTGAGTCGGGCCACGGAGAAAGCCCGCGCCGCCGACCTGCTCATCGGCATCATCCAGGCCTGCGGCTGCGGCGGGCAGTCGCTCTCCGTATTCCACACGCTGACAGAGCGTCTGGCCGCCAGACCGTCATTAACGCTCCTATGCCGCCGTCTTTATAAGCAAGGCGATACCGCGCTGGCCGCCCGCCTGGAGAGCCTGACCGCCGCAGAGGCCGCACTCGTGATGAACCTCGTGCGCTATGAGCGCGACAACCCCGGCTACATCCGCGCCACGTGGCCCCGGCTCACGCTCCGCCCGTTTCTCACCCCGACATCAGGCACCGCCATCGCCGACGGCACAGCCGAGGCCACGCTCCGCCACGACGGCTTCACCGAGATAATCCGCCGGGTGGAAATCGCAGAAGACGTGTACTGCCCCGCAGAGCAGAAGTCGGAGACCGTAATCACAACATACTACGCCCACATCGGCGTGATGGAAAGCCGGAGAGGGGCTTCCTTTCTCCTCTTCGCCAACTGGGATGACTTCCTCCGCGAGTACTTCCTCACGGCCGGCAAGGCCAACGAGAAGCTCGTCAGCGGAACGGAGCGTGCCTCCCGTGGCGCCACAACCTGCGGTGTGCAGAAAGAAAAACTCATCGACTCGTTCCGCAACTACGCCCCCACATTATATAATATACTGACAGACGCCGGCTCGCCGGTCAAGGCTCTGCAAGCCCTCCCCGTGGGCGGCGACACGCTCAACGCTCTCGCCATCAGCGCCACCGCCGGCGGTCTCGCCGCCGCTAAAGACCTGCTCATCGGCACCTGCACCGCCATCTGCCGCGAGCTTAACACCACCACCCACCTCGCCGTGTGGCGCCGCTATCTTCGCACGGTGTGGCTGCACGGGTGAAAGACAAGTGCATAGTTTTGTCCACTTAAAATGCTTAAAATGCCACATTCGGTTGATAATAAATTTGCTGAGCTACGGTGAGAATGGGAAAAAATGCTTATTTTTGCAAATGATTTATTTCATTGACTGAATTATTTATGGATGAGAGTTTAGTGAAAGACGTCTGGGAAAAAGCGTCACGGGTAAAGGGATTTGATCCAGACCTAATCCGTAAGGATTGTTGTGGTGCGTTGATTCTGAAATCAGAATTTGGCAACCGCAACAGTAAATTTGGTTGGGAAATAGACCATGTGTATCCGTTGTCGCGTGGTGGTGACAATGATATTGTGAATCTGCGTCCGATGCAGTGGGAAAATAATGTTGCCAAAGGTGATGATTTTCCTGTTTATAACCGTGCAGTCAGGGCTGAGGGGCATGACAATATACACGATAAGTCTCAGT
Organism: uncultured Prevotella sp.; assembly: GCA_944320305.1. GTDB lineage: Bacteria > Bacteroidota > Bacteroidia > Bacteroidales > Bacteroidaceae > Prevotella. Next base: position 40,544 of record CALUGW010000016.1, on the reverse strand, counting down.
TTAAAGTGAATGACGCTTTGTTTGAGAAGCTCAATCTGTTGTATAATATTGGCGAGATATGAAAATCAAGCGTCTTGAAATAAAAGGTCTTTTCCATACGTTTGACTATGACATCGCAATGCCGGACGGATGCGAGCCATTGTTGGTGACAGGACTGAACGGTTACGGCAAGACTACTGTTCTGACAATAATAAAGCGGCTTTCTGAAAAGGATTTCTATTATTTTTATATTCTGCCGTTTGATGTTATAACGCTTACATTTGACACGGACAGTGTGCTGACAATCCTTTCGGAGAACGAGCAGCCACATTTAGATGACGACGCGGATGGATTTGACAACAATCTGACCAGACCGCGTGTGGTTACGTTTTCATGGACATCAGCCGCAGGGCAGGTCAGTACGTTTGTCCTTGGTAAAAAGGATATAAGTTCTGCAGTGAGGCGTTTGCGCAGGTTGGAACAACTTGTGCCTCATGGAATACAATCAGATGAGTTCTATCAGCGGATAAAGGATGACAATGCATTTTGGGCTGAGTTCAGAGAAAAAGACTCGTTTAAGCTTATGTCCATGATGTTGGACAGTCTGAAAGTGACGTTCATTTCCGCGCAGAGACTGGAACCGGTAGAGGTGAGACAGGAAAGGTTGCGCCCATATATGCCAGTAACGGTGGTATACAGGCCCCGAATCTCGGAAGTGTCGCGCTTGATAAAGGAAAAACTTAGCTTTGAGAAAATAGAATTTCTAAAGGCATCACAACGCATTGACGGACAGCTGATAGAGAATCTTTTGGCGGATGTTCCCCCTCTGGACGAAGAGAATTACAATATTCTTAGAAAAGAAATAACGGATAAAATATCAGATTTGAGAAATTTTGGTCTGATAGAGTCTATAACGATTCGTCCTTATGATGAGGCTCATAACGTGGTTTTGTCAGTTTATCTGAGAAATACGGCAGAAAAGCTGAAAGTCTACGACGCCATTCTTGAAAAATTGAAGCTCTTCAGTCGTATTGTCGGGAATCTGAGGTTTGTCAACAAGTCTGTCAGCTACAATCCGTCTGATGGTCTGAGCATAAAGACGTCAGAAGGATTGTTTCTTGACGAGAGCAAACTTTCAAGTGGTGAGCAGAATGAGATAGTCATGCTTTACGAAATGATATTTGAGGTGGCAGACAATACGGTGCTGCTTGTAGATGAGCCAGAAATATCTTTACACGTGGCATGGCAGACTACTTTTGTCGACACAATGGCGGCCATTGCAGCCTCAAAGGGACTTCAGGCTGTTATCGCCACCCATTCACCTCAAATCATAGGCGAGAGGTGGAACGGCTGTTACGACTTATGTGAGCATTCACGAAAATGAACAGTATTAAAGACGCACTCGGAAAATGTCCGCATGGTGTGACTGCTGAGATTGCACTGATTCTCCGCAGCCATTTCCCTGACAACAAGCTGCTTGTTGTTGTGGAGGGTGCGTCTGACAAGAAAGTTTACAGCCGTTTCTACGACAGTTCCAAGTTTGATGTCTATTGCTGCACAAAATATTCAGGTTGTTTGGATCTGCCGGATATGCTCAGGGCTTTGAATGCCAAATATCTTTCGAGACTTATTGCCATCAAAGATGCGGACTTTGACCATTTGAATGGTGTCGGTTATGGTGGCATTCCGAACCTATTCCTGACAGACACACATGACCTTGAGACAATGATGCTGACAGAGGATTTTTATCGGCAATTGGAATCTGAATTAGGCATCACCGATGCTAAAGCGATAGTTCTAAGTTCCATACACGACATTGTCCATCTGTCATATATCAAATGGCTGAACGATGTCAGCGGAATCAAACTTGTTTTTAAGAAAGTTTGTCCTGTCGGCAGCTGTTATGACGGCACTTGTTGCGTAGACATTGCAGCATGGCTCCACAAGATTTATTCCCATGTAAGGAATGTCGGCAAGCGTCCGTTGACGGTTGCCGATGTTGAGGCGTTCGAGTCGTGTGCTGGAGTGACGAACGACAATCTGCTTCAGCTTGTAAACGGACATGATATGGTGGCCGCAGTTGCCAACAAAATTAAGGCAAAATACAAAAGAAATTGCAGTAAAGAGACCGTAGCTGGCATTTTGGCGGACAGCTACACGTATTTCAGTTACTCTAAAACGGCGTTATGTTCGTCAGTTGATGCATGGTGTCTCAAGGTTGGCGGTACCAATTGATGGCATATTTGAAGAAGTAATGTTACGCAAAGTTTGTGAGTAACGTCGCTTTCTTTTTTTAAGAAAAAACTTATGCCAGTAACCATTGGTATAAGGTACTGACAAATTATAAATATCAACCGATTCTAAATTTTATTAGGTGTACCGCCTTGTAGTACAGGTGGTACGTCTGCTATACTGTTTTTAGTCTTTTTTGGCAATGGGAAAAGAGAAATTTAGTGATTTAATGGTGACTCCTTTAGCGAATCCGACAACATTCTTGTTGGATGAATCAGGCAATGTTGTGAGAATAATTTATTTGTCATATTGTTCACGCGCAAGAAATATGGTCGCAGATGTTGATCTTTGTGGCCAAACTGTAATCTTACAAAACACAGCTGAGTCACATGCCACGATAGCAGCCTTTATTGGTCATAATTATGAGTGTTTAGGTTATAGAAAGATGCGGACAGAAGGCTGTGACTTGGGCATAATACTTGAATATTTCAAATTGCTGTTGCGTATCAAGAGTGCAGATTATCAGTATGTGTATTTTGATGCACGTATTATTAATGATGTAAATGATATAGTGAGAAATGTTATGCAACTTAATACCAAGGCATTTTGTTATATAACAAAAAATCATAGCGATAACAGATGTTACTGTGGCATAACAAATGATTTGGATTGTCAGATGGAAGAACTTAAGAAAAAAGATGTTATGATATCAGACAATAATGTATGTGCCATTTTATGTGCAAATAAAGATATTGCAGTTAGTGTTGAAAAATTATTAATAGAGAAATTCTGCATAAAACCAACACACACAATCGAGAATTGTAATAATGTTACTGAACAAGATGCATCTTTAGTGTATCTGTTAAAGCCCTGAGTTTTTAACAAGCCGATGGGTATATTATTGAAATCTTGAAGAACTTATGCAGGCAAACTCAAACAACAAGCGCATAGCGAAGAACACCCTGCTGCTGTACTTCCGCACCCTGCTCATTATGGCGATAACGCTCTATACGAGCCGAGTCATACTGAATGCGCTGGGCGTTGAGGATTACGGAATATACAATGTGGTGGGCGGTGTTGTGGCGATGTTCTCGCTGATTTCAGGCTCGTTGTCGAACGCCATCAGCCGGTTCATCACGTTCGAGCTTGGGCGCGGAGACCTTAAGAGGCTCGGTGTTATTTTTTCTACGAGCGTCAACATTCAGTTGGGGTTGTCGCTCATTATAATGCTGCTGGGCGTCGTTGTGGGCGGGTGGTTTCTGAACACTCAGATGAACATTCCCGCAGACAGAATGGAGGCGGCCAACTGGGTGCTTTGTTGCTCGCTGCTTATGTTCTGCATAAACCTTGTCAGCCTGCCTTACAACGCCTGCATCATCGCTCACGAGCGAATGGCGGCTTTCGCTTATGTCAGCATACTTGACGCCTCATTGCGGTTGCTTATCTGCTATCTTATAGTTGTCTCTCCTTTCGACAAGCTGGTTTCATATGCAGTGCTTCTTGTTGTGGTGGCGTTGATAGTCCGTTTGGTCTATGGCGTTTATTGCAGCAGGCATTTCGAAGAGTGTCATTACAAGCTTGTTCACGACCGCTCGCTGTTGCGTCAGATGGGCAGTTTCGCCGGATGGCAGTTCTTGACCAACTGCTGCTGGATGTTCAACACGCAGGGTGTTAACATTCTGATCAATATGTTCTTTGGCGTTACGCTCAATGCCGCGCGCGGAATTGCAACACAGGTTGACGGCGCAATACAGCAGTTTGTCAACAACTTCATGACAGCCGTAAATCCTCAGATAACCAAAGACTATGCCGCAGGGCGAATAAAAGAGATGTTCACCCTTGTGTGCCGGGGCGCGAAGTTCTCTTATTTCCTGCTGATGATTTTTGCCATTCCTGTGATGCTTGAGGCCGAATACATTCTGAAGTTGTGGTTGAAGATTGTGCCGGATCATACAGTGATTTTCTTGCAACTCACAATCGTCGGCTCAATGGTCAATATGTTAGGTGGCACAGGGCTTACAGCCTGTATGGCCACGGGGCGAATCAAGCGTTATTCCATTTGGATTTCAGCCGTGGGCGTTCTGGTGTTCCCGCTTACGTGGGTTGCGTTCAAGTGCGGTCTCCCGGCAGAAAGCACGTACATTATATTTATTCTTGTTTATGTCGGCGTGAACATTGTGAGGTTGTTCATAATGAAGGGGCTTATGCATTTTCCGCCGATGCTCTTTGTGCGCAAGGTGGTGGTGCCGATGCTTGTTGTCACTCCTGTCGCCGTTATCCTGCCGCTCGTTGTGGCCAATTCGTTTGAAGAATCTTTCTGGCGGTTGTGCCTTACGGTTATTGTGTCTTTGATTTCATCTTCAGTGGTGATTTATCTTGTCGGTCTGACAAGTAATGAGCGCATGACAGTAACAGCAAAGATGACAGAATTTATTCGTAAATGCAAAATCAGTTGAATCATTTAAGAAAATGAAATGAGTGCAAAAATATACATTAAAAGGGTCGCTCGGTATCTTTTGAAAGGTCTGCCGGTCAATCACGTTACTGCGAACATTATGACAGTTGCTCCTAATGAGCTGTTGAAGGGACGGAAAATTATAGTAACTGGTGGTAGTCGCGGTTTAGGGTTTGCAATGGCTAAAAAGTTTGTACAAGAAGGTGCCGACGTTTTGATAACTGGGCGTAATGAAGAAACTTTAAGGATAAGTGCAGAAAAAATAAATTGCAAATATTTGGTTTTAAATGTGTGCGATATAAGTTCATTTCAGTGTTTTATCGAGAAAGCGGATGCAATGTTGGGTGGCATTGACAGTCTTGTTTGTAATGCCGGAATATCTTTGCACGAAAAAGATTTCTTCAATGTGACAGAAGACAGTTTTGAAAGTCAAATTGATACAAATTTGAAAAGTGGTGTTTTTCTCTCGCAAAGATTTTTAAGTTTTGTGTTATCACAAAAAGTTGAAGCTAACTTACTTTTCATATCGTCAGAAGTTGGCGATTTGGCGGACAACAGGCCTTATGGATGGACTAAAGCAGCGATAAACAGTTTTGTAAAAGGACTAGCCTCAGGTTTTGCTGAAAAAGGAATACGCGTCAATGCTATTTCCCCTGGCATAACATGCTCTGATATGACAGGCTTCAGGTCTACTGAGGATATTTATATTTCAACTAATGCAACAAAGCGTGCATATTTGCCAGAAGAAGTTGCAGAAGTGGCGACATTTTTACTTTCTGATTGTTCTAAATGTATTTCAGGACAGATTATAGTTTGTAATAATGGAAAGACGATTTATACGCGAGAAAAAATAGAAAAGTATGGATAATCTGTTTTACACTGATGAGAGAAATGTTCAGATAATAATCTCTGTTCTCAAGGCAAATAATATAAAAAACATTATAACATCTCCAGGCACAACACACTTGTGTTTTGTTGGGAGTGTGCAGCATGACTCTTTTTTCAATGTTTATTCATGTGTTGATGAACGGTCGGCTGCTTATATGGCATGCGGTATGGCAGAAGAATGCGGCGAACCTGTTGTTGTAACATGTACAGGCGCCACTGCTTCACGAAATTATTATCCTGCGTTGACAGAGGCTTATTATCGGAAACTGCCTGTCATTGCAATCACTGGGCATCAAGGAACAGACAAAATCGGACATCTTTTAGAGCAGAACATAGACCGGCGGCGTCTTCCGCATGACACTGTAAAAATAAGTGTTGAGGCCGTTTATATAAAGGATGAGCGAGACGAACACTATTGTGCCATGGAAGTCAACAAGGCGGTTTTAGAATGTAAACGGTATGGCGGCGGTCCTGTTCACATAAACTTTTTTACACGATACAGCACGAATTTCACGGTGAAGGAGCTGCCTCCGACTCAAATAATCCGGAGATTCACTATTTTTGACTTCTTTCCAGAAATACCGTCAGGCAGGATTGCGGTATTTGTTGGTGCCCATAAACCATTCAGCGAAAAAGAAACAAAAGCAATCGATAAGTTTTGTGCTGCAAACGACGCAGTTGTCTTTTGTGATCATACAAGCGGATATAGTGGGGCATACAAAGTTCAGTTTGCTTTGTGTCTTGGCCAGCAGTTTGCTGAATCAGACTTGGCAGACATTGGCTTGTTAATACATATTGGAGAAGTATCTGGTGACTCAACTTCAAGAAAGTTGAAATGCAAGGAAGTATGGCGTGTCAGTGAAGACGGCGAGATTAGGGATGCTTTTGGAAAGTTGTCCTCTGTGTTTGAGATGCCTGAATATTGCTTCTTTGAGCAATATTCAAATCCTGGTGCAGAAAAGCGTTCTTATTATAATGCCTGCATTTCGTTATACAAAAATATATTTTCAGCTCTGCCTGCATTACCGCTCAGTACGATTTGGGTTGCAGAGCAAGTGGCTGGACACCTGCCGAAAGGCTGCAATTTCCACATGGGCATTTGGAGTTCATTACGTGCCATGAATTATTTCAATGTGCCAGAGGCAACGGGTAACTGCAACGTCGGAGGCTTCGGAATTGACGGATGCCTCAGCACAATGGTAGGTGCGTCTCTATGTAATCCTGACAGACTGTATATCGCAATGGTAGGCGACCTGGCTTTCTTTTACGACATGAACGTGTTGGGAAACAGACATGTGGGCAACAATGTGCGCATAATACTCTTAAACAACGGACAGGGGAATGAGATGAGATACAGCTTCTCGCCGGCAGCGTCTTTAGGAGAAGATGGCAAGCTTTGCATGGCCGCTGCCGGGCATTTCGGCAAGCAATCAAAGTCTCTTGTGAAACATTATGCGGAAAACTTAGGATATGAATATTTTTCAGCTTCCACAAAGGAAGAGTTCCTGAAGCATAAGGAACATGTCTTGTCAGGAAAGCATTTTGACAAGCCAATAGTTCTTGAAGTGTTTATTGCAGACGAGAAAGATGAAGAAGAAGCATACCAGTTAATAACATCCATGGTGAAAGACAAGGACGTGATGCTCAAGCATAACTTGAAGTCTGCCGTGAAATCTGTTGTCGGGCAAAAGGGCATTGACACAATCAAATCAATATTGAAAAAGCAATGAAAGTCAAGCTCGTTACTTTCGCCCCACACCCCAACTTCGGCACGTGCTTGCAGAGTTACGCTCTGAACCATGTGCTGCGTAAGATGGGGCACAACGTGGAGTTCATCTACAACAGGCGCGAGGTGCCGCCGCCCACAGTCGGACATTATGTGCGGGCTGCGGCCAAGCGGGTGCTACGCTTGTTTCTGTCGGAAGACAGGATGAGGCGGCTTAAGGAAAAGCGGAATGCGGCCGGCGGTGGGGCCGGAAACACGGTGCCACCCGTTCTCACCTTGCCCGACCACAGGCTGCTCGGCTTGCTGAGCCGGTGTCCGGGATATAAGTTCTTCGCGAAAAGATGGTATTACGGCAACCTGCAGAAGCGCAAGGTCTGGAAGTTCACTTTCTGCGACGGTGGCTTCAAGATGCGGCGGCTTTTCACCCATGAGGATTATAGAAAGATGGTAGCCGACGCCGACTTGTTCGTCACCGGCAGCGACCAGATATGGAATCCGTTCTGCGGCGGTTACAACCCCATGATGTTTCTTGAGTTTGTTACGGACGGCACCAAGTGCGTGGCCTACTCGTCGAGCATCTCGCAGCCCGAAATCCATCCGGCGGTGAGAGACCGTATGAGAGCCGCCCTCGGCAAGTTCGCCCACATCGCCGTGCGGGAGCAACGCTCGGTGGAACTGCTGCGGGATTTGCTCCGCCGCGACGACATTCGCCTTGTGGTAGACCCCACTTATCTGCTCTCGGCTGAGGAGTGGGAGGCGTTCGGCAACAGGGCTGAGATAGAATTCCCCGTGCCGGAGAAATACATCTTCTGTTATTTTGTCGGCCACAAGCGTGCCGACGTCTATGAGCGGATGGTGCAGGACGTGAAGCGGTTCGCCGGCATCGACAGCGTGATAACACTTGAATGCTACGACCGCCGCCTCACCTACGGCGGTGGCATGACCTATCGCGACGCTGGTCCGCGCGAGTGGGTGTGGCTCCTGCGGCACGCTTCATACGTCTGCATGGATTCGTTCCACGCCACGGTCTTCGCTCTGAAGTTCCAGAAAGAGTTCGTCCATGCGATGAAGAACGACGACGCCGAGACCGGCTCGCAGAACACCCGTATGCACGACATCCTCTCGAGATACGGCATTCTCTACAAAAACTACAACGACGACGGCTCAACTGCGTGGCAGCAACGCATCGACTATGCACGCCTTAACCCGCTCATCGAGGTGGAGATAAAAGACTCAATGGATTATCTTAAGTACGAAATAGAAAATTGATTATGCAGAAACTATACGATTATCTCATTGTTGGCTCCGGGCTGTTCGGCGCCACGTTCGCATATTTCGCGAAGAGGCGGGGCAAGAAGTGCCTTGTCATAGACAAGCGTCCGCACCTCGGCGGCAACGTTTATTGCGAGAGCGTGGATGGCATAAACGTCCACAAGTATGGGGCGCACATATTCCACACCTCAAACAAAGAGGTCTGGAATTTTGTAAACTCAATAGTTGAGTTCAACCGCTACACCAACTCGCCGGTGGCCAACTACAAGGGGCGGCTGTACAACCTGCCGTTCAATATGAACACCTTTTATCAGATGTGGGGCGTGACCACTCCCGCCGAGGCGCAGGCCAAGATAGACGAACAGAAAGCGGAGGCGGTTGAAAAGATGCTGGCTAACGGAGTTACGGAGCCGCGCAACCTCGCCGAGCAGGCTCAGGTGCTGATAGGCCGTGACATCTACGAGCGGCTCATCAAAGGCTACACCGAGAAGCAGTGGGGCCGCCGTTGCGAGGATTTGCCCGCGTTCATAATCAAGCGGCTGCCGGTGCGCCTCGTGTTCGACAACAACTATTTCAACGACAAGTATCAAGGCATACCCATCGGCGGTTACAACCGCCTTGTTGACGGTCTGCTTGACGGCATTGAGACAAAGACCGGTGCAGACTTCTTCAATGACCGGACTTACTGGGAGAGCCTTGCTGACAGGATTGTCTTCACCGGCAAGATAGACGAGTTTTACGGCTACCGCTTCGGCAAGCTCAACTACCGCACCGTGCGCTTCGAGCAGGAGACGCTCGACACGCCAAACTATCAGGGCAACGCCGTGGTTAACTACACCGAGCGCGCCGTGCCCTACACCCGCATAATAGAGCACAAGCACTTCGAGATGTTCGGCCAGGCAGTATATGACTGCCCCCGCACGGTCATCTCGCGCGAATACTCCACTGAGTGGGCCGACGGCATGGAGCCTTACTACCCCGTGAACGACGACGCCAACACCGCCCTCTATGCCAAATATAAAGAACTTGCCGACAAAGAGCCGAATGTCATCTTCGGCGGTCGATTGGCAGAGTATAAGTATTACGACATGGCGCCTGTGGTGGAGAAAGTGATGAATATTGCAATCTTGTAATTGACAAACTAATCAAAGCCAAGAATGATATTTGTATTGGATTTAATACTAATCATAAATTTGCTTATTGCATTTAAAGCCTTTAAGAATGTAGTGTCACCGCCGATTCTTATGGGAGCTGGAATGTTGGCGGCGTCTCTGATGGCGACATCTTATTATGACGGTTGGGAGATGTACAAGATGTTACCAGAGACAGTCTTTATTATCGGTGGAGGCACTTGCTTTTTCACGCTGTGCTGCATATTGTATGAGAATTTCACCAGACCTATGAGAGCCTATAAGCAAGTTGTTAAAACAACAGATTTCCCTGTTGGCAGAATCAGAAAATTTTTGATTGCGGCAATCATTATCGGGGGGCTGGGCTGTTTGCTGAAGCTGTATTATTACAGAGCGACGTTCGGCTCGTTGGAATTCTCGGAACTGATAATGGCAAGGAGATTGGACCAATGGAGTGGAACGAACGAGTTGTTCATGCCGTCTTATGTCAGGCAGTTGGGCAGTTTTACCATTGTTGTGTCGAATTTCACGTTATGGTTGCTTGCCTTGATGATTTGTTATAAAGACGAAAGAATAAAGAAAGTAAGAAACTTATTGCTGATACATCTTGGAGTAATTGTTTTTGATGGAATGCTGAGTGGTGCGAAAGGGTATTTTTACACCACGGTTATGCAATTTGCTGTATTGTATATGTTCTGTTATTATGCGCAGAGAGGAAATTTCCGCATAGCCAGAAAAATTTATATTCGCTTTTTTCTAATTGTAATTTTGTTAGCGTTGTCGTTCCGTGGGCTTGGTCTGCTGCTTGGCAGGGAACTTGACGATAGTAAAAACGCAGATGTTCTTGCGGAATATTGTGGTGCGGAAATTAAGAATTTTGACATATTGGTTCACAGAACAGATGGCGGAAATACGAGGATATGGGGTGAAACAACGTTCTCCAAACTGTATGACGAGTTGGGCATAAGTTCTGCGACACGACTGCCGGGTGAGTTCCAATATGTTGGCAACTATAGTTTGGGCAATGTTTACACCCAATACTCTGACTTCTATAAAGACTGGGGAATTTTAGGGTGCTTTTCTGTAAACATATTGATTGCCGTAATCTCTATGTTCTTTTATAAGAAATCCCAGACAGCGTTAAAAGCTCCCATGGCGTTGAATGTTTTTCTTTTCGTTTACGCGGTGATGGCGATAACAATCTTCATGGCATTTTTTTCCAATCGATTCACAAATTCGGTGATAAGTATGGGATGGGTGAGAAGTGTCATTTATGTTATTGTAATGGTTTGGTTTTTGGACAAATATGTGTTGAAAGTAAAATACAAAAAGCTTGCAAATGCCAATTATGCGTGATTTAACAATGAAACATTAAAGGTAATATGGCAACAGACAAAATAAAAATACTTGTGGCAGTCCACAAAGCGGGAGACGTTATACATGATGAAATATACACTCCGATTCATGTCGGCAAGGCGAATGCCGGTATAGACCTTGGCTGGATGGGTGACGACACCGGCGACAATATCAGCGCGAAAAATCAGAACTATTGCGAGCTGACTGCTGTATATTGGGCATGGAAGAATCTCAAAGATGTCGATTATGTCGGCTTGTGTCATTACAGACGCTTTTTGGACTTGACGGCAACCCACAAATACCACATAAACACGTTCGTTACTGTGGATGAAATGCAAAAGCATACGGACATCGACTTCAGGCTGTTGAGGCGGTATGACGCCATTGTGTCATTGCCGTTGGTCGGAATTCTTTCACTGAAAGGCTCGTATTGTTTGAGCCACATTTCGGAAGATTATGCCGCTCTTGACGCGGCTGTCAAGAAACTTTATCCAGACTATTACCCGGACTTCGTGAAAGTCATGGACTATAACAACCAGTACAGTTTCGGTAACATAATGGTGACGAGAAAAGAAATTTTCGATGATTATGCCAAATGGCTTTTTGACATTCTCTTTGAAGTCGAGAAGAACGTGAAGATTTCCGCTTACCCATACCAGTCGCGTGTGTTTGGTTTTATGTCGGAACGGTTGATGAATGTGTATCTTTATCACAATAAATTAAAAGTGTTGAGGCGTCCTGTTCTAAGTGCTGCAGACGGCAGAAACGTCTCAGTGTTCAGGGATTTCTGTAATAGGACAGTCAGAAACATTGTGTTCCGTGTGAACAATTATATTTTGAAATAAGTCATAAATCCAAGTCTGCTACCCTGCGTCAATACATCAGGATTGGCAAATTTTGGCATTTGTAAAACCATAGCGGATGAAAATAAGAATATTGTACCTGCTCTCAAGCATTGACGGCGGCGGAGTGGGCAAGGTGCTGCTCACGTATCTCGGCCGGATGGATAGGGAACGTTTCGTGTGCGACGTGGCCTGTCTGGACAGTCCGAGTCACAAGTTGTTGTATTATGAGGGATTCAGGGCGGTGACGGAGAACATATACTTTCTTGACAAGTCTTATCCCAAACGGCTGCGGCAGTTTGTCGGCATTCTGAAAGAACGGAAATACCACATCATTCATTGCAACTTAGAGGAGGCGTCAGCCGTATATTTGCTTTTAGGGAAGCTCTTCGGAGTGAAAGTGCGTATCGCACATTGCCATCTTACAACTTCGCCAAAGACAACGGGCGGCAAGATGAAAAAGATTTTGCGTCCGCTGCTGTATGCCGTCACGACCGAAAAGTATGCCTGCGGCGAGATGGCTTTCGCCCATTTGTGGGGGAATGCAAAAGACAAGCACATTATGACGAATGCCATCGACGTGGGGCAATTCCGTTATAACATTGATGATGAGCGCAGCGTGAGAGAAGAGTTTATGATACCAGATGGCAATCCGATAATAGGCACAGTGGGCCGTCTGTCTTACCAAAAGAATCCTTCGTTCATCATTGACATTCTGCAAGAGCTGAGGCGGAGAGAGCCACGTTTCACGTTCCTGTGGGTCGGCGACGGCGAGCAGGCCGGGTCGTTGCAAGAAAGGTGCAAGCGTGAGGGTCTTGATGCGAACGTTGTGTTCACCGGCAACAGGAATGACATTCCCCGATTGTTCAACGCGATGAAAGTGTTCATCCTGCCGTCGCTTTATGAGGGCTTGCCCATTGTGGGCGTTGAGGCGCAGGCTTGCAATCTGCCATGTCTGTTTGCTGACACTATAACGCGGGAAATCGGACTGACTGACCGCGCCGAGTTTCTGCCGATAAGCTCAGCAGCGGTATGGGCAGACAGAATAAGCACACTCCAGCACTGCGAGCATGACAGGACAACGGCCTCCGGCGTAATGAACACTAAATATGACATAAGCGAGGCTGTGAAATGTTTGGAAACAGAATATCAGCAGTTTTACAATGAGAAATATAACAAGGCCAAGTAGAGTACTTGGACGTTTTATTGACTTGAAAGTGAGATTACAATGCCTTTTTTCAGCATAATAGTTCCCTGTTATAATGCGGAAAAGTATCTAGCGGAAGCGGTAGAGAGCGTATTGAACCAGTCTTTCTCTGACTGGGAGTTGCTGTTGGTCGATGACGGCTCTACGGACGGCACTCTGAAAATAATTAATGAATACTCGGAGCGCGACAGAAGAATAAAACCAATATGCAAAGCCAATGGCGGCGTGAGTTCCGCGAGGAATGTCGGGCTGCAGAAAGCTGTTGGCGAATGGATGCTGTTTTTGGACTCGGATGATTGGTTTGAACCGCAGGCATTTGAAAAGATACGCATTCTTATTGCCGATACCGATGCGGACATTGTTGGCTTTAATCATTTCTACAACTCACGGATTCGGGAATGGAAGCGTGAAAACTTCAAGCCGGCCAACATATCGCGCGCCGGAGCGGACATGAAATATTTCATGCTCGACACGCTGTTCCCGTATTATGACAAGAAGAAAAACGGCGTCAGCACGGGTGCCATACGCGGAGTGTGGGGCAAGGCTTTCAAACGCCAGTTAATAGAAAACAACAATGTCCGGTTTGACTGTGACATAAAGATAGGCGAGGACGCCATATTTTGTCTTGACGCTTTCCGCTGGGCTGCCAAGGTTGTGCTGCATGATGAATACCTGATTCATTACCGGGTGCTGGACAGTTCCACGATGAACAAATACAACGCGGAGGTCTTAAGCATAAACGAGAAAGCCTTGGGTGGATATTACAGCAGGATAAGACAATTTATAGATTCAGGCGAAAGAGAGTTTAAGATTTGTTTCTGCGGTCTTGCCGCCGAATGCCTTTTCCGCATTTTCCGTATGTATCTGCTGCATCCTGATTGCACATTGTCTTTTGCGGAAAAGAGACGGACGATAAGACATGTCTTGAGGCAGGACATTTACAGAACAGCGTTTGACTGCACATTGGATTATTTGCCACGTGGCAAAAAGGAAATGGTGTTCTGCGCCAAACACAGACTGATAAATATACTCTTTTTGGTCGCTTACATTTCATGCACCATAATAAGATGGAAGAAAAAATGACAACAAAGAAAGTGGCTCTCGTCACCTGCTATTTTCAGCCGAACTATGGCAGCCAGCTCCAGGCTTACGCCACCCAGCTGCTGTTCGACAAGATGGGAGTGGCGAACGAGACCATCTGCATTGACGGGCTGCGGAAAGAGATAAATGAGGCAAAATACAGATATTTTCTGAGCAGAGTCTGGGATGTCAATACTGTGAGAGACAAGCTGGCGACGGTGAAAAAAGTGTGGGCGGTGAAGACCAAAGGCAGCGCGTTCAGGGCAAATATGGCTGAGCGCAGGCGGATGTTCGACGCTTTTGCCCGGACGATGTTCCATGTCTCAAGGGTCTACAACTCCAAAGAAGAGCTGCGCGAGGCCGCGCATGACTATTCGGCCTTTGTGGTTGGCAGCGACCAACTGTGGCTTCCGTCAAACATCGAGGCCGATTACTACACGCTTAACTTTGTTCCCGACGATGTGCCTAAGATTGCTCTGGCCACGAGTTTTGGTGTCTCGCGCCTGCCAAAACGGCAGGCGCGGAAAGCGGAGAGATTTTTGGGCAGGCTGGATTATTGCTCTGTGCGTGAGCAGAGCGGCCGGCGCATTGTGAAAGAACTGACAGGCAGGGACGTTCCCGTGGTGTGCGACCCGACGCTGCTCTTTACTGCCGGAGAGTGGGCTAATGCCGTCGGTGCGGAGCGGTTTGTCGAGGAGCCTTATCTGTTTTGTTATTTCTTGGGTAATAACCCGGTGCATCGTGAGTTTGTGAGACGTTTTAAGCAAGAGACAGGCTATAGGATTGTGCAGCTCCAGCATTGCGACGAATACATAGGTAGCGATGTCGGTTTTCCAGACATCGCGCCTTACAATGTCGGCCCGAAAGAGTTTGTCCGCCTGATACGCGACGCGGAATATGTGTTTACAGATTCGTTTCATTGCTCAGTGTTCTCGATGTTGCATTCCAAAAGGTTTTTCACATTCCGCCGCTACAGCACCGACAGCATCGTCTCGACAAACGGCAGGCTGTATTCGCTGCTGTCGTTGGCAGGGTTGGAAAACAGATTGCTCCGTGGCACTGAGACGGTAAGCCAGTGCATGGAGCTGCCTGTCGATTATGCTGAAGTGCATGAGCGGCTGGCTGATCTCAGGCGGCTCACAATGCGTTTTGTTGAGGACGCGCTGTCAAAATTCGGTATTGAATACAAGGAGACGTTATGATTACTATTGACGACAAGAAGAATTGTTGCGGCTGCTGGGCGTGCTACAACATCTGCCCCAAGCATTGCATAGAGATGGCGGAGGATGATGAGGGCTTCCGTTATCCGTCGGTTGACACGTCACTGTGCATAGACTGCGGCCTGTGCGAGAAAGTATGCCCCATAATCAATGCCTCAGAGGCAGACACTCCGCACGGGCAGAAGGGGCTGCTTGTGCAACACACAGACGAGCGCGTCAGGCGCGAGAGCACCTCCGGCGGCGCGTTCACGGCAATAGCCGCGTGGGTAATCCGCCAGGGCGGAGTTGTGTTCGGCGCGGGTTACCGCTCCGGCGCGTTCATTGTGGAACATCAGAAAGTTGAGCGTGAGGAGGACTTGGCGGTGTTCCGCAACAGCAAGTATGTGCAAAGCAATGTCGGCCTCGCGTACAGCGAGGCTCTCGACTGCCTGAAAGCGGGCCGCTGGGTATGCTTCAGCGGCACACCGTGCCAGATTGAGGGGCTGAGGTGTTACCTGCGCAATCGCGAATATGAAAAGCTGATTTGCGTGGACTTTGTGTGCAGAGGAGTACCAAGTCCACGCATATTAGCGCACTATATTGAGGCTCAGCGGTCGTTGATTGGCGGCGCGTTCACCAATGTGCTGTTCCGCGACAAGCACTACGGCTATCATTACAGCTCGTTCTCGATTTACAATAAGGACAGGCGTCTGGACTATCACAAGGGCGTTGACACCAACGCCTACCTGCGGGCATTTTTCAATAACTTGAGCGACCGCACCTCGTGCTACGACTGCCGCTTCAAGAGGCGTTACCGCCGGAGCGACCTTACGCTTTGGGACTGCTTCCCGATAGAAAAGTTCACAAGGACGCTCGACGGCAAAGGCACAACGCGGGTGCTTGTGCAGTCGGAAAAGGGGCGTATGGTTATGGAGGCTGTCAAGAATGATTTGCGGATCGTTGAGGTTGAGCCGGACAAACTTGTTGCGGGTGTCAGGGAAATGTTCCTTTCCGTTCCGATGAATCCACGCCGCCGGGAGTTTTTTACTGATTGCAACGCCATGCAGCCGGTAGAGTTCTTCCGCAAGTGGTTTCCTGTGACGTGGCGTGTGCGTCTCAACGCATTTGTCCGCGTGGCGTGCCACAAATTAGGTGTCTATAGTGTGGCCAAGCGCACGTTCATGCTTGTGTACACACGACGGGACGAGCGCAAACGTTAATGCTGTTGCCGTGAGTCTGTAATCGAAACATTTCATATCCTTACCAATTTTAGATATAAAACATGAAATTCGCTTATCTGATAATTGCCCACAACGAGCCTGAGGTATTCGGCACGCTGCTGGGTCTGCTCGACGACGAGCGCAATGACATATTTGTTCATGTGGACGCTAAGGCAGACATCGAGCAGTTCTGCATATTCAAGACGGAGCGCGCCGGCCTGTATTTCATCGACAGAATGTCTGTGTATTGGGGCGACGAGTCGCAGATAGCGGTTGAGCTTAGGCTGCTCCGCGCCGCGCGTTCCGCCGGTCGTTATGATTATTATCATCTGCTGTCGGGCGTTGACCTGCCGCTGAAGTCGCAGAACTATATTCACCGCTTCTTTGCGGAACACGCGGGAACGGAGTATGTCGGCGTGACGCACTCTGATTTTAATGTAAGTGATTTGGAGCGAAAAACGAGATATTATCATTTATTTACCCGCTATTCTCACATACTGTCAAATAATCGGGGGGGGAATTCCTGCAACGGTTGCTGCGTAAGACCGGCCACGGGCTGGTCGGGCTCCAGAAGACGCTCGGCGTGAGGAGGCGTTATGGAGTGGTTTTGGCCAAAGGACCGTAGTGGTTCAGCATCTCCGATAGTCTGTGCGGGCACTTGCTCGGACGTGAGAAAGCCATTATGGAAAGGTTCAGATACACTTTCTGTCCTGACGAGATATTCTTGCAGACAGAGGTTGTCAATTCCTGCTTTAAAGAAAGAATGTTCAATCCCGGCGACCAGTTCCGCTCCTGTATGCGCGAGATAGACTGGGAGCGGGGCAACCCATACGTCTGGCGCGACGGCGACACGGAGGAGCTGAAACGCTCCGACAGATTGTTTGCGCGTAAGTTTTCGGCCAGATATATGGGCGTTGTGAATGATATAAAAGACTGGGTTATGAGTCAGGAATGACGGAAAAAGCGAATAAGATGCTTAAGAAAACACTTTGCAGCTGCTATTGTCTGTCTCCTGTCTCCAGAGTTCCAGTCTCCTAAATTTAACACTTCAGAAAGTGCTGAAATAGAAAATTCCGGGCGTGTCTTGCCCCTTTTCCATGCCGGAAAAGGCGCGTTGTTTTGCGAAACGGCCTTTATTGGAATGCAATATAGGCCATATTGGAGTGCGATATGGCCTATATCGCAGGGCGGAATGACCCTTTTCGGAGGGCAAAAAAGGCCGTTTTGAGGCTGAAAAGGGCTGTTTCGGGTGCCGATTTTATTGCACAATTAGACCGATAGGATTAATAAGTCTAATTAGGCCAATTAGTTACGGCTGCACACTCAGAATCGGCGTATTTGCGGCCAGAAGTTCTTTGTTTTCAAATACGCGAAATTTGAGGGGGCAAAAAGGCCGAAATTTTAATAATTGCAAATTTTTATTTTAATGGTGCAAGGACAATATTCTGTGCTCCACATTGCCGAGTGCGCGGGCGGTGTGGAGCGTTACCTGCAGATGCTGCTGCCTCGGCTTGAGGTGCGCGGCTTCCGTCAGTACTTTATCTGCTCGAAGAGTTACGACAGGCGGAGGTATGACGGCGTGGTTGACGGCGTGGAGCAGATGGACCTGCGGCAGACGTTCTCGCCGGTGCAGGTGGTGCGCAAGGCGCTGGCCATCCGCCGTTGCATCCGTCGGCTGCGCCCCGACATCGTTTATTGCCACAGCAGCTTTGCCGGCGGGCTGGGGCGTCTGGCCGCAGTGGGGCTGGGCTGCAAGGTTGTTTACAACCCTCACGGCTGGGCTTTCAACATGAGGTAGCACATTCAATAAACTTAAATGAATATCCGCAAGTTACCAAATGTTCCAATGTCAGCAAGGCGTGTCTCGCATACCGTCATTCCGCGTCGGCGCGCGGAATGACGGTATGCGAGACACGCCCCTTATAGAGCACACAACTTGGAAACTTGCGGATATTCATATAAACTTAAACTTATGACATGAAGCTGAAGAGTTTGGTTTATCTGCTGATGGAGCGGTGGCTGGCGCCGCTTACGGACAAGATTGTCTGCATATCGGAGGCGGAGCGGGCGTCGGCCCTGCGCCGCCGCGTGGCGGCTGAGGACAGGCTGGAGTTGATACCCAACGGCATCGATGTGGCGGCTGTGATGGACGCCGCGCCCAAGAGCCGGAGCGGGCTGGGCATCGGCGACGACGCCTTTGTCGTCGGCATGGTGGGGCGGCTGTCGCCGCAGAAGGCCCCTGACGTGTTCATCAGGGCGGCCCGGCTGATACGCGACGCCATCCCAGAGTCGGCGTTTGTCATCGTGGGCGACGGCGAGGAGCGGGCCTGGGTGGAGCGTTATGCCGCGGAGAACGGCCTGAAGCTGGTGGTAACGGGCTGGACAGACGAGCCTTACGCTTATCTTAAGACGTTCGACGTTGCTCTGCTGCTCTCGCGCTGGGAGGGCTTCGGGCTGGCCGTCGTGGAGTATATGGCCGCCGGCAAGAATGTTGTGGCCGCGCGGACCGACGCCATACCCACGCTGGTGGACGACGGCACGGACGGCCTGCTCGTAAGCGTTGACAGCCCCGAGGACGTGAGAGACAAGGTGCTCTGGCTCTACAACCACCCGGAAGAGGCGGCGCGAATGAGGGCGGCTGCGCTTGACAAGGTGCGGAGGAACTACGATATTAGTCGCGTTGTGGAACAGCACGCTGAGATGTTCTTGAGGCTGTGCAGGAAGAGCCAGGAGTGATGTTTCTTGGTGTTCCGTTTTTGTAATCTTTTGTCACAATGTCGGTTGTAGGCAGAACAAGTCTCCGCCCTTACCAGCAGTCCGTTGTCAGCCGTGTTCGCGAGGCGTGGCGGACGTGCCGCAGCGTGCTCGTGCAGATGCCCACGGGCACGGGCAAGACCGTTGTGCTGGCGGAGATAGTGAATGAGGAGTTACGAATTAGGAATGAGGAGTTAAGCGTGAGGAATGGCGGGGCGGGCGAGGTGTGGATCGTCGCCCACCGCCGCGAGCTGGTGGAGCAGATAGAGGAGACGGTGGCACGGTATGGTATGAGTCCGTCGGAAAGGATTGTCAGGGTGCTGTCTATCCAGTGGCTTTCACGACATTGGGATGACATGAAGAATGAACAGCCCCGCCTCATCATCATCGACGAGGCTCACCACGCGCTGGCCGAGACTTACCGCGAGCTGTGGCGCCGCTTCCCCGACGCCAAGAAGTTAGGCATGACGGCCACGCCGTGCAGGCTGAACGGGCGGGGATTCACAGACCTGTTTGACGTGATGGTGGCGTCGGACGGCATCGCCGACTTCATCCGGCAGGGGTGGCTCTCTGCGTTTGACTATGTGTCCATCAGGCCGGACAGCGAGGACCAAAGGTTGATAAACAGTTTGGAAAAGCGCGGCGCCGACGGCGACTTCCAGGTGAAGGAAATGGACGCCGTGCTGAACAGACAGCCGACCATTGAAAGGCTCTACGAGAGCGTGCGGCAATACGCCTACGGCAAGAAGGGCATTGTTTATGCCGTCAGCATCAGCCACGCAAGGAACATTGCCGCATACTATAATAATAAAGGTGTGAATGCCGTGGTCATCGACAGCAAGACGCCCTCAGGGCTGCGCCGTCAGTTGGTGGATGACTTCAGGCTGGGCAAGATACAAGTGCTGGTGAACGTTGATGTGTTCAGCGAGGGCTTCGACTGCCCCGACGTGGAGTTTGTGCAGCTGGCCCGGCCCACGCTGTCGCTGGCCAAGTATCTGCAGCAGGTGGGCCGCGGGCTGCGCAAGACGGCGGGCAAGGCGGCGTGCGTGCTGATTGACAACGTTGGCCTGTACCGCCTGTTCGGGCTGCCCGCGGCCCGGCACGACTGGCAGGCCATGTTTGAGGGGAGGCTGGCCGGAAAAGGGCGCCCGGCTCGGGCCGGACGTGCTGTCGCACACATGGCCGTGGCCACGGATAAGACTGAGGCTGTCGGCGGAGGCGGACTGTTAGAGACGATTCTGTCGCACGAAGAGCTTATGGAACGTCTGCGGGACGGTCTTCCGCTGCCCGGCTCAGACGCTTCGCCGGCAGAAGGGCTGAAGCCGTTCCGCGACCGGCGAAGCGGACTCTGGGGGCTGAGGCGGGGGATGACCGTTACCGCCGCGGCGCAATACCTCACGGTGTTCGACGTGAAAGCCGGGCTGGCCGCCGTGATGTTTGAGGACGGACAGGGCGGCATAGTGGATGCGGGCGGGGCGCCTGTGACGGGCGCAGGGCGTTGCCGCGCGGTTCGGCTTCTGGACGGCGGCATTGCGGCTGTGACTGATGGCGGCGGCAGGACGTGTTATATTGACTTGAAGTGCGGCCGGAAGTATGGCGGAAAGCCGCGTGTGATGAGCTTCGGCCGGGTGGAGATGCTGGAGGTGGAAGGCCTGTATTACAGCCGCACGCGGCATGCCTACCAGAGCCGCCGTGGTATGAGCGGCTTCGACTTTGTGTCGAGAGGCTTTTATTTGCGGATTTATGACAGCGGCTCCGGCGGCAAGCGGGCCATCAGGTATGTTGACGGCATCGACACATTCCTGCAGCGCGACTGCGTGTGCGTTCTGGCGGACGACCATGAGGATTATTATTGGTTCTGCGGCGAGCTGGCCGACGGCAGTATTGTGATTGCGGATGAAAAGGGAAATTACTTCCACGCGATGGAGGACAGGGAAAAGAAGCTCGTTGCCTGCGACCATCCACGGGCAGGGGAAGATGATTTTGACACGGCGGTGTCACGCCTGAAAGCGGAAGCCGAGGCTCGCGCCATGGAAAAGCGGGCTGCCGGCCTGCGCTCCGAAGAGCAGAAACGGCAGGAGCGGCTTGCCGCCATACGGCAGGCGGTGCCTTTCAAGTCGGGGCTGAAATGGGGGCTGAAGCAGGGCGACCGGGTTGTTGTGCCGCCTGTCTACCGCAGCATCCGGATGCCTGTGGGCGACTATTGCGCCGTGGAGGCCGGCCCGAGGCAGTGGGGCGTGATTATGCTCGACGGCAGGGTGGTGGTGGAGACGCGCTATTCAGATGTGGAGATAAGCGGCAACGGCAAGGCTCGGCTGACAGTCTTTCCGGGGATGACGAAGACGGTTGACCTGTCGGGAATGTAGCTCACGGCAGTATTGTGCCGATAAAACAAACGCGCTTTCAAACCTTGCGATTTGAAAGCGCATTTTATGTTGCGGAGAGAGAGGGATTCGAACCCCCGGTACCTCTCGGTACGGTAGTTTTCAAGACTACTGTAATCGACCACTCTACCATCTCTCCTTGATGTCTCGCCCGACACAGGGTGCTTGTCTGAAAGCGTGTGCAAAGGTAGTGTGTTTTTTTGAAACAGCCAAACATTGCGGCCGTTTTTTTCTTGCAGACAGTCTTAAAGATGCATTAAAGATGCTTTTATACGCGAGTTCGGGATAAGCAAGCATAGAGATTAAGCAGTGGAATCTCTCATGTAGAGACGCAAAATTTTGCGTCTGACATTGGCATTTGCATTCATTTTTTAATGCATTTCCCCTCCGAGACGCAAAATTTTGCGTCTCTACACGTGGCAGACAGCAGGCCGGAGGCTTGCTTCTCTTGTCGGACAAACGAAAATTCTTATACCGAACACGCGTCTTTTATGGGGCTTTTGTGGGGCGGCGATTGGGCTGCTGCGGCACAAAAACAGACGCCGTTGTTTTGTTTTGTCTGCTGTTTGCACTAACTTTGCACCATGATTTATCCTAAGAATTTTGAAAGCAAGATAGGTTTCGACGAAATCAGGGAGCTTCTGAGGCAGCGGTGCCTTAGTCCGTTGGGCCGGGAGGCTGTTGACGGCGTAGCCTTTTCCGACAGTGCGGAGACGGTCAGCGAGTGGCTCGGACAGGTGAGGGAATTCCGCCGGTTACAGGCTGAGGCCGACGACTTCCCGCTCCAGTATTTCTTTGATGTGCGCGGGGCGGTGGCCCGGTTGCGCCTTGAGGGCACTCATCTTGAGGAGGGCGAGCTTTTCGACCTGCGCCGCTCGTTGGAGACCATCTGCGGGATTGTCGGTTTTCTTGACCGTGGCGAGACCGCTGCCGACGGCGGGGAGAAGGCTTACGCTTATCCCGCCCTGCACCGGCTTGCCGATGGCGTGGCCACGTTTCCGCAGCTTGTCCGGCGTATAGACGACATTCTTGACAAGTACGGCAAGATAAAGGACAGCGCGTCGGCCGTGCTGCAGAAGATTCGCAGCGAGCTGTCAAGAACTGAGGGGAGCATATCGCATACATTATATAGTATATTGCGGGCTGCCCAGAGCGACGGTCTTGTGGACAAAGACGTCAGTCCGACCATCCGCGACGGCCGCTTGGTCATACCTGTCGCGCCGGGGCTGAAGCGCAAGATAAGGGGTATTGTGCACGACGAGTCGGCGTCGGGCAAGACCGTGTTCATCGAGCCGGCGGAAGTTGTGGAGGCCAACAACCGCATCCGTGAGCTTGAGGCCGAGGAGCGGCGTGAGGTGGTGCGCATCCTTACGGACTTTGCCAAGCTTGTGAGACCTCACGTGCGCGAGATTCTCGACTCTTACAGGTTCCTCGGACAGGTGGACCTGATAAGGGCAAAGGCCGCTCTGGCCGAGCTTACCGGCGCTTATGAGCCGCAGGTGGAGCCGCAGCCGCTCATCGATTGGATCGGCGCCGTCCATCCGTTGCTCATGCTGTCGCTCGGCAAGCATGGCAAGCGGGTGGTGCCGCTCGACATCATGCTCACCGGCGAGAAGCGCATCCTCATAATTTCCGGCCCCAATGCCGGCGGCAAGTCTGTCTGCCTGAAGACCGTCGGCCTGCTCCAGTACATGCTTCAGTGCGGTCTGTCCGTTCCTGTGGGGGAGCGCTCAAAGGTGGGCTTGTTCCGAAGCATAATGATAGACATCGGCGACGAGCAGAGCATCGAGGACGACCTGAGCACCTATTCGAGCCATCTGGCCAACATGAAGCAGATGATGCGCCAGGCCGACGGGCGCACGCTGCTGCTCATCGACGAGTTCGGCGGCGGCACCGAGCCGCAGATAGGCGGCGCGATGGCCGAGGCCGTGCTCCGTCAGTTCTGCCTCAAGGAGGCTTACGGCGTGATAACCACCCACTATCAGAACCTCAAGCACTTTGCCGACTCACACGAGGGAGTGGCCAACGGCGCCATGCTCTACGACCGTGCCGAGATGCGCCCTCTGTTCCAGCTGGCCATCGGGCGCCCGGGCAGCTCCTTTGCCATCGAGATAGCGCGCAAGACCGGCATACCGGAGGAGGTCATCCGCGACGCCTCTGAGATTGTCGGCTCAGACTACATCCAGAGCGACAAGTATCTGCAGGACATCGTCCGCGACAAGCGCTACTGGGAGAACAAGCGCCAGACCATCCACCAGCGTGAGAAAGCCCTGGAGCAGCGCATCGCCAAATATGAGGCAGAGATAAGCGAGCTGGAGCGGAGCCGCAAGGACATACTGCGCCGGGCCAAGGAGCAGGCCGAGGAGCTGCTGCGCGAGAGCAACCGCCGCATAGAGAACACCATACGCGAGATTCGCGAGAGCCAGGCCGCGCGTGAGGAGACAAAGCGCATCCGCGAGGAGCTTGACGCATTCAAGGGCGATGTCAGCGAGATAGACACTAAGGCCGGCGACGAGCTGATAGCCAAGAAGATGCGCCAGATTCAGGAACGGCGGGAGCGCCGTGAGAAGCGTAAGAAGGACAAGCGGCAGAACGCCGAGCTTCAGCAGAAAGCGGCTGCGGAAGCCTCTGCCGCCGCTGCGGAAAAGGCGCGCCG
This sequence comes from uncultured Prevotella sp., assembly GCA_944320305.1. Lineage (GTDB taxonomy): Bacteria > Bacteroidota > Bacteroidia > Bacteroidales > Bacteroidaceae > Prevotella. The sequence continues at coordinate 16,164 of CALUGW010000016.1, read as the reverse complement.
CGACGCTGTCGTGGCTGTTGGCGACACCGTGAGGATAAAGGGGCTGACCACCGTGGGCACCGTCGAGTCGGCAGACGGCCGGATGGCCACCGTCATCTTTGGCGGTATGCGCACCAAGATGCGCGCCGACCGTCTTGAGCACGCCGACAAGCCCAAGGCGGCCGAGGCTCCGGCCGCGCCCGTTCTCGGCATGGACCGCGAGACCCGCCGCACAATCGACGAGCGGCGCCAGAACTTCAAGCCCGACATCGACGTGCGCGGCATGCGCGGCGACGAGGCTCTCAACGCCGTGATGTACTTCATAGACGACGCCATCCTCGTGGGCATGGACCGCGTGCGCATTCTCCACGGCACGGGCACCGGCGCCCTGCGCCAGCTTGTCCGCCAGTATCTGGCCACTGTGCCCAACGTCAAGTCGTTCCGCGACGAGCACGTGCAGTTCGGCGGGGCGGGCATCACCGTGGCAGACCTGGGATAAAGGTAAAAAGTAAAAAATGTAGAAAGACCGGCTGCGCCGAAACGTATGGACTGTGGATTCTTTCGTGGCGCGGCCGGTCGCTTTTGTTTTGTTCAGAATTTCACTTTTGTGCATATTGCCTCGGAGACAGTCCCGTGGCGGCGCGGAAGTATTTTGCGAAAAATGAGGCGTTGGCAAAATGCAGTCTGTCGCTGACTTGTTGCACCGTGTATAAGCGTGATTTCAGCAGAGCCTTCGCCTCAAGCACCACGTAGTCTTTGATCCACTCGCCCGCGCCGCGTCCGCTTGCCTGGCGCACGGCGACAGACAGGTATTATAGACATTTCAGCCGAAAAACCTCATGTGTTTAGCAATATTTGCCTCTTTGTCGTGATTTTAGCTCTGTGTGCGAGTCTTGCTGTCGGTTGCGGTGACAAGCGTCAGGAGCCTCAGCTCCGCAGTGTCATGGTTGTCGCTCCGGCGCCGGTCGGAGTCACGGTGCCGAAAAGTTTCGCCGGGGTGGTGATGGAGGCAAGAGAGATCGGCTTGGGATTCAAGACGCCCGGGCAAATCAGCCGCGTGGCTGTCAGCGAGGGCGACCGTGTCAGGCGCGGCCAGCTTATAGCCACTCTCGACGATGCCGACTATCGGCTTGGCGTTGAGGCAGTGCAGGTGCAGTACGACCAGATGGCCCGTGAGCTGAGGCGGCTGGAGCGTCTGCACAGCCAGAAGAGCCTTTCCGACAATGACTACGAAAAGGCGCGGGCCGGACTGGAGCAGTTGCGAATACAGTTGCAGACCAACAAGAACAAACTTGACTACACCCGGCTGTATGCTCCTGTTGACGGTATCATAGACAAGGTGAACTTTGATAAGGCCGAGATGGTCAACGCCGGAACGCCTGTTGTGACCCTGCTTGACGTGTCGGGCAGGGAGGTTGAGGTTGATGTGCCTGTCGGAGTGTATCTCGCGGCAGACCGCATCGGCGCTGTTACTTGCCGTTCGGCCTGTGCCGGAGGCCGTCCGGCCGTTATGAAGGTGCAGAGCGGCTTGATAGAGGCTCTCACGCAGTGCAAGGTCTATGAGACGGAGTGGCTCCAGGCCACCGGACGTCTGGAGTGAGAAAGCCCCGGCATGCCGAAAAACAAACGGTGTGTCGGGGCTTTCTCTTGCAGCAACGCCCGCGAGGGCCTGTACCGCCTGTGCCGTTTTACAGCTTCTTGTAGACCAGGTCCAGCTTGGTGTACTTGCGTTCCTGCGGATTGTTCCAGTGCTCCATCAGGCCGAGAGGGGCGTCGAGTGGCTTGCCGTCCTGCTCGGGGTCATACTTCGTGCCGCTGACCGGCGATGGGATGGTGGCCGCCTCGCGCAGGTACTCGTCGCAGTAGTTGAAGCTGCCGAACTCAGGCCACTCGCCTATGAGCAGGTCCATGCCCACGGCGTCGCACGCCAGCGGGTCTTGCGAGGCGATTATCGAGCAGCACCAGTCGCCGTTGAACGGCGGCTTCCGCCACTTGGGGTTGGGCTTGCCGTTCACGTCGCGCGAGCCGTAGGTGCCGTCGATGAGGAAGAGCAGGCACTTCTGCCCCAGGTCCTTGTGGCCGATGAAGTCTACGAACGTCTTGTAGCCGGGCTTGCCGTGCTTCTTGTCGGGGCTGAAGCCGTTGTGGGCGTTCTTGCGCCACTGCAGGTTTATGTCCGTTGCCCCATACCAGTTCTTGGCCGTCAGGGTGACTCCCGGCCCCTTGTGGGTCTTGAGCAGGGCGCTGTTTATCAGGTAGTCGGCGTCAACAATGCACTTGGCCAGGCCTCGCGCCAGCCGCCCGTTGTCGGCGGAATACTTTATCTGCTCCTCGTAGTAGTCGCATTTCTGCCGTCCGTCGCCGCCGATGTTGTCGACGAAGACCACGCCGGGAAACTCCCTGTGGCACTTGTCGTAGATGCTGTCCGTTATTGCCCGGCTCGGCTCGCACACGGTGATGTCGGCCTGGCGCACCCCGCCGTCGTTTATGAGCGAGCGCACGAGGGCCAGCGTTACGAACGGCGACGAGTTAAGCTCGATGGTGTCGCGGTGGGTCAGGGCGTTGTTCATGTTGAGCTTTATGGCGATTTTCTCGCCCTCGCGGTAGCCGCGGCTGCCCCGGTTGTGCGTCTCGTTGAAGTTGCGGAACAGCGCCGCCCACGCCTTCCGGGCCGTCTTCTCGCCGGTGAGCCGCATGACGGCCTCGCGCACCATGGCGTCGGCCTTCCGCTGGTCGTTCCACCTGTCCTCCACCCAGAGTCCTGTCTGTCCGTCCCACGCGGCCACCCCGGGGCTGTGAATCCACGCCACGCGCCCGGGGTGGATGCCCACGCCGCGCCCCAGCGGCTCGTTGGGGCCGACGAACAGGCGCGGCTGGGCCTCCGCGCCAGCTGCGGCAAAGACCATGATCAGCGTCATGGCCGCGATGATGAGGTTGTTCTTCTGTTTCATTCGTCAGTCTGTTAATTGACAGTGGCTTTGATGAGTTTTTTCGTGCCAGGTTTGCTCGAATCTTTTTCGAATGACGGCGAATATTTCCCTGCCGGCATATCAGACAGTACGAAAGCGTTGCATTTCCGACCGGCAATGACCTTGTCTGTTGCAGCAGTGTTGATAGCTGTTGCAAGTACGCCAATTAGGGCGCCGAAGCCACCGCTTCCGCCATCAACACTCGTGTCAACCTTTATGTTCCCTTCTTTCTGATATAGTGTCTGGCCTGTTTTGGTAGACCTGAGAATGTATTCGATGTTGACAGTGAGCTTGCCTCCGATATTGTTGCGCCTCCAATCTTTTATTATTGTGAACATGGCGGCATCGGCTCCCAATACGTTGCGGAATTGGGAGAGGTCGGCTTCGAGGAATAATTCTGCATCGTATGCACTTTCCTGTTGGAACATCTCCATTGTGAGGTATGGGGAATACACATAATATCCTTTCTCGCAAAGGGGCTGGTACAGTGTCGTATAAAAATAATCCTTAGCCTCTGCGTGTGTGGTGCGATTAATGGGTGGCATTATAGCAATGGTTAGCGGCTTTTCCTCATACATTGCGGGGTAAAGCTCGCCCAATGTCTTAGTTGTAGAGCATGATGCCAAAGTTATAAGTGCGACACTTAACAATATAATATTTTTCATTTCTCAAGTTGCTTAATAATTCTTGATATGTATTTCTCGGACTCCGGATACAGCTCAATCTCTTTCTTCATTAGCGCAAGTCCCTCCTCTTGCTTACCTGTTCTGTATAGCATATAGCCATATTCTGCATTCAGACCGGGAGGCGCAACGCCGCGTGTTCCTTTTTGTTTCTCCGTGAGAAGTTTGTATTCTTCCAACACTTTTAGTTTCAATTCGTCAGTCTGCTTTTTGCTGTATTGGTATGTTGCGTCTTCATAGTCATACCACGAATACAGCGATTTTGTGGATGAGCATGACGTTAGAGATATTGCTGTTGCAACTAATATGAATAAATTTTTCATTAAGGTAAGAGGATTTGTTTAACTTCTTGTGTTGATAGGAATATTTTTTTTTGATAGATATTTTTGTTGCCATAAGAGACTTTTAGCGTTTTTGCTCCAGGCTTGACACCATATTGCGTGCCTTTCCTGTTGGATTTTTTCAGCTTGACAACTTTTGCGGTGAATGCGGTGCCGTTGTCAATTGTTACTTGAACTTCTTCTCCTGCGTACTTGTCTGGACTGACAAACAATAAGTAGGCCATGTCCTCTTTGCCGCCTTGTTGTGCCACTGGCAGGTTAGCTTTGCAACAAACAAGCAGTATGGGCAGTGCAAATAAGAATAAAGATTTTTTCATTTTGCTTCTTCTATTATGTAATTTGTTATGTTTTCATTGGTAATCGGTTCTTGCGTTGAGACTTCGACGAATGAGTATTCGGTTTCCGGCGTGTCACCCCCGGTGGAGAGGACTGTGGCTGTTCCGACCTTTTTGCCTGGCAAGGTTATTATGATTCCTGTCTGCGGGTTCTTCACTTTTTTCCCTTTCGTCATTACGGAGAATGTCATGCCCTCTTTTATGCCCTGGCTCTTGCCGCCTGCGATGAGGATGCCGTCGGCATCATAGGAAAGGAAGTAAGTCTTCCACGGGCTGTTGGTGCATTTGTTTATGATGTTTTCAACAAGTTGCCCTATGGCTTCTGATATGGCCTTGTCGCTCAGCGTGGCGTCAAATCCGGCCTGTCCGCCCACGCCCATCGTCGTCTTGGTAGTCAGTTCCGCAGAGCCTTTGGCCTCATCCGAATAGATAATCAGTCCGGTTGCCACATCAACGAGACGTATGGAAACAGCCGCCTCGACCGTCTGTGTCTTCTCGGATGAGAACACCCTGTTCTTACCAGTGTTCTTTCTGCCATATTCGGTTATGGAGCCTATAATCATATAGTCGGCACCCAATGTTGAGGCCACATTCTCCCCTTTCTGGCACTCTTCCAGAAGCGTGGACAAATCACTTCTCTCCAGTAGGATGAATTTGCCGGATGCGGCCAGCTTTGCGGAAAGGATATCCAAGGCTTGTTTGCCCATCGGGTCATTCTCTCTGTCGTAAAAAATGCCCTTGGCATACTGAGTCTCATTGGAGAATCGTCCGATTGCGACTTTTCTTTTTAGAATCATGCCCTCGTCTTGCACCTCTTTGGGCGTTTCGACAATATCTGTTTTCCGTTGTGCTGATGCCGGCAGTGCAAGTGATAGGACAAGTGGCAATAAAATTAATCTGTTCATAAACTATGTATTTTTAACCATGAATTCATTGACGTGAGGTGGTATCAATGTTGTGGAGTTTTTCTTTCTGCGTTTTCCTGTCCTTATGTATTGGGCACGTTGGGTATTTGTGCGCAGGAAAGTCGGCATTTTTTTCGTAAAAATGTCTTTGATGGCAGACTCCGAATCCATTGCAAAATTATAAATAAATTCGAAGAATCATTCAATTTTGCCATGTTTTTTCAATTTTGTTCTATTCCTTCGTGAAGAATCGAACAAGATACTTTAATGAATGTCCGCAATTGTCCCAATTCCACAATATTCGAAGGGCGTGTCTCGCACACCCCTTATGGAGAGAGTGCAGCTTGGCGAATTGCGGACATTCATATATACTTTTCTGAAAGATTCAGATGATATTTGCTTGTTTATAAATCGCTGGTTGGGGTGTGGACGCGCTTTTTTCGGCATGGACATTCATGGCGTTTGCCTTATTCTTCAGGCTTTCTTAATTGCGTTTTAGCCTCCGCCGCGAGGAACCCGGCCACGAGGCGGAGGGCCTCTTCGCGCGCTCTGCCGCCGAAGCCGTGGCGCGCCCCGCGGATTATGTGCAGGCGGGCGTCGGGGTATGCGGCCTCGGCGCGGCGCGAATAGTCCGGGGGCACGACGTCGTCGCTGTCGCCGTGGACGATGAGCACCGGCCCGCCGTAGCGGCCTATCGTGGCGTAGACGTCGATGGCGCGGGCCTCGCTGAAGAAGCGGCGGCCCAGCGGCACGCCCCACACGCGGGTGGTGTCGGGTATGTCGGCCTCGGTCTTGTAGGCCGCGTTCCAGTTGTCGGGAATGCAGAGGGCGGGGTAGATGAGCACCATGCGGCTGACGGTGTCGCCCAGGGCTGCCGCCGCCAGAGCCGAGGCCAGCCCGCCCTGGCTCTCGCCGATGAGCGCTATGGCCGTTGTGTCGGTGGTGGGGAGCGAGCGCAGGTGGCGCACGATGGCTCGCAGGTCGTCGGCCTCGTCGCCCACCGACATGTTCATGGTGTTGCTGTCGCTGCGGCTCTTGACGGAGCCGCAGGGGAAGTCGAACGCATAGCAGCTCCAGCCGAAGCGGCAGAGCGTGCTGAAGTAGGTGCGGCCGAAGCTGTGGGTGCCGTTGAAGCCGTGGGCGATGATGGCCACGGGCGTTCTCGCCCCGGCGTCTTTGGGCGTGGCCATGACGCCGTAGATGCGGCGCGGGCCGTTGCCGATCCACAGCTCCCGCTCTGTGTGGCCGTTAGTGGCGGCGGCTGTCCGCTCCTGCGCCGTTGCCGCCGTGCAGGCCGCGAGGGCCACGGCGGCGGCCAGGATGATTCTTTTGCTTGCTTCTTTCATTTCAGGTTGGGATAAAGGCGGGTTCTTCCGGCGGCGGCCGCTGCGCGGCTTTGGCCGCCGTGATGCAAAGATAATAAAAAGGTCTGAGAAAACGCGCGCCGCTGCGGCGGCAGATGCGATAAATGGGAAGTTAAGCCGGATTTTAACACTTCAGAAACCGGTGAAATAGAAATTCCGGGGTTGTTTTTGCCCCGCATTTTCGCCGGAAAAGCCCCGCGATTTTGCAATATGGCCTATATCGAGTTGCGAAATGGCCCATATCGCAGCGCGATATAGGCCATATTGGAAGCCGGAAAGGCCATTTTTGCTGGGTCGGAAAGGCCGTCTGGGGGCTGAAAAGGGCTGTCTTGGAGGCTGAAAAAGTTGCACACCAGGACTAATTGGTCCAATAAGTCTAATTAGTCCAATTAGTTACGGTTGCACACTCATATTCGGCGAATTTGCGGCCACGGGGCTTTTGTTTTCAAATTCGCGGAAAATGGGCGTGCAACCGGCGCGGATTTTTAACCGATGCAAAACGGTGTTAAACGGCGGGCGGCGCGTGCTTCCGCCGCGTGCGCTCGTGGCAGGGGAGCCTATTCGCGCCCCCGCCGCGTCACGGAGAACGACTGGCGGTGGAAGATGAAGATGGGTATGATGCATCCCACCACCATGCCGAACATGACGAGCAGCGTGAGCGAGCCGTTGTGGAAGAAGCGCGCCACGTATTCCACGGTGTAGTCGTCGGGCAGGCGCACGATGTTTATCAGGTCGCGCACGGCCTTGTAGGCAAACATTCCGGGCACCATGGGCAGCAGCGAGGGGAAGGCGAAGCACTCCGCCGGGCAGTGGATGCGCATGGCGAAGGGCACGGCGAGCAGTCCGATGGCGAATCCGGCTATGGTTGAGGCCGTGACCTGGTCGAGCATTATGCCGCTGTTGTGCATCAGGAAGTAGCGCACGCCGTGGCCCACGCAGGCCAGCAGGGCGCAGATGAGCAGGGCGCGGCGCGGCGGGTTGCTGATTATGGCGAAGCCGATGGCGGCCGCGGCGGCAAAGAGTCCGTCGGCTATGGTGGCCGTGATGATGTCGGGGCGGTGGACGGCGGTGAACGTCGTTGGGTCGATGTCGAGCAGGATGACGGTGCCCGACAGGCCTATGGCTATGCAGATGATGAGCAGCATGGCGTTGGTCAGGCGCGTCACCCCGTTGAGCACGTGGTGGTCCACGATGTCCATCACGCCGTTTATCAGCGGCACGCCGGGCACGAGGTAGAGCATCGAGGTGCCTATGGACATATCCTCGGTGCCGCCGTGGAAGAATAGATAATCTGTGGCGCCGATCATCGTCGATACAAAGGCGCACAGCGTGAACACGGCCAGCTGGTTGACGCCGCGCCGCGTGAGCTGCTGCCTGAGGAAGAAGCCCACAAGCGTGGCCGCGAAGACGATGGCCATCGACGTGAGGTTGCCGTCGAACAGGCGGCAGAAGCAGGCGTTGGCCACCGAGGCCAGCAGCAGCACGAGCCACGGGCTCTCGCGCCGCTCGCCGATGATGGAGCGCAGCCGGGCCCACATCTCGCCCAGGGGCAGCCGCTCGTCGTAGGCGTTCCACGACAGTTGCGACAGCTTCATGTTGGCCTTGAAGTTTATCGGTATGTGGGGCGTCTTCTTGATGTAGGTGTAGGAGTGGTTGCGGTCGTTGTCGTGGAGCGTTATGCTCAGCGTGCGCTGGAATATCAGCAGGTTTACGTGGAAGCCCATGGAGCGCGCCATGCGCACGGTGTTCAGCTGCACGCGCGACGTCTGCGCGCCGGCGGCCATGAGCGTCGATGCGTACTCGGCGAGAAAGAGTGTGCTCTCCTTCAGCCTCTGGTGGATGTCTTCTTCAGATGGTTGTTGCATGGTTGTTACACATTTTAAATATTAAGTAGCTGTTCGAAATTAATCGATATCACACACCTTGCAGATGTTCTTTATATCTTTGCCACCACCTTGTGTGCTATTGCGGGCTGCAAGCCAAAGTCTCATCGGGCGTGTAGCCCGCTACACTTCCTCTTCGGACTTTGACTTGCAGCCCGCAATAGCACACAATTTGGAGGCAATTAATTTTGAACATCTACTTATGAGTCTGCGGGCGGCGGGCGCCCCTGTCCTGAAAACGGCTGCAAAATTATACAATTCCGCATGAAGGACAAAATGTGACACAATATTTTTTTTTGACGCTGACAGATTGTCAGTCTGCCGCTTTTGGCACGGTTTTGGCAACCACACAGGTGGCCGGACGCCTCAAAGGCGGCTGCGGCCGGAGAAAAGAACATAACAATTTAAAAAATAAAGAACTATGAACATCAAACCATTGGCAGACAGAGTACTGGTACTCCCTGCACCAGCAGAAGAGAAAATCGGCGGTATCATCATTCCTGACACCGCAAAGGAGAAGCCGCTCCACGGCACAATCGTTGCCGCAGGCAAGGGCACCAAGGACGAGGAAATGGTGCTCAAGGAGGGCGACGAGGTGCTCTATGGCAAATACTCAGGCACCGAGCTGGAGTATGACGGCACCAAGTATCTGATGATGCGCCAGAGCGATGTGCTCGCTGTTATAGAGAAATAAGAAACCGAATAACGACATTTTAAACAACAAGAAATCATGGCAAAAGAGATAAAATTCGACGTAGAGGCCCGCGAGATGCTCAAGAAGGGCGTGGACCAGTTGGCAAACGCAGTGAAGGTGACACTCGGCCCGAAAGGCCGCAACGTTATCATCGAGAAGAAGTTCGGCGCTCCGCAGATTACCAAGGACGGCGTGACCGTGGCCAAGGAGGTGGAGCTTGAGGACCGCTTCGAGAACACCGGCGCACAGCTCGTGAAGAGCGTGGCTAGCAAGACCGGCGACGACGCCGGCGACGGAACCACCACCGCCACCATTCTGGCGCAGAGCATAGTGAACGTGGGGCTGAAGAACGTCACCGCCGGCGCCAACCCCATGGACCTGAAGCGCGGCATCGACAAGGCCGTGGCCGCCGTTGTGGACTACATCAAGGAGCACGCCGAGAAGGTGGACGACAACTATGACAAGATAGAGCAGGTGGCAACGGTTTCTGCCAACAACGACCCAGAGATCGGAAAGCTCGTGGCCGACGCCATGCGCAAGGTGAGCAAGGACGGCGTGATAACCATCGAGGAGAGCAAGAGCCGCGACACCTACATCAACGTTGTGGAGGGAATGCAGTTCGACCGCGGCTATCTGAGCGGCTACTTCGTGACCGACGCCGACAAGATGGAGTGCGTGATGGAGAACCCCTACATCCTCATCTACGACAAGAAGATAAGCAACATCAAGGATTTCCTGCCCATCCTGCAGCCTGCGGCAGAGAGCGGACGCCCGCTTCTGGTTATCGCCGAGGACGTGGACTCTGAGGCTCTGACCACACTCGTGGTGAACCGTCTGCGCGGCGGACTCAAGATATGCGCCGTCAAGGCTCCCGGCTTCGGCGACCGCCGCAAGGCCATGCTGGAGGATATTGCCATCCTGACCGGCGGCGTGGTGATCAGCGAGGAGAAGGGTCTCAAGCTTGAGCAGGCCACTCTGGAGATGCTGGGCACCTGCGACAAGGTGACAGTCACCAAGGACAACACCACCATCGTCAACGGCGCAGGCGACAAGCAGTGCATCGCTGACCGTGTGGCACAGATAAAGAACGAGATTGCCAACACCACCAGCTCCTATGACAAGGAGAAGCTGCAGGAGCGCCTCGGCAAGATAGCAGGCGGCGTGGCCGTGCTCTACGTCGGAGCCAACAGCGAGGTGGAGATGAAGGAGAAGAAAGACCGCGTTGACGACGCCCTCTGCGCCACCCGCGCAGCCATCGAGGAGGGCGTGGTAGCCGGCGGCGGCACCACCTACATCCGCGCTCTCTCCACTCTGAAGAGCCTCAAGGGCGACAATGCCGACGAGCAGACCGGCATCAACATTGTGGAGCGCGCCATCGAGGAGCCGCTGCGCCAGATTGTGGCCAACGCCGGCGGCGAGGGTGCCGTGGTTGTTCAGAAAGTGTCTGAGGGCGAGGGCGACTTCGGTTACAATGCCCGCACAGGCGTCTATGAGGATATGCGCAAGGCCGGCGTGATCGATCCCGCCAAGGTTTCGCGCGTGGCTCTGGAGAATGCCGCATCAATCGCCGGTATGTTCCTCACCACAGAATGCCTCATCGTTGACAAGCCCGAGGAGAAGCCCGCGATGCCGATGGGCGGCGGAGCCGGAATGGGCGGCATGATGTAAGGATTGCAAACCACACATATCAAACCGGAGGGGCGTGCAGACTTGTGCGCCTCTCCTTTGTTTTTTATGGTGTTTTTATGACATTTTTTCCAGAAAATCTTTTGAAGTGACTGATAAAGTTTATACCTTTGCCGTGTCAAATGCAAGAAAATGCAGAAAGAATATTTTTTGATTTGTTTTAGTAGATTAGTTTTTAAGTAGTTTGTTTATGGAACCGGCTGTCGCGATGACAGCCGGTTTCTTTTTTTTGCGGGCATACTTGCAATTGCGGAGCGAAATGTTTAACTTTGCATGATGACCAATAACAAATTAAGACAAGAATGTATTTGCAGTGCAATATTCTGAGAGCCACCGTTGCCGCGGGGCTGCTGCTTGCCGCAACGGCGGCCGTGGCGCAGAAGCGAATCGGCGATTTCATCGAGTCAAAATCGTATAACGACGGCAGGCGCGGCACCGGGCGCACGCTCCAGTACAGCCCCGAGGGGCGCGACTTTGTGTGCGTCAACGGCAAGAACGAGTACACCCGCGCCCTCTACGGCGGCCACACAGACTACCGCGTGGAGACCAGCGACCGCCCGATATTCGCCATCTACAAGAAGCGCGACTGCCGCAACGTGCGCTTCAGGGTACTCTACGGCGGGCGTGACTATGCCCTTGAGTCAGCTGGATGGTGCGAGGCGCGTTATTCGGAGGCGTCTCGCCGTTATGCGGTAAAGGACGAGGCGTGGGGCGATGCCGTCCTTTATATCGACGTGGTGGCCCTGCCAGACAGCGAGGGGGCGGTGTGGCGGTTCCGTCCGGAGGGCTTTTCCGGGCCGCTGAGGCTTAAGGCTCTGGTGTGCGGAATAGCCAATCCGAGACTGCGCCGCAACGGTGACATGGGGGCCGACGCTCCCGGAAGTTTCGCCCCCGACCCCACGGGCAAAGGCATGACCACCCGCGAGTGGAACGCCGCAGGCGAGAGCTACTTCGTGATGGACTCCACACTGGTAAGCGACGCAGGCGCCACTGAGGCGGCGGTCATGTTCCGCAAGGCCGAGGAGCACAACCGGGAGCTGGCCGGACGCATTGAGTTCAACACGCCCGACCCCTATATCAATACCTTGGGATGGGCGCTCACGGCGGCTGCCGACGGCGCCTGGGACGGCCAGACCTGGCTCCACGGCGCGATAGGCTGGCGCATGCCGCTGGCCGGATGGCGCGCCGGCTATCTCGGCGACGCGCTCGGCTGGAGTGGCAGGGCTGTCTCGCACTTCGACGCTTACGCCCGCAGCCAGGTGACAGGCGTGCCGCCAACCATCCCGCACCCGTCTCAAGACCCGAAGATGAACATGGCGCGCGCGGAGAAAAAGTGGGGAACACAGATGTACAGCAACGGCTACATCTGCCGCAATCCGGAGCGCAACAACCAGATGCACCACTACGACATGAACCTCAACTACATCGACGAGCTGCTCTGGCACTTCTGCTACGATGCCGACACTGCCTATATGCGCAAGATGTGGCCTGTGATAAAACTGCACTTGGAGTGGGAAAAACGCAACTACGACCCCGACAACGACGGCCTTTATGACGCCTACTGCTGCATCTGGGCGAGCGACGCGCTCTACTACAACGGCGGAGCCGTGACGCATTCTTCGGCCTATAACTACCGCGCCAACCAGCTTGCCGCGCACATTGCTGACATCATCGGTGAGGACGGTGCCCCTTACCGGGCAGAGGCGGAGCGCATTCTCAATGCCATGAACAGCCGCCTGTGGCTCGCGGACAAGGGCCACTGGGCAGAATACGAGGACCTCATGGGGCAGGGCCGCAGGCACGAGAGCGCCGCGCTCTGGTCAGTCTACACGCCGGTTGACTGCGGAGCGGGCACGCCGGAGCAGTTCTTCCGCGCCACGCAATATGTTGACCGCGAGATTCCACACATTCCCGTCATGGCCGACGGACGCCTCTACGGCGCGACAATCTCCACCTCCAACTGGATGCCCTACTCCTGGAGCATCAACAATGTGGCGGCGGCCGAGGTTATGCACACGGCTCTGGCATACTTCGAGGCGGGCCGCAGCGAGGCCGCCTTCATGCTGATGAAGGCCAACATCATGGACCAGATGTACATCGGCGACAGCCCGGCCAACTTCGGACAGCTTAGTTTCTACGACGCGGCGCGGGGCGAGTGCTACCGCGACTTCGGCGACTGCATCGGCATCTCGGCCCGCACGCTGCTGCAGGGGCTGTTCGGCATAGTGCCCGACGCGCTGGGCGGGCGCTGCTATGTGCGCCCCGGCTTCCCGCAGGCGTGGGACAGCGCGTCGGTGCGCACGCCCTACATGGAGTACAGCTTCCGCCGCGAGGGCGACTCGCTCGTTTATGACATCACGCAGAACTTCACCCGCCCGCTGCAGATTGTGGTCCGCCAGAACGTCGGGATGGGGCGCTATAAAGAGACGGTGGGCACGGCGGCCAGGCATCAGATTATAAAGACTCCCGTTCCGGCAATGCTCATTGAGCCTGCCGTATGTGAGCCGGTGCGGCGCACGGTGGACGCCGCAGCTTACGGGCTGGCCGAGCCTGACACCACGGGCAAGTTCAGAAAAGTGAACATCGACGGCTGTTTCAACTCCGAGGTTGACGACATATACAAGAACAAATACCTCTCGCCGCGTCCGCCGTACACCACATTGCAGCTGCCTGTGCAGGGAATAGGCGAGTGGTGCCACCCGGATTTGACAGCAGACGTGAACGACTCGGTGTTCCGCACACTCGTCAGCGGCGGCGAGTTCAGGGTGGCCGGTGTGCCCTTCCGCACCCCGGCCGAGGGGCGCAACATTGTCTACACTTCTTTGTGGGACAACTATCCCGACAGCGTGGTTGTTCCGCTGAGCGGCAGGGCGGCCTCCGCCTACCTGCTCATGGCCGGTTCCACCAACCATATGCAGAGCCGCATAGAAAACGGAATGGTTGTCGCAACGTATAAGGACGGCACAGCCGACACCCTGCGCCTTGTCAATCCTGACAACTGGTGCCCCATCGAGCAGGATTATTTTGTGGACGACGGGGCTTTCTGCACCACTTCGCCGCGGCCGTACCGTGTGGCTCTGGGCACCGGAACGGTGAGCCGCGACCTGGGCGCGGAGTTTGGAATGAGCGAAGTCTACGGGCGCCCCATTCCCGGCGGAGCGGCCCAGATGCTGCGGATGCAGCTCAACCCGGCAAAGCGTTTGCGGTCGCTCACGCTGCGCACGCTGTCCAACGATGTTGTGATAGGGCTGATGGCGGTGACGCTGCAATAGTCGGCGGCGGGCCAACGAGCCGTAACGGCCCGACGGACACTGCCGGATAAAAAGAAAGTTCCCGGAACATGACCGTGTGTTCCGGGAACTTTTGGGTTCTTTTAGGATTAGTTTGGTGCCGTTTCCGTTATTCCCACTCGATTGTCGATGGCGGCTTTGAGGAGATGTCGTAGCACACGCGGTTCACTCCCTTCACCTTGTTTATAATCTCGTTAGACACCTTTGCCATGAAGTCGTAGGGCAGGTGAGCCCAGTCGGCGGTCATGGCGTCGGTGCTGGTAACGGCTCTCAGTGCCACGGGGTGCTCGTAAGTGCGCTCGTCGCCCATCACTCCCACGCTGCGTATTGTGGAGAGCAGCACCGTGCCGGCCTGCCACACCTTGTCATAAAGCGGCTCGCCGTCGTCGCAGATGTAGTTGTGCATGGACTCGATGTAGATGTCATCGGCATCCTGGAGTATGCGCACCTTCTCGCGGGTTATGTCGCCGAGTATGCGCACGGCCAGTCCGGGGCCGGGGAACGGGTGGCGCTTGATGAGCCGTTCGGGCATCTGCAGCTGGTAGCCCACGCGGCGCACCTCGTCCTTGAAGAGCCATTTCAGCGGCTCGCAGAGCTTCAGGTGCATCTCCTTGGGCAGTCCGCCAACGTTGTGGTGGCTCTTGATGACCATGCCGGTGATGCTCAGGCTCTCGATGCGGTCGGGGTAGATGGTGCCTTGGGCGAGCCATTTGGCGTCAGTGATTTTCTTTGCCTCGGCGTTGAAAACCTCCACGAAGTCGCGTCCGATGATCTTGCGTTTCTGCTCGGGGTCGGTCACTCCCTCAAGGTCTTTGAAGAATTTCTCGCTGGCGTCCACGCCAATCACGTTGAGGCCAAGGCCCTGGTAAGCCTCCATCACCTTCTTGAACTCGTTTTTGCGGAGCATTCCGTGGTCGACGAAGATGCAGGTAAGGTTGTGGCCGATGGCCTTGTTGAGCAGAACGGCGCACACTGACGAGTCAACGCCTCCTGACAGACCGAGAATCACGCGGTCGCTGCCCAGCTGCTCTTTCAGCTCGGCCACGGTTGACTCAACGAACGAGGCGGGGCTCCACTCCTGCCGGCTGCCGCAGATGTCTACCACGAAGTTGCGCAGCAGCTGCTTGCCTTGGGTGGTGTGGAATACCTCCGGGTGGAACTGCACTGCCCACAGCGGGTATGTGTCGCTGGCGTAAGCGGCGTATTTCACGCTGCCCGTCGAGGCTATCACGTGGCAGTCGCCAGGGATGGCCGTTATGGTGTCGCCGTGGCTCATCCACACTTGCGAGCCTTCGCTGAAGCCCTTGAAGAGGGCGTTGCCGCCGTCGAACCACTGCAGGTTGGCGCGGCCGTACTCGCGGGTGTCGGTCTTTTCAACCTTGCCCCCGCCAGTGTTGGCGATGAACTGCGCCCCATAGCAGATGCCGAGCACCGGCACGCGGCCCACAAACTGGCCGAGGTCGGCCTTGAACGCCTCGGGGTCATGTACCGAATAGGGTGAGCCGCTGAGGATGACGCCTATAACCGACGGGTCATCAGCGGGGAACTTGTTGTAAGGAACAATCTCGCAGAAGGTGTCAAGCTCGCGCACACGGCGGCCGATGAGCTGTGTGGTCTGTGAGCCGAAGTCAAGAATGATTATCTTCTGTTGCATATTACGTGTTAAATAAAAATCCCCAATATGTGCCGCGCGGCCGCCTCTTGCCACCGGCTCTTGCCTTGCGCAGGATGCGGTGCGGCCGTTGCGGCTGTCCGGCTGCCGCCCTGCCGGGTTGCGGCAGTCGCCTCCGGTTTCTTTTGCAAAGGTACAATATTTTTTCCATGTGGTGTCATTTTGCGGCGATTAATTGTCTGCCGCCATTGTCGGCGGCCGCTGCCGCGTGTGCGGCCCGGCTGTCTGGGTGTGTGCCTGAGACGTCAAAAAGTTTGCTCCGTGCTTGTATTTCATATTTATTTGCTAATTCTGCAAAAAGAATATACCTATCTGAAATCAAAAGAGTTAGAAGAATTACCCCTTTTTCGGGTAATGAGTTGG
>CALUGW010000015.1 GCA_944320305.1 uncultured Prevotella sp. | reverse complement strand
CTTCAGGGGCGGCCTCCCGGATGTCGTCAACGAGGTCGCTCACTTCCTTGCGGCTCAGTTTGATGTTGTGCTTGGTGAGGAAATCATCCACAGCGTCAGTGATTTTCTCACGTGTGTCTTTGCCTTTTTCAGGAGCCAACAACAGTCCCAACACCGCACCGGCGATTGCACCGCCCAAGAATGCGCTAATATAACCTAAACTCTTCATAGCTTTATGTTTTTAATTAAACAATAGAATGCCTTAAATTTGTGGCAACACTCAGGACTGTTTTGCAGTCCGTCCGTAGGTGCCGCTATGTGGCAGCGGCCCGCGCCGCCGTTCTTGAGTCACTGTCATCAGGCAGGCAAGGCGTCTGCCCGTCCTGTTTGCAATGCGTAATGCAAAGATAAGAAAGTTTTTCATATTGGGAGTTGTTTATTTATTGTTTTTTGTTAAAACCTTACAGATTGACGCATTTAACAAACTTTATGTGGACAGGAGTTCCTGTTTTGCGCGATATTTTGTAATTTCGCAAAAATATTTTCATGCTGATTAGTAAGTTTAATTTAAACAAATGGTTAAAATGAAGAAGTACATGGTGTTATGCGCAGGATTATGCGCTGCAATGGCTTTCACCGGTTGCAAGTCGAGCGAGAGTGCATATAAGAAGGCATACGAGAAAGCCAAGGCACAGGAGGCCGCCCAGCAGACAGCCCCCGAGACTGTGCAGCCGGAGGCAAACGTTGTGACACCGCTAGTTGACAAACCTGCCACAGACACTAAAGTCGTAGATAACGTAGACAATGTGCAGGTGCGCGAGGAGAAAGTGTCGCTCGTCAACGGCTCCGGACTGAAGGCGTTCAGCGTTGTGGTGGGCTCGTTCTCGCTTAAGGCCAACGCCGACGGCCTCCAGCAGAAGCTGCGCGACGCAGGCTACGACGCCCAGGTGGTGAAGAACGACGCTCGCAATATGTACCGCGTTGTGGCCACAACGTTTGACAGCAAGGCCGACGCCGCTGCCAGCCGCACTGAGTTCCGCGCCCAGTATCCTGACGCATGGTTGCTGTACAACGCACAATAATAACAATGTGAAAGATGGCCCGTGGCACGCATTCTGTCTATTGATTTCGGGAAGAAGCGCACAGGAGTGGCCGTGACAGACCCGTTGCAGATTGTTCCGGGAGGTTTGGGCACTGTGGCGACGCACGAACTATTCGACTTCTTGCGCGATTATGTGTCGCGTGAAGAAGTCGAACTGATTGTTGTCGGCGAGTCCCGCCAGGCCAATGGCGAGCCGAGCGAGAACATGGGGCGCGTGCGGCAGTTCGTGGCCCGGTGGCGCAAGGCCATGCCCGGCATTCCTGTCGTTTATTACGACGAGCGCTTCACGTCGGTGCTTGCGCACAGGGCGATGATTGACGGAGGGCTGGGCAAGATGGCTCGCCGCAACAAGGAGCTTGTCGACGAGATCAGCGCGACAATAATTCTGCGCGATTATCTCAACTCAAGGCACAGGTGACAGCGGCTCGGACGTTTTTACTTTCTGTTTAAAAATGATTTTACCGATTTATATTTACGGGCAGCCTGTCTTGCGAAAGGTTGCCGAAGACATTCCGACGGATATGGCAGGGCTGGACGTTCTGCTTCAGGATATGTTTGAAACGCTGACAGAGTCAGACGGTGTGGGGCTTGCTGCACCGCAGATAGGCAAGCCCATACGCGTTGTCGTGATAGACCTTGATGTGCTTTCTGATGACCTTCCCGAGTACAAGGGATTCCGCAAGGCATACATCAACCCGCACATTGTGGAATATGACGACACCAAGACAGAGTCGATGGAGGAGGGTTGCCTGAGCGTGCCCGCCATCCATGAGAACGTCACACGCCCCACACGCATCCGCGTGCAGTATCTTGACGACACGATGCAGCCTCACGACGAGTGGGTGGAGGGCTATCTGGCCCGCGTGATGCAGCACGAGTTCGACCATCTTGAGGGCAAACTGTTCATCGACCGCATCTCGCCGCTGCGCAAGCAGCTCATCAAGAGCAAGCTGCGCGCCATACTCCAGGGTCGCTTCCGTTGCGGCTACAAGGCTAAGGCTGCCGCCAGACGGTAAGAGGGGCAGACTGTTTAAGGTATGCTGCGAAAGATTGTTTTCTTCATAACACTGCTCTTTCTGCCGCTGGCCGGCAGGGCGCAGTTCAACACAGACAGGCTGGTGACGATAGGGCGCAGTGCGCTCTATTATGAGGATTACGTGCTTTCGATACAGTATTTCAACCGGGCGATAGCGGCCAAGCCGTATCTTTACGAGCCGTGGTTTTACCGCGGCGTGGCCAAGTTCTATCTCGACGATTACGTCGGGGCGGAGCATGACTGCACAGAGGCCATCGACCGCAACCCCTACGTGGTCAACATCTACGAGCTTCGGGGCATCGCCCGCATCAGGCAGAACAAGTTTGCCGAGGCGGTTGAGGACTATTCGCGTGCGCTGAGGTATGACCCAGAGAACCGCGGAATGTGGCACAACCGCGTGCTCTGCCGCATACAGAACAAGGACTACGACCGTGCGCTTGCCGAGCTCGACACCATGCAGACCCGCTGGAGCAAGTATGCGCCGGCGTGGTCGATGCGTGCCGAAGTCTATATGCTGCAGAAGGACACGGCCAAGGCCGTGGCCGCTCTCGACAGCAGTCTGGCTATTGACCCCTACGACGGCTCTACATGGACGATGAAGTCTGTTGTCAGCCTGTCGCGCAGAGAGTGGAAAGACGCCGAGAAATATCTTGACGAGGCCATCCGCCTGCTGCCGCGTGAGGCAGGTAACTACATCAACCGTGCGCTGTCCAGGGTTAACCTGAACAACCTCCGCGGCGCGATGGCCGACTACGACCTTGCGCTAGAAATAGATCCCAACAACTTTCTCGGCCACTACAACCGCGGACTGCTGCGCGCCCAAGTGGGCGACGACAACCGCGCCATCATTGATTTTGACTTCGTGCTTAAGCTGGAGCCTGACAATCTGATGGCTCTTTTCAACCGCGCTCTGCTTCTCGACCGCACCGGCGACTTGCGCGGCGCCATCCGCGACTACTCCAAGGTAATTGACCGCTATCCCAACTTCTGGACCGGGCTGCACCATCGCGCCGCCTGCTACCGCCGGCTCGGAATGACAAAGCAGGCCGAGGCCGACGAGTTCCGCATCTACAAGGCTCAGCTCTACAAGAGCCTGTATGGCGTGCAGCCGCGTCTCAACAAGGAGCAGATGCGCAGGCGCAGCGATGAGGACATGGACAAGTACAACCAGCTGGTCGTTGCCGACGAGCAGGAGGTGGAGCACAAGTATGAGAGCGAGTACCGCGGACGTGTGCAGAACCGCAAGGTGGAGGCGGCGTTCTTGCCTATGTTCGGGCTGTCGTTCGCCCCGTATCAGAGCGATGTCACGCTTTATGTGGCCTACGACAGGCTGGTTGACGCCTTCAACCGCAGCTCCGGGCAGGTGCGCAGGCTCTATGTCAACTGCGCGAAGGCCGCGCTCGACGAGCCGCACACAAAGCAATTGTTCAATTATATAGACACTCTGACGCTGGCCATTGGCAGAGAGGAAAAAGCCGCAGGCAGGACATCGATGCTTCTTATGCGCTCTGTCGCTTATGCGGCCACGCAGAATTTCGAGGCGGCCATAGACGATTTGTCCGACTGCCTGCAGGCCGACACGGCCTCGGCGCTGGCTTACTGGCAGCGCGCGGTGTGCCAGTCGAAGGTCAATGAGTTCAACGCCTCGCTCGGAACAGACATGGCCATGAAGTATGCCAACGTGCTTGCTGATCTTGAGAAAGCAATCGCGCTCGACGCCAACAGCCCATATCTTTATTACAATCGCGCCAATGTTCATGCTGCCCGAAAGGACTACGCGCGGGCCATAGATGACTACACGCGGGCCATCGCCATCGACGGAAACCTTGCCGAGGCGTATTTCAACCGCGGGCTGGCGCGTGTTTTCAGCGGGAATACAGCCGAGGGCGTGGCCGACCTGAGCAAGGCCGGTGAGCTGGGGCTGTATAACGCCTACAGCATTATCAAGAGATATCAGGCGGAAAAGAAGCGATGAGCCTCAAGGCTGCCGCCGGGCGTGCGCCCGGCGCGGCGCTCATACGGCCGGTCTGACGGCCTTATTGTCATCCTTTGCTTTTTTCTCCACAATCGAATGCAGCATTGTGCGCAGTGCGCCGTAGTCCACGTCGAGAATGTGCGCGGCCTCTTTTAGCAATTCATCGTCAGGAACTCCTTTGTGGTTTTGACCTCATTCCGAGCGGCAATTGGCAAAGTATAAAAATGCCTGCCGTTTGTTAAGCTTTTGTTAAATCTTCATCCTGAACCAACCTTTTTCTTTCCTCTTTGCTTCTCCCCAAAATGGCTTTTTCACCCTGTTTCTTTCAGCGATTATTTTTTTTGTACCGATATTTTCTTATATCATTGATAATCAGCTACAAATACTCTCTCACTTCAATTCCACATGGACAATATATGCAATAATTGTGTATGTGTTGACATTGGATTTTTTTAACGTGCATGACTTGAAGATGCGTGCTGTATGCAATTCCATATGTGCCATTGACGGTGCGGTCATTGCTTTGTCGCTATTTCTGGCGTACCGTGCTTTTGTCGAAAAGCAGAAATCGTTTGGCTGGAGAATGGTAATATTGGCGCTGTTGGTGGGCGCTCACGCATGGATGTATTTGCCTTTTAATTATTGAACACCATTAACATTTTTAAGTTAAATTGCGCCATAATAATAGACAGATGCAACTGCTTGGCTATCAGTGTTTTGTAGGATAGGCCGTTTTGTGTTGCGAAATGGCCTATATTGCGTTGCAAAACAGGCCATTTCGCAACGCAATATGGCCTGTTTTGCAGAGCTTTTCGGCAGGTGTGTTAAATCGGTGCCGTCTGCGGCGTGTTTTAGTTGTATATTTGCAAGTAACGGGTTCGGTGAAAAAGCCGATGCGGATAAAGCCGGAGGGTGTGTGGATAAAGACATTAATGATATGAGTGATGTTATGTTGAGACTCTTGTTTGCTGCCGTAGCGGCGTGCAGTGTGTTCGCCGCCACAGACTTGTTTACCGACCCGCAGATAGTGCCCAAGTGGCTCTTCTTCGCCGTGGCGGCTGCCGCGCTGGGCGTTTGCGTCTCGCTGCGCGTGCTGGCCGGCCGCCCGGTGGCGGGCGTTGCGGAGCGGATGCTGCCGCCGCTTTTCGCCGCAGTGGGCGTGGCTGAGGCCGCATACGCTCTGCTATTGTGGTGCGGATTGTGGCCGGCGTGCGCTCGGGTATGTCCGGCAGGCCGCAATACAGCGCGGAGGACTAAAAAAATCCTGCCGGAAATGTGCTTATTCCGAATTAAATGTTTAATTTTGCGCGTTGTAAAAAAGGAACAAACAGTTATGGCTATGATAAAGATAACATTTCCCGACGGGTCCGTGCGCGAGTACGAGCAGGGCGTAACGGGACTTCAGATCGCAGAGAGCATATCGCCGGCGCTGGCCCGCGACGTGCTGGCCTGCGGCGTGAACGGTGAGACGGTGGAGCTGAACCGTCCGATAGACAGCGACGCTGCGGTGCAGCTCTACAAGTGGGACGACGACGAGGGCAAGCACGCCTTCTGGCACACATCGGCCCACCTGCTGGCCGAGGCGCTCCAGGAACTTTACCCCGGCATTCAGTTCGGCTTCGGCCCGGCTGTGGAGAACGGCTTCTTCTACGACGTTCTGCTGCCGGGCGGAGAGATGATCAAGGAGGGCGACTTCGGCAAGATTGAGGACAAGATGCGCGAGCTGGCCTCGAAGAAGGAGCCTGTGGTGCGCAAGGAGGTGGCCAAGGCCGACGCTCTCAAGGAGTTTGCCGCCGCCGGCCAGACCTACAAGTGCGAGCACATCGAGCAGGATCTTGAGGACGGCAGCATCACCACATACACCCAGGGCGCGTTCACTGATCTCTGCAAGGGGCCGCACCTGCTCAACACCGGCGCCATCAAGGCCGTGAAGCTCACGAGCGTGGCCGGCGCCTTCTGGCGCGGCGACGCCACCCGCGAGCAGATGCAGCGCCTCTACGGCATAACATTCCCCAAGAAGAAGATGCTCGACGAGTATCTCCAGATGCTCGAGGAGGCCAAGAAGCGCGACCACCGCAAGATAGGAAAGGAGATGGAGCTGTTCATGTTCTCCGAGCGCGTGGGCAAGGGCCTGCCCATCTGGCTGCCAAAGGGCACCGAGCTGCGCCTCCGCATGCAGGATATGCTGCGCAAGATACAGACCCGCTACGGCTACAAGGAGGTGATAACGCCCCACATCGGCAGCAAGAACCTCTACGTGACCAGCGGCCACTACGCCCACTACGGCAAGGACTCGTTCCAGCCGATACACACCCCCGAGGAGGGCGAGGAGTATATGCTCAAGCCGATGAACTGCCCCCACCACTGCGAGGTGTACGCCTGGAAACCGCGCTCGTATAAGGACCTGCCCCTGCGCATCGCCGAGTTCGGCACCGTCTACCGCTACGAGCAGAGCGGCGAGCTGCACGGACTGACCCGTGTGCGCTCGTTCACTCAGGACGACGCCCACATCTTCTGCCGCCCGGATCAGGTGAAGAACGAGTTCCTCCGCGTGATGGACATAATCCACACGGTGTTCTCCATCTTCCATTTCGACAACTTCGAGGCTCAGATTTCGCTCCGCGACCCCAACGACCACGAGAAGTACATCGGCTCCGACGAGGTGTGGGAGCGCAGCGAGCAGGCCATCATCGAGGCTTGCCGGGAGAAAGGGCTGAAGGCGAAGATAGAATACGGCGAGGCCGCTTTCTACGGGCCGAAGCTCGACTTCATGGTGAAGGACGCCATTGGCCGCCGCTGGCAGCTCGGCACGATACAGGTGGACTACAACCTGCCGGAGCGTTTCAAGCTCGAATACACCGACGAGGACAACACAAAGAAGACCCCGGTGATGATTCACCGCGCGCCGTTCGGCTCGATGGAGCGCTTCTGCGCAGTGCTGATAGAGCACACGGCAGGCCACTTCCCGCTCTGGCTCACGCCCGACCAGGTGGCCGTTCTGCCCATATCGGAGAAGTTTAACGACTATGCCGCCCGCGTGGCCCGCGAGCTTGACGCCGTCGGCGTGAGGGCGACCGTTGACAGCCGCAACGAGAAGATAGGCCGCAAGGTGCGCGACAACGAGATGAAACGCATCCCCTATATGGTCATTGTGGGTGAGAAAGAGCAGGCCGACGGCACCGTGAGCGTGCGCAAGCAGGGAGCCGACGAGCGCGGCGTGATGACCATCGCGGAGTTTGCCGCCAAGATAAACGCCGAGGTGGCCGAGCAGATCAAGGCCACTGACGTACGCCCGGAGTAATGTCTTTTTTAATTGGAGAATTCAAACTGGTGTGACTGCAAGAGCCTGTAGCCGTGGGCTGGAGTCCGTGCGGCTGCAGGCTCTTTGCTGTTTTGTTCAAGCATATAGCATGAGAATGAAAGCAGGCAAGTTATTTTTTGCCTCCTGTATGCTGGCGGTTGCCACTGTGGCCGCAGGATGCGGAGGCGGCAGCGCGCCCAAGGCGGCCCGCCCGTCTGTGGCCAAGGCCGACAAGCAGGAGGCGCGGCAGAGCGTGAGCAAGGTGAGGCAGCTCACCAAGGCGGATTTCATAACGCGGGTGTATGATTTTGAGAAGAATCCCGACAAGTGGGTGTTCAATGGCGACAAGCCCGCCATCGTAGACTTTTATGCCACGTGGTGCGGGCCGTGCAAGCAGCTCTCGCCACTGCTTCATCAGTTGGCTGACGAGCATTCAGGCCGGATTGACGTTTACAAAGTGGACGTGGATCAGGAGGAAGAGGTTGCCGCCGCGTTCGCGGTGAGCAGCATCCCGATGCTCCTGTGGATTCCGGCGGACGGCAAGCCGTTTGTCACAATGGGCATGATGCCAAAGGCTGAGCTCGACAAGATTGTCAAGGAGCGTCTGCTCAGGCAATGACCCGGCACGAGTGTGGAAACAGAATCTTTTCTGGCGTTTGCCGTGCGGCATCATTGTGAAAATGAGAACATTTTATGAATGCGGCACGGATAAAAGGCAAGAAAAAGTTTTGCTGTTTGTATTAAAAATCGTAACTTTGCACCCGATTTCCATAAAATAGTTGAATGAAGAATGACAATATAAAAAATCAGTATCGTGTAAATGAACAGATACGCGTGCGAGAAGTCCGCATTGTCGATGACAACGGATCTTCAGTCGTGCCCACACGCCAGGCCTTGGATATGGCCCGTGACAAGGGGGTGGATCTCGTTGAGATTTCTCCTAATGCCAATCCCCCTGTTTGTCGTCTCATCGACTATTCCAAATTCATCTACCAGCAGAAGAAGCGGGCGAAAGAGCTGAAGGCTAAGCAGGCCCGCGTGGAGGTGAAGGAAATTCGTTTCGGGCCTCAGACAGACGAGCACGACTATCAGTTCAAGCTGAAACACGCCAAGGAGTTCCTCGAGGAGGGCAACAAGGTCAGGGCCTATGTGTTTTTCCGCGGACGCTCGATACTGTTCAAGGAACAGGGCGAGGTTCTCTTGCTGCGCTTTGCCAATGACCTGGAGGAGTTCGGAAAGGTGGAGCGTATGCCGTCTTTGGAGGGGAAAAAGATGTTTATTTATCTTGCGCCGAAGAAGACAGGCATCGTGAAGAAGAGCCAGCAGGCCGTTGACCGCGAGAAGAGAGAGACGGAGGCAAAGGCGGCCGTGGAGCAGGCTGCGGCTGAAGAGCCGGTTCCGGCAGGCGGCGGACTGTTCGCAAATGCCAAGATCAGCGCCGACGCTCTGAAGAAACTTAAAGGTGAATAAAGCGGGCCGCGAGGCTGAAAACAAGCGAAGACAATGTGCGTAACGCCCGGTATATGCGTTGCCACAATAATAAATAACAATTTAATCAATTCAAAAAAATGCCAAAAGTTAAGACAAATTCCGGTGCAAAGAAGAGATTCCGTTTCACCGGTACAGGTAAGATCAAGAGACACCACGCTTACCACAGTCACATTCTGACTAAGAAAACAAAGAAGCAAAAGCGCAATCTGCTGGGCTGCACAATCGTTGACACCGACAACGTGAAGCAGGTTCGTGATCTGTTGTGTCTCCGTTAATCCTAATTGTCGAACGTTTAAAGTAAGAAAATTATGCCAAGATCAGTAAATCACGTTGCTTCGAGAGCAAGGAGAAAGAGAATACTTAAGCTTACACGCGGTTATTTCGGAGCACGCAAGAATGTTTGGACCGTTGCCAAGAACACATGGGAGAAGGGTCTTACATACGCTTACCGCGACCGCCGCAACAAGAAGCGCAACTTCCGCTCACTGTGGATTCAGCGTATCAATGCTGCCGCACGTCTGGAGGGTATGAGCTATTCTGTGCTTATGGGCGCTCTGAACAAGGCCGGAATCGAGATTAACCGCAAGGTGCTCGCCGACCTGGCTGTCAACAACCCTGAGGCTTTCAAGGCTATTGTAGCCAAGGTGAAGTAAGAATATTTCTTCTGAAATAGAAAATAAAAAGCAAGAGACCGCAACGTGCGAAAGCAGCGTTGCGGTCTCTTCTTTTTATGCTTTAGCCGTGTTTGCGCAACCCTTTCATTGACAGCGAGATGCGTTTGCGCTTGCGGTCAACGCCGAGCACCCTCACCATGACGTGCTGCCGGAGCCTCACCACCTGCGTCGGGTCGGTCACAAAGCTGTCTGACAGCTGGGATATGTGCACAAGTCCGTCCTGATGGACGCCTATGTCAACGAACGCTCCGAAGTTGGTGATGTTCGTGATGATGCCAGGCAACTCCATGCCTTCGGCCAGATTGTCTATTGAAGTTACGTTGGGGTCGAACTCAAAGTTCTCGGCCTGCCCTCTCATGTCGCGCCCCGGCTTGTCCAGCTCGTCCATTATGTCGGTCAGGGTGGGCAGTCCGACGGTGTCTGTCACATATTTCCTGATGTCTATTCCGCGCCGTTTCTCAGGCGATGCGGTCAGTTCCGCCACTGTGCAGCCGGCGTCTGCGGCCATGCGCTCCACAATCTTGTAGCTTTCAGGATGCACCGCCGTATTGTCAAGCGGGTTCGCCGCTCCGGGAATGCGCAGGAATCCGGCGCACTGCTGGTATGCGGCCGGGCCGAGCCGGGGCACTTTTTTCAGTTCGGCGCGCGAGGCAAAAGGCCCGTGCTCCTGTCTGTACTCCACGATGCCGCGTGCCAGCGACGGCCCCAGACCGCTCACGTATGCCAGCAGGTGGCGGCTGGCCGTGTTGAGGTTGATGCCCACGGAGTTGACGCAGCTCACCACCGTCTGGTCCAGACTCTTCTTCAGCAGCTTCTGGTTGACGTCGTGCTGGTATTGGCCCACGCCTATGCTCTTCGGGTCGATCTTCACAAGCTCGGCCAGCGGGTCCATAAGCCTGCGGCCTATCGACACCGCGCCGCGCACCGTTACGTCCTCGTCGGGAAACTCCTCGCGCGCCGTTTCAGAAGCCGAGTAGACCGAAGCGCCGTCCTCGCTCACCATGTAGCAGCGCACGTTGCGGGCGAACGTCAGCGATTTGACGAAACTTTCGGTCTCGCGTCCGGCCGTTCCGTTGCCTATGGCGATGGCCTCCACGTTGTATCGCTCCACCATTGCCTCCATTCTTTTGGCCGCCTCGGCCCGCCGGTTGGCGGGCGGGTGGGGGAATATGGCCTCGTGGTGCAGCAGAGCGCCCTGACCGTCGAGGCACACCACCTTGCAGCCGGTGCGGAATCCGGGGTCGATGCCCATCACGCGCTTCTGGCCCAGCGGGGCGGCGAGCAGCAGCTGGCGCAGGTTCTGGGCAAACACGTGTATCGCCTCTTCGTCGGCCCGCTCCTTGGCCATGGCCGCAAACTCCGTCTCTATTGACGGGCGGACGAGGCGTTTCAGCGCGTCGTCCACGGCCTCGGCCACCAGCCGCGAGCATTTGCCGCCGCCCCGCGCCACGTAATGGCGGCCCACGCGCTCCGCGCTGTCGTCGCCCTCGGCGCTGATGCTCAGGCGCAGCACACCCTCCTCCTCGCCTCGGCGCATGGCCAGCAGGCGGTGGGCGGGGCACCGCCGCAGCTGTTCGGAGAAGTCGAAGTAGTCGGCGAACTTCGCCGCCGCGTCAGTGTCGGCCTTCGCCTTGACCACTTTCGACGTTATCACCGCGCCGCGCCTGTAGGCCGCCCTCACGGTGTTGCGCGTCCGCTCGCTCTCGCTCACGGTCTCGGCTATTATGTCCTGCGCTCCCTTTATGGCGTTTGCCGCGCCGCCCACTTCGCCGCCAGCAAACCGCATGGCCGTCCGCTCGATGTCATTGTCGCGCTGCGCCATTATTATCGCGGCCAGCGGCTCAAGGCCCAGTTCGCGCGCCGCCTGGGCCTTGGTGCGCCGTTTGGGCTTGTAGGGCAGGTAGATGTCTTCCAGCTCGGCGGCGTTCCAGCAGCTGTCGATGCGCTTCTGCAGTTCTGGCGTCATCTTTCCAAGCTCTGTTATGGTGCCCGCTACGGTCTCCTTGCGCTTCGCCATGTCGGCCAGCCGGTCCGCCATGTCGGCTATTGCGGCAATCTGCACCTCGTCGAGTCCGCCGGTGCGCTCCTTGCGGTAGCGGCTTATGAACGGTATTGTGCATCCCTCGGCCAGCAGGCTCATGGTGTTTTCCACGCCGCGCTGCGGCAGGTTCTGTTCCTTTGATATTATTTGTGCGAAGGTTTTTGTGCTCTTTGTCTCCATTTTTGTCAGTGGTTTTGTCTGTCTTTTTTCGGTTTCAGTGCCATCAGCCGCCGGCGCTCGTCGGGCGCGAGCCGCTCGATGGCATAGCGCAGCATGGTGCGCGGCATGGCGGCGCTGTTCTTCTCGACGTATGCCACAAGCCGCGCGGGGTCGCGCTTGCCGGCCTCGCGCAGCATCCATCCGCAGGCTTTGTGCATCAGGTCGTGCTTGTGGCCCATGAGTGCGGACGCGAGGCGATAGGTGTCGTCAAGCTCGCCGTTGCGTATGAAGGCAATGGTTGACACCACGGCGATGCGGTTTTCCCACAGGCAGGTGCTCTCGGCCAGGCTGTAGAGCGCGTCGCGCGGCTTGTCGGCCAGGTGTCCGCCGACGATGGCCGGTGCCGAGAGGTCCACGAGGTCCCAGTTGTTGATGCTGCCGGTGTGGGCCAGATAGAAGTCGTACAGCTCCTTGCGCCGCAGCTCGTCGGCCTTGGCTGCCTGAGCCACCATGATGAGCAGGGCGCAGAGCCGCGCCTCGTGCCATGGCGAGCCGAGCAGCCTGTCGAGTACGGCGGAGTCGGCCTGCCTGTGGGCGCGGGCCACACTCCGTGTCAGTGGCACTGTTACGCCCAGAAACTTGTCGCCCTCGCCGTATTCGCCCGGCCCGGTCTTGAAGAACTGCGGCAGCACGCGGCGCTTCTCTTCAGTGGACAGCGAGCGCAGCTCGCTTATTATTTGTTCTGTCTCATCCATAAATGCAAAGTTATGCCATTTCTTTCTGACAGCCCCGTTTGCTGTAGTTAAAATAACCAAAGTCTGGCGTTTTCGTGCCGGCGTTACCGGTCTGTCTTTAGGCCGGTGCCGATGCGGCGGATTAGGTTTTGTTTGCAATGGTTAAAAATCCGGGTCTTTGGTCTCTCGAAATTCGGCGTATTTGAAAACAATTTGCTCTCGGTTGAAAATACAGGAAGCATCGGTGTGCAATCGTAACTTGTTGATCTGATTAGACTTATAGGCCTGATTAGGCTTGTTGTGCAACTTTTTCTCTCCTTGAAACGGCCTTTTTCAGCCGGAAAACAGCCTTTCGGGCGCTCCAAAGCCAGCCTTTTCGCTTTCCAATATGGCCTATATCGCAGCGCGAAAAGGCCTATATTGCAGCGCGATAAAGGCCATATTGCAGAATTGCACGACTTTTATGGCTGTCAGAGGCCGTAAAAACAGCCGGGAAATTTCTATTTCATCGATTTTGGAAGTGTTAAAATCTGCGTTAGCCTGTGTGCCGGAGTGCTCTGAAGCAAGGTTTGTGGGGGAGGGCTAACGGTGTGTCCGCTCCTGTTTCGGCGGCCGCCGCGCCGCGCGGCGGAGGGCACATTGCGGCGCAACAAAAAAGGATGCGGCACTCATCGTGCGCATCCTTTTCTTTGAGGTACCTAGCAGAGTCGAACTGCTCTACACGGTTTTGCAGACCGTTACCTAACCGCTCGGCCAAGGTACCAACTGGCTTTTTGCGGATGCAAAGGTAGCAATTTTGTGTGAAACGGCCAAATTATTTGGCGAATATTTCTTGTTCAATGTTCAAATATGCCTTCCTCAATGCTTTTTGCGTATTATTTGGGGTGCCGTCGGGATTATTCATGATGATACGGCTCGCCCTTGATAATGGTGCAGGCGCGGTATATCTGCTCGGCGAAGATGAGGCGCACCATCTGGTGGGAGAACGTCATGCGTGAGAGCGACACCATCTCGTTGGCCCGCGAGTAGACCTGGCGGGAGAAACCGTAGGGGCCGCCGATGGCGAAGACGAGCCTGCGGGCGGTGTTGCGCTTCTGCTCCAGCCAGCGCGCGAAGTCAACGCTGCCGCGCTCAGCGCCGTGCTCGTCGAGCAGCACGAGGGTGTCACCGGGCTTCAGTTGCCTCAGTATCAGCTCGCCCTCGGCAGTCTTCTGCTGCTCCTCGCTCAGGTTTTTTGTGTTGCGCAGCTCCGGTATCGTGACTAATTCCACGGGCATATAGTGGCCGATGCGCCCGATGTAATTGTCTATTGCGGCGGCGAAGAGCTTGTCGGCTGTCTTGCCCACTTGCAGGATTGTGGTCTTCATTGGCGGTCGTAGTCCTTTTTGCGTTTGGGATTCATTGGAAACCAGCCTTTGAGCACGCGCTTGCGCTGGTCGAACAGCTCGCCGATGGACCACAGGAACGATGCCCCCACCACGCCGAGCACCGACGAGAGGATGACGTCGGCGACGAACAGCGCCCCGGCGCAAGCGGCTAGGCCGAGCAGGAGAAAGAGCCACCAGAGGCGTGTGCCGGTGTAGTATTCGGTCTTGATTACTATCGGATGGAACACGCCTATTATGCAGAATGTGCTCACTGCGATTATTATTCCTGTGAAATACATATTGCTAATTGTCGGTTTGTTTATGATTCAGTGATGTGGATTCGGCGTCGGCGGTTTGCCGTCACGTCTGTCTTGTCTGGCTGAAGCCCTCGGCCAGATAGTATTTCCGTCTCACCATCCGCCGGTGTATGGCGCGGAGCCAGAGCCGGTTTGTGGCTGTGAGCAGTGCGCCTGTGGCGATGAGCGCCGGCAGCGTGGCGTCGCTTCCGGCCGTGGCGTCGGCTATGAGTAACAGCAGGGCGGGCGTTGCGAGCACTGCCATGCAGGCTGCCAGTTGCCGTCCGGCTTCATGGCGGTCTTTGGGTGTGGCCGTGGCGTCGGCGGGCACGGCTTGGCGGTTGCTGGCTGCCAGCTGGAACAGAATGAAGTGGGCCGTGCCCGAGGCGGTGAGCAGTCCGGCGGCGATGAGCGCCCACGGCAGTCGGCCTGTGGCGGCGGCAGGCGCCAGGACAGCGAGCGGCAGCAGCAGCGTGAGGCAGCTGAATGCATATTTGGCCTTGAGCAGCTGCCAGAGGCTGTCTTTGTGCGTCATCAGCAGGCTGAAGCTGTTGCCTTCGGTCTCCATGATGCGTGTCAGACTGGCAGTGGGCAGGAGCAGAAAGCAGTAGACGCACCATGAGGCGGTTGCCAAGTCTGGCTCTGCAGGATTGGGCGACAGGAGCGTGACCGCGCAGAAAACCGCCGTCAGCAGCAGGCCGTGGCACAGATTCCGTTTTGGGGCTCTGTTGCGCATGGTGCTCAGGATTTCCATTCTCAGGTATTCGGCTGTCAGGCTCTGTCGGGCAAAAGACAACGCGGCGGTGCGGCGTCTGGGCTGCTTCATGGCGCTGCTGTCGTCGCGGAGGCTCAGGCGCAGCAGCAGGCCGGTGTCGAGCCGCCATAGGCCTGCGGCGGCAACGGCATAGGCCGCTACGGCGGCAGGTGTGAAGCCATAGTGGCTGCACAGGCCGATGAGTGTGCCGGCTGACGTGGAGCTGCCCTGCGTCAGGCTAACGGCGAACACGGCAGAGCAGACGGCGGCGGGCAGCCACCACCAGGCAGAGCTTAGAGATGCCAGTGAACTGACGAGAATGTAGAGGAGATTGGCGGCGGCCATGAGCAGAAGGCACGTCAGGACGATGGCCGCCGAAAAGAGAAATCCATGGCCGGAGGCGGCTGGGCCGGCTATGGCGTAGGGCACGAAGAGCCACACCCAGGTCAGATTGTACTTGTCGCGCATGGCGGCCAGCAGGCAGCAGGCGGCTGCCGTGCGCCGCCTTACAGGCAGGAGCAGGAACGGCCTGAGCCGCATCGGCGACTGCTGCAGTGCGAAACGCATTGCAAAATCAAAGAGCATGATGTAGGGCATCAGTCCGAATATGAGCGTCGGACCCTCCGCGAGCGACATCCGCCCGGCCAGAAAGCCGAGGCCTGCAAGCCACATCCACACAAGCCACACCCCAGCCCGCCACACGGCGGACAACAGTCCGGAGCGTCTGTCTGGCGGATTGCGGCGCGATCCTTTGGCCGCAACGTTCAGCAACAGCATGAACAGTTGCGCCTTTGTCATCTCAGGTCAATGATTTCGGCCGAGGGATAGCTCTTCGGATTGAATATGAAGGTG
Organism: uncultured Prevotella sp.; assembly: GCA_944320305.1. GTDB lineage: Bacteria > Bacteroidota > Bacteroidia > Bacteroidales > Bacteroidaceae > Prevotella. The sequence goes on along the minus strand of CALUGW010000015.1, from coordinate 56,341 downwards.
GCGTCGCTCAGGTTGGCTTTCTTGAAGTTCTTTATCGAAATGGTGCTCCAGTTGGCTCCTTGGCGCATCCGTATGCTTGTGGGAACGTAGTTCGACTTGTTCACGGTGATGTAAAGCTCCTGTATCTGGCGCCGTTTGTCCGTGGCGGTCAGGTGGATGCGGTAGCTGTTGCCCACGGTCTCCATCTTGTAGTTGAATCCGCTCTTGTACATATTGATGAAGTTGTAGGGGTTGATGGCCTGCAGCTCGCCCTCCGTCGGGGTGTTGATGTTCACCTCGTTGTTGCTTTTCACGTAAGTCCACTGGGTCTTTCCGTCAAACCAGACGGTGGCCGTCTGCATTGTGGTGCGGAACTTTCGCCCTTTTATCGCAATGGTGCCGCTGGCGTTTCCATACTGCCGGCTGCTGATGCTGAAACCGGCAGACACTCCGCCCTTGTTGCTGACTGCTGCCGCCACCTTGTCGAGCACGGCTCTGGCAGGCTGTGCCGCCGTGCCGCAACAGAACAGAATGATGGCGAACAGTGTCGTTGTTATCCTTTTCATGTTGGTGTTTGTTTTGGTGTTAAGATTTTTGTTTTATCGAGTTTATAAGGTTGTCGAGGCTGGCTTCGTCGAGTATCAGCACTTCGCGGGGCTTGCCTCCGATGGCCGGGCCTACCACTCCGAACTTCTCCATCTGGTCCATCAGGCGGCCGGCGCGGTTGTAGCCGATGGAGAACTTGCGCTGGATGAGGCTCGTGCTGCCCGACTGGTTGAGCACAATGAGCCGCGCGGCGTCCTCAAACAGCGGGTCGAGGTGCTGTATGTCAACGTCGGCGGCGCTGCCGAGGCCGTCGCCGTCGCCGGAGTCTGGCTCGGGTAGCTCGAACGGCGACGTGTATCCCTGCTGCTGGGCAATGAAGGCGTTGATGCGCTCCACCTCCGGCGTGTCAACAAACGCGCACTGCACGCGCACGGGGTCGTTGCCGTTGAGGAACAGCATGTCGCCACGCCCGATCAGCTGGTTGGCTCCGGGGCGGTCGAGGATGGTCTTCGAATCGACCATCGCGCTCACCTTGAAGGCTATGCGGCCCGGAAAGTTTGCCTTGATGTTGCCGGTGATGATCGATGTGGTGGGTCGCTGGGTGGCAATGACCATGTGTATTCCCACCGCGCGCGCCAGCTGTGCGATGCGCGCTATGGGCAGTTCGATGTTCTTTCCTGAGGTCATTATCAGGTCGCCGAACTCGTCGATTATCACGACAATGTAGGGCATGAAGCGGTGTCCTTTCTCAGGGTTGAGCTGTCGCGACACAAACTTCCTGTTGTATTCCTTTATGTTGCGCGCTCCGGCGAGCTTCAGCAGGTCATAGCGGGTGTCCATCTCCTTGCATAGGCTGTTCAGCGTGCGCTCCACTTTCTTCACGTCAGTGATGATGGGCTCGCTGTCATCGTCTGGCACATTGGCCAGAAAGTGGTTCGCTATGGGGCTGTAGATGCTGAACTCGACCTTTTTCGGGTCGATGAGCACAATCTTCAGCTCGGCCGGGTGCTTCTTGTAGAGCAGCGAGGTGATGATGGCGTTGAGTCCGACGGACTTTCCCTGGCCGGTGGCTCCGGCCACAAGCAGGTGCGGAATCTTGGCCAGGTCGAACATGAATACCTCGTTGGTGATGGTCTTTCCTATGGCGCAGGGCAGCTCCATGGTGGTTTCCTGGAACTTCTTGGAGTTCAGTATGCTTTCCATCGACACGATGTTCTGCTTGGCGTTCGGCACTTCGATGCCTATGGTTCCCTTGCCCGGAATAGGAGCGATGATGCGGATGCCGAGCGCTGAGAGGCTCAGTGCGATGTCGTCCTCAAGGTTTCGTATCTTGGAAATGCGCACGCCCTGCGCCGGCGTTATCTCGTAGAGCGTTATTGTGGGGCCTACGGTGGCCTTGATGCTGCTGATCTCGACCCCGAAATTGCGCAGCACCTCCACGATGCGGTTCTTGTTCGACGTCTGTTCGGCCATGTCGATGAACGGCTTGCCGTCGTTGTCGTACTTCTTCAGGAGGTCGAGGGTGGGGTAGTGGTAGTTCTCGAGGTCGCGTTTGGGGTCGTATGGCTCCATGGCCTTGCCTCCGGCGTTCACGAGCGAAGGCCCCTCGGCTTTCTTTTCGCTCTCGGCCACCTTTATGTCCATGTCAACTCCTGGCTCGGCGTTGTCTGCCGTCTTGTGCTTTTTCTTCTCGTCGGCCTTGTTGTCTTTGGCTTTCGCGGTGGTGACGGTGGGAATGTCGTTGTCAAAATCTATAGTCTCCGCCGTCGGGTCGTCAAACACTTCGGGGTCTTCCAGGGTCTCGATGATTGGCTCCGGGGCTTTTTCGGCCTTTTGCTCCTTGCTGTTTGTCACAAAGAAGCGCACTCTGTCGGTGTAGAATTTCGCAGGGTTGAGAATCTTTCTCACAAGGTAGACGGTCTGCATACTGATGTAGACGAGGAACGTCAGCGCCACAACGACAATCAGAGCCGTGAGTCCCGGTGCGCCTACAAGATTCTCGATGGTGGTGCAGAGAAACAGGCCGTGGTCGCCGCCGGGATTATAGCACGTGTCGGTGAAGAGCGGCGAGAGAAACTTTGCGAATGTCACCGACATCCACAACATGATGACCATGGTGCACAGAAACCACCTCTGGATGCTGATGTTGTAGACTTTCATCAGTTTCATCGCACTGAAGAACAGGAAGAACGGAATGAGGAACGCCGGCAGCCCGAAGCATCTTTTTATGAAAAAGTAGGATGTGTAGGCGCCTATGGACCCGCAGTCGTTCTGAAAGCTGCGCTGTGTGTTCATCAGTTCGCCGGCTCTCGGCGACTCGATCAGGCTCTGGTCGGCGGCCCCGGTGGTGAAGAAAGAGATGAAGGCCAGTGTTATGTAGACGGCCATCACGAGCAGCAGCAGTCCTGTTACGAATTTCAGTTTCTCATTATATATTATGGAGTTGAAGCCCAGAGTCTCGCCAAGTGAAGAAGACTTGCGCTTTTCTTTTTTCCTTGCCATTTTTTATTGTTTCTCAATTATTCTGCAAATGTAGCTGAAAAAACTCAGATTTGGCAACAAACTCATGTTTTTTTTGTAATTTTGCATCACGAAAAGACTTGTGCAGACTAAGGCTGTTTGAATGCTTCAGGCTGCCGGAACGCCTTGCGTGCTGACTTTCTTCCATTGTGCGGCCATGCTGTGGCGCGGCAGGCTGGCGCTGTGGAAAGTCATTGTGCGGCGGTTTTATTTAAACGTTTTGATGAGAAAGGTAATATACAATAAATTCGACAAGGCGCTCATCGGCGGCTTGCCGCGTGTTCTTTTTGGCGGGCGCATAATTGTCGTCCTGTCTGCCGGCGAGTCGGCCAAGGCTGTGGACTATCTTCTTGCGCAGCAGATTCTGGGCGTTGACACCGAGACCCGCCCGTCGTTCAGGCGTGGAACGGCGCACAAGGTGGCGCTTTTGCAGGTGTCGTCGGCAGACACCTGCTTCCTTTTCCGGCTCAACAATATCGGCATGACGGCCGACATCAAGCGCCTGCTTGAGGACACCACGGTGCCAAAGGTGGGGCTTTCGCTGCACGACGATATGCTCGCCCTTCACAAGATCGGCGCTTTCGAGCCGGGCAACTTCATCGACCTGCAGGACCATGTGGGCGAGATAGGCATCGAGGACAGGAGTTTGCAGAAACTTTACGCCAATGTGTTCGGGCAGAAAATAGCCAAGGGGCAGCAGCTTACCAACTGGGAGGCCGACGTGCTGACGGACAGCCAGAAGCTCTATGCGGCCACTGACGCCTGGGCTTGCATCAATCTTTACGAGGAGTTGCAGCGTCTGAAAGCCACGGGGAATTATGAATTAATCATTCAAGACAATGACAATGTACAGGAACATATATCTTAAAAAAGGCAAGGAGGAGAGTCTCGGACGCTTTCATCCCTGGATTTTCTCCGGCGCTCTGGCCCATGCCGACGACGGGATAGAGGAGGGCGATGTGGTCAGGGTGATCACTTCCGATGGCGGTTTCATCGCTTTGGGCCATTACCAGGGAGGCTCCATAGCCGTCAGGATACTCTCTTTCGACGACGTTGTGGTGGACAAAGCGTTCTGGACGGCGGCTCTCGGTTCCGCGCTCAGTCTGCGCCGGCGGCTCGGACTGGCCGACTCTCCGCGCTCTTACGCCTACCGGCTGGTGCACGGCGAGGGCGATTTCCTGCCCGGACTGATTATTGACGTCTACGGCAAGACCGCCGTGATGCAGGCCCACAGCGTCGGGATGCACAACGCGCGCAACGAACTGGCCGCCGTTTTGGTTGATGTCATGGGCGGCCGCATAGACAATGTGTATTATAAAAGCGAGACCACGCTGCCGTTCAAGGCCGGTGTGGAGCACGACAACGGCTTCATCGTCGGCGGCAGCGATGACAATATAGCTCAGGAGAACGGCCTCCGCTTCTATGTGGACTGGCTGAAAGGGCAGAAGACGGGCTTTTTTGTCGACCAGCGCGACAACCGCGCGCTGCTTGAGGAGTATTCCGGCGGCCGCAGAGTGCTCAATATGTTCTGCTATACGGGCGGTTTCTCCGTCTACGCCTTGCGCGGCGGGGCGTCGCTTGTACACTCTGTCGACAGCAGCGCCAAGGCCATTGAGCTGACGCGGCGCAACGTCGAGCTTAACTTTCCGGCCGACGGCAGGCACGAGGCTTTCTGCGAGGACGCTTTCAAATACCTCGACAGCGCAGGCGACAACTACGATCTCATCATCCTTGACCCGCCGGCTTTCGCCAAGCACAGGGGCGCGCTTCACAATGCTCTGAAGGGTTACACCCGCCTGAACCACAAGGCTCTGTCGAAGATCCGGCCCGGAGGCGTGCTCTTCACGTTCTCATGCAGCCAGGTGGTCACCAAAGACAACTTCCGCAACGCCGTCTTTACGGCGGCGGCCCAGGCCCGCCGCCGTGTGCGCATCCTGCACCAGCTCCACCAGCCGGCAGACCATCCGATAAACATTTACCATCCCGAGGGCGAGTATCTCAAAGGACTTGTTCTTTATGTTGAGTGACGGTGGCGGCATAAAGGCGGTTGTCAGCGGCTACATTGCCCGCCACAACCTGCTCGACAAGGGGGCAACCTACATTGTTGCCCTCAGCGGCGGAGCCGACAGTGTGGCCCTGCTCACGCTGCTGCTCGACCTGGGCTACCGTGTCGAGGCGGCCCATTGCAACTTCCATCTGCGCGGCGCCGAGTCAGACCGCGACGAGAATTTCGTGGCCGAGCTGTGCCGCCGGCGCGGCGTGGCGCTGCATCTTGCGCACTTCGACACGCATGCTTACGCCTCGCTCCACGGCGTCAGCATCGAGATGGCAGCCCGCCGGTTGCGTTACGCTTATTTTGACGACCTGAGAAAAAGCGTAGGCGCGGCGGGCGTTTGCGTTGCCCACCACCGCAACGACAGTGTTGAGACGGTGCTGATGAACCTCATCCGCGGCACCGGCATCCGCGGCCTGGCCGGCATCCGGCCCGTCAACGGCCGCATTCTGCGCCCGCTTTTGTGCCTCAGCCGCAGCGACATCGAGGCCTATCTGCACTCCGTCGGCCAGGATTTCGTGACCGACAGCACCAACCTTGTTGCCGATGTCGTGCGCAACAAGATTCGACTTGAGGTGCTGCCACTGCTTGCGGCAATCAATCCCAACGTAATTGACACCATCCGGCGCACTTCCGACAATGTTTCGGAGGCTCTGAAAGTGTTCGACGCCGCTGTCGCCGCGTCAGTAGACCGCGTATGTACTTCCGCAGACGGCCGTCTGATTGTTGATGCGGAACGCCTCATGTCAGAGCCGTCGCCGGAGTGCGTGCTGTTTGAGATATTGAAAGACAAAGGCTTCAGCCCGCAGCAGGCAGGACAGATTTGCAGCTGCGTCAGCGCCCCGTCAGGCCGTGTGTTCGTCTCGCCGTCGCACGAGCTGCTTGTTGACCGAGGCCGCATCATCATCGATGAGAGACGCCGGCAGCTGCCGCCTCTTGTCATTCCCGAGCCTGGCACCTACGTTATGGCCGACGGACGGCGTGTCTGTGTCGCCCGCACGCCGGTCGACGGCGGCTTTGCGGTGCCCCGTGGCGGCTTCAAGGCAGCGGCCGACGCCGCGTCTGTGGGCTTCCCGCTCACGTTGCGCCCCGTCGCCCCGGGCGACCGCTTTGTGCCCTTCGGCATGAAAGGCTCGCGTCTGGTGAGCGACTACCTCACCGATCTGAAGGTCAATCTGTTCGACAAGCGGGCGCAGCTTATTCTCGTTTCGGCCGACGGCACACCTGTCTGGCTTGTGGGGCGCCGCACGGACAACCGCTGCCGCATAACCCCGCAGACAGCCGAGGCGCTTGTTGTCAGTGTCAGCCGGCAGGAGTCTGCGGTCTGATTCATCACGTCATCAATTGCTACCGAATATGGAAATACTATACGAAGACAACCACATAATCATTGTCAACAAGGCCGTAGGCGAGATAGTGCAGGGCGACAAGACCGGCGACAGGCCGCTCTCTGAAGATGTCAAGGCATACATTAAGGAGAAGTATGCCAAGCCGGGCAATGTGTTTCTGGGTGTTGCCCACCGTCTCGACCGTCCTGTGGCCGGTGTGGTGGTGTTCGCCCGCACGTCGAAGGCCTTGTCGAGGCTCAACGAAATGTTCCGTACAGGCGATGTGCACAAGACCTACTGGGCCATCGTGGAGGGATGTCCGCCGCAGCCTGAAGACACTCTCACGCACTGGCTCGTGCGCAACGAGCGCCAGAACAAGAGCTATGCCCACGGCCGCGAGGTGCCCGGCTCGAAGCAGGCCGTGCTCGCTTACCGTGTGATAGGGCGCGGCGAGCGTTACACGCTGCTTGAGGTGAACCTGATGACCGGGCGCCACCACCAGATAAGATGCCAGCTTGCGGCCATCGGTTGCCCCATCCGCGGTGACTTGAAGTATGGCGCCCGCCGCAGCAATCCCGACGGAGGCATCTCGCTTCTGGCCCGCCGCGTGGAATTTGTCCATCCCGTGAGTCGGCAATGCATTGTCGCCGAGGCTCCGTTGCCCGCCGAGCGGCTGTGGCGCGAGCTTGCGAGGAGTTGATTCGCGAGACCTTGAGAACCGTCGTTTTTTAACACTTCCAAAAGTCTCGAAATAGAAAAAATCGGGCACCGTCTTGCCCTTTAAACCGCCATAAAAACCGCTTGGTTTTGCGAAATGGCCTGTATCGGATTGCGATATAGGCCATTTTGCATTGCGATATAGGCCATATTGGAACACCAGAAGACCCTTTTCGCAGGGCAAAATAAGCCGTTTTTGAGGCTTTTGCACTTTTTTTTTGCCGTTTTGAGGCTTGAAAAGGTTGCACAGAAGGTCTTGTGGTGCTTGTAAATCCCACAAAGCCAATTAGTTGCGGCTGCACACGCAGGAATCGCGTATTTGCCGCCTGACGGCTGTTTTGCGGCAAATACGCGATTCTCGCTGGCCTTTCCATCTGTGATTTTAACTATTGTAAACAAAAGAAAACGCCTTGTGGGCGTTGAGAAGGCGGGCGGTTGGTGTGAAAAACTTTTATTTATGAAGATTTTTTCGCCACTTCTGGCCATTCAAGTTGAATTTTTTTGTTTACCTTTGTAATTAGAAGCAGTTCCGCGGCAGAGCCCGCAGCCGGCCAGGGCGGTATCGGTTGCGCTTGGCGCCATGCCGTGCCAATGGCGGCTCTCGGCCCGGAGCGGTTGCCGCCGGAATACTGAACAGATATTTTTCGGATGAAGAAAGCTTTACGTTGCATATTGTGGCTTCTGCTGCTGCCGCCCGCGTTGCTGGTCATTGCGGCGGTGCTGCTCTATGTTCCGCCCGTGCAGAACTGGGCGGTGAGGCAGGTCGCGGGGGCTGTCTCAGAGTCCACCGGCATGGAAATCAGCGTCGGGCGCGTGCGGCTGGTGTTCCCCCTGAATCTCGGCGTTTACGACTTCAGGGCCGTTCAGCGCAACGATTCGCTGCCGCAGGTGCGCGACACCATTGCCGATGTAGGCAGTCTTGTGGCCGGTGTCAGGCTGATGCCGCTGCTCGACGGTCGGGTGGTGGTCGACGGCCTTGAGATTTCCGACGCAAAGATAAACACAGCCGGTCTTGTGGCCGAAGCCCGCGTGAGCGGCAGAGTGGGGCGGCTGAGCCTCAGAAGCCGCGGCATAGACCTTGGACGTCAGGTGGCCGAGGTTGACGCCGCATCGCTCAGCGACTCGCGCGTCAGCGTGGAGCTGTGCGACACCGTGGTGCCGCCTGACACCGCCTCGGCTCCCACGCTGTGGCGGATAGACGTGGCACGGCTCGACATAAGGCGCACCTCGGTGGACCTGCACACGCCTGGCGACACCCTCAGCGTGGCTGCCGGCATCGGGTCGCTGGCCGTCCGTGGGGCTGTGGCCGACCTCGGCAAGAGCTGGTATGCCGTCCGCACTGTCAGTCTGGCTGACGCCACTGTGACCTGCGACAACAATTATGAGACATGCACAGACGGGCTTGACCCCAACCACATAGCCCTGACGGACGTAAATATGCGCATCGACTCCGTGCTATACTGCGACCCGGTGCTGCGTCTGAGCCTGCGCCACTGCCGCATGAGCGAGAAGAGCGGGCTGAAGCTGGCCGACCTGAGCGGTCCGGTGGCAATGGACTCCCTGCGGCTCAGTCTGCCGCGGCTGGTGATGCGCACCCCCGACAGCGACCTGCGGGCTGAGGCATCGGTCGATCTGAGCGTTATGGACGAGCGCAACCCCGGCCGTGTGGAGCTGCGTATGCTCGCCTCGGTGGGCAAGCAGGACATCATGCGCTTTGCCGGTTCCCTGCCCGAGGATTTCGTGCGTGGCTGGCCGAACCGTCCGCTGACGCTCCGGGGCACGGTGAGCGGCACGGTGCGCAGTCTCGATGTGGCGGGGCTGATGCTTGACCTGCCCACGGCGTTCCGCCTGTCGGCGTCGGGCGCGGTGGCCAATGTCACTGCCCCAGAGCGTCTCAGGGCCGACATCGCCTTAGACGGCCACACGGAGAATCTCGGCTTCGTGGCCGCTCTGGCCGGTCCTGACGTCCGGCTGCGCCTGCCGTCCATGACAGTCAAGGGGCGCGTCAGTGCCGACGGAAGCAATTACACCGCGCGGCTCAATGTCAGCGAGGGGCGCGGGCGCGTCTCGCTCAACGGCCGTTTCAACACCTCAACCATGGCCTACAAAGCCGCACTGGCCGTCAGCGGCCTGAATGTGGCACACTTCATGCCCGCCGACTCAATAGGCACGGTGAGCTGCCGTGCCGACGCCGAGGGGCGCGGTTTCGACTTCCTGTCGCCGGCGTGCCGCCTGGAGGCTTCCGCTTCGGTTGACAGCGTTGCCTACGGCAGCTGGAATGTTGCCAACCTCAAGGCCACGGCGTCGCTCGCCAAGGGAGTGGCCAGGGTCACGCTTGACGGCGCCAACAGACTGTTTGACGGCTCGGTGGCCGTCAGCGCGCTGCTCAGCCGCTCGCGCGTAAAGACTTCTGTCACCGCCGATGTGCGGAAGGTGGACCTCTTGCAGTTCCGCCTGTCGGAAGACACACTGTCCACAGCGCTGTCGGCAAGCCTCGACTTCGCGTCAGACCTGAAGCAGATGTACGCCCTGTCCGGCTCAGTGTCGGGCATAAGCATAACCACCCGGAGGCACACATTCCATCCCACGGACATCGTTCTGGACCTTTACACCAGTCCGGACACCACTCACGCCGCCGTCAGCAGCGGCACACTCGACCTCAGCTTTGCCGCGCGCGGCGGCTACGAGAGCCTGATCGCCCAGGCCGACCGTCTTGTGGCCGAGGCCGAAAGGCAGCGCGAGGAGAAAATCATTGACCAGAACAGGCTGAGCCGCCTGCTGCCGCGCTTCCGGCTGAGATTCGCCAGCGGCGACGGAAACCCATTTGCAAACTTCCTCAGAGCCAAGGGCGTGACATTCCACGACATGACCGTGGCCCTGCGCTCGTCGCCGGAGCGCGGCCTGAACGGCAATATGCACGTTTATTCGCTTGTGGCCGACAGCACCAATATTGACACCGTGCGCTTCTTTGTGGCACAGGACTCCACGTCGAGGCTGCGCTACATAGGCAAGGTCGTCAACCGCAAGGACAACCCGCAGCTGGTGTTTACAGCACTGTTCAACGGCTATTACTTTGAGCGCGAGGCCGGGCTTGACGTGAGGTATCTCGACGCGCGCGACAGTCTCGGGCTGTATCTCGGCGCGAGGGCGGAGATGTGCGACAGCGGAATCAACGTGCGCCTCGTGCCTGAAAAGCCGGTGCTGGGCTACACCGCGTTCACACTGAATGACGACAACCACATATTCCTCGGGCGGAACAGGCGGGTGAGCGCAAAGGTTGACCTCATTGCGGCCGGCAACATGGGAGTGAAAATCTATTCGGACGACACCAACGCCGATGTGCTTCAGGACGTTACGGTCAGCCTGAACAAGCTCGACATAGGCCGCATAACGTCGGTGCTGCCGTTCATGCCTGCCCTCGGCGGTCTGCTCTATGGCGATTTTCATGTCATTCAGGACCGGCGTGAGCGGCTGACGGTCATGTCGGACCTCAATGTCAAGGGCTTTTCGTATGAGAGCAGCCCCATCGGCGACATCGGGAGCGAGTTCGCCTACATCATGCGCGACTCCGCGTCGCATTTCGTCGGCGCGCGCATAAGGCACAATGAGGCCGAGGTGGGGCTGCTGCGCGGCCGCTACACCGATGCCGACGGGGGCACGATAGACGCCACGCTTGACATGAACCGCCTGCCGCTGGCTCTGGTGAACGGCTTTATACCGGACCGCCTGCTGTGGCTTCACGGCTACGCCGCAGGGCGGCTCAATGTGTCGGGGCCGCTCTCTGCGCCCGCCATTGACGGCAACATGAAGCTCGACTCGACGTTTGTGGTGAGCGTTCCCTACGGACTGAGCATGAGGATGGCCAACGACTCGGTGCGCATTGTGGACAGCCGCCTGCTCTTTGAGAACTTCACGCTCTACGGCAGCAACGGCAATCCGCTGAGTATCAACGGCAGCTTCGACTTCTCCAATCCGGACCGCATGGCTCTCGACATGCAGCTCAGGGCGCGGAACTACCAGCTGATCAACGCCAAGAAGAGGCCAAGCTCTGTGGCCTACGGCAAGGCTTTTGTGAATTTCTTCGGCAATGTGGGCGGAACGCTTGACCGGCTGAGGCTGCGCGGGCAGCTCGACGTGCTCGGCAACACCGACCTTACGTATGTGCTGAAGGACTCGCCGCTGAGTTCCAACGACCGGCTGAGCGAGATAGTGACTTTCACCGACTTCCGCGACACTACCAAGACAGTGGCTGTCAACAAGGCGCAACTGGGCGGGATGGACATGGAGATGATGCTGAACATCGAGCCGGGGGCGCGGATCATGTGCGCGCTCAACGCAGACCAGTCTAATTACATCAACCTGGAGGGAGGCGGACAGCTGCGCCTTGTCTACAACGACATTGACAATATGCAGCTCATAGGGCGCTACACGCTCAACGAGGGCGAGATGAAATACGCCCTGCCCATTATTCCTTTGAAGACTTTCAAGATTCAGCAGGGCAGTTACATCGAGTTTACCGGCAACGTGATGAATCCGCGTCTGAACATCACCGCCACCGAACGGGTGAAGGCAAACGTCGGCTCTGAGTCGGGGAGCAGCCGCACGGTGCTCTTCGACTGCGGCGTGAAGGTGACAAAGACGTTGCAGGACATGGGGCTGGAGTTCACTCTTGACGCCCCCGAGGATATGACAATGAAGAACGAGCTGGCCGCCATGAGCGTAGAGCAGCGCGGCAAGGCGGCCGTGACCATGCTCACAACGGGAATGTATCTGGCCGACGGCAACACCGGCGGATTCTCGATGAACAGTGCGCTCAACTCATTCCTGCAAAGCGAGATAAACAGCATCACCAACAGCGCGATGAAGTCCATCGACATGAGCGTGGGCATGGACCAGACCTCCGACGCATCGGGCAACACCCGGACAGACTATTCGTTCCAGTTTGCAAAGCGCTTCTGGAACAACCGCTTCAGCTTCATCATCGGCGGCAAGGTGTCGTCGGGTGGCGACAATACGGCCTCTGGCAGCCAGAACGAGTCGTTCATCGACAATGTGTCGCTGGAGTACAGGCTCGACCAGTCGGCACAACGCTACGTCAGACTGTTCTACAACAAGAACGCCGACGACTTGCTGGAGGGTGAGATTACGGAATATGGCGCCGGTTTCGTGTGGCGAAAGAAGATGCAGACGCTGCGCGAGCTGTTCGATTTCCGCACAAAGAAGAAAAAGGCGCAGCCGAAAGCGGCCAAAGATTCAACAAGGACAGATGAGAAACCTCAGTAATATAATAATGTGCCTTGCGGCGGTGCTGGCGTTTGCCGCCTGCTCCACAACGAGCAATCTGCCCGCTGACGATATGCTCTACACCGGCATGAGGAAGACGGAATATGTCGTTTCAGACTCCGACGCCAACTTTGACGGTGTGCGTGAGGAAGTGGAGGCCGCCCTGGCCTGTGCTCCCAACGGTGCGCTGCTTGGCAGTCCGTACTACCGCTCGCCGTTCCAGATCAAGCTGGCAGTGTATAACAAGTACGCTAAGTCGAGGTCGAAGTTCGGCCGCTGGATGCGCCGCAACTTCGGAACGCCCCCGGTTCTTCTCAGCACGGTGGCTCCGGAGACGCGCGCCCTGGTGGCAAAGAACCTGCTGCGGGCCAACGGCTATTTCAACGCAGAGGTGAGTTATGGTGTTGTGCCGCAGAAGAATCCGATGAAAGCAAAGGTCGCCTACACCGTGACTCCGGGCAATCTGTACACCATCGACACCGTGAAATACATCGGATACCCTCCCGCCGCCGACAGCCTGGTCACGGCCTCGCTTGCCGAGAGCAGCCTGAAGCCCGGCAAGCCGTTCACCACGGCGGCGCTGGATGCGGAGCGCAACCGTCTGGCCACGCTCTTCCGCAACAACGGCTACTATTATTACAGCGCGGGCTACGCCACGTTTGTGGCCGACTCGGTGTCCAATCCGGGCCGCGTGGAGATTCATGTGCAGCCGGCGGCCGGTATGCCGGCGGTTGCGAGGCGCAAGTGGCATCTGGGCCGTCTGCGCGTGAATCTGCGCCGCTCCATGACAGAGGAGCTGACAGACTCTTTCGTCCACCGCTATCTTTCAATCTATTTTGCCGGACGGAGCGTGGGGAAGAAAATCCCCATCAGGCCGGGCGCCGTGCTGCGCGACGTCAAGTTGAGGCCGCGCAGCCTGTTCAGCCAGGCCGACTATCTGGAGTCGTCGAACAACGTGAACAGCCTCGGGATGTTCAGTCTGGCAGACTTCTCGTTTACGCCGCGTGACACCTCTGCCACTTGCGACACGCTCGACATGACGCTCAACTGCGTGCTCGACAAACCTTATGACGGCTCGATAGAGGCCAACTACTCGCTGAAGAGCAACGACCGCACCGGACCGGGGCTTGTCTTCGGCCTGTCCAAGCGCAACGCATTCCGCGGAGCGGAGAAGCTGAACATAAATCTCAAGGGGTCGTATGAGTGGCAGACGGGGCGCAAAGTTGACGGCAACAGCTCCAGGATAAACTCTTATGAATATGGGGCGGACGTCTCGATAGAGTATCCGCGCCTTGAAACGCCTTTCGGACTGTTCCGCCGCCACCGCTTCGCGTCCACTCCCTCGACGCTGTTCTCGCTGTCGGGCAATGTGCTCAACCGCGCAGACTATTTCAAGATGTTCACCGTCACTGGGGCGGTGACGTACAAATTCCAGACGTCGCCGAACTCGATGCACGAGTTCAGTCCTTTCCTGCTGGACTACAACATGCTGAGGCACACCACCGAGACGTTCGACTCGATAATGGACGCCAACCCCGCCATCTACGTGTCCATGCGCAACCAGTTTGTGCCGAAGATAAAATACACCTACAACTACACCAGCCCGGCAAGCTACCGCAACCCTGTTGCCTGGGAATTGAGCCTGACAGAGGCCGGCAACGCCCTGTCGCTGATTTACATGGCGGCGGGAAAAAAGTTCAACAGCAAGGAGAAAGACCTCTTCGGCAATCCGTTTGCGCAGTTCCTGAAGATAAACACCTCGCTGCGCAAGACGTGGTCTCTGGGCTACAAGTCGCAGCTGGTGGGCCATGTGGCGGCCGGTGTGATCTATGCTTACGGCAACTCCTCGCAGGGACCTTACAGCGAACAGTTCTATGTCGGCGGCGCCAACAGCATACGCGCCTTTACCATCCGCAGCATCGGACCGGGCAAGTATGTGGCTCCATCGTCAAATTATTCATACCTCGACCAGACCGGAGACATCAAGCTGGAGATGAACCTGGAGTACCGCTTCAACATCTTCGGGAGCCTTTATGGCGCGCTGTTTCTTGACGCGGGCAACATCTGGCTGATGAAGAAAGACGTGAACAGGCCCGACGCGGAGTTCCGTTTTGACACGTTCTGGCGCCAGCTGGCCACAGGCACGGGGCTTGGCCTGCGCTACGACCTCGACTTCTTTGTGCTGCGGCTTGACCTCGGAATTGCCATCCACGTGCCTTATGACACAGAGAAGAGCGGCTACTACAACATACCGAAGTTCTCCGACGGTCTCGGTCTGCACTTCGCCATTGGCTATCCGTTCTGAAAAAGCCCGGCTGCTGCCGCACATTAAATTTTGTCATGTAGGAAATAATTAGTAATTTTGCAGGCTGAATCGCAAATCACATTTATATAATATAACGTTAGAAAATGATTACAGTCACTAATCTGGCCATACAGTTCGGCAAGAAGGTTTTGTACAAGGACGTAAACCTGAAGTTCACCAATGGCAACATTTATGGGATAATAGGCGCCAACGGAGCCGGCAAATCGACGCTTCTGCGCGCCATCAGCGGCGAGCTTGAACCGAACAAGGGCAGCGTTGAGCTTGGCCCCGGGGAGCGGATGTCGGTGCTGGAGCAGGATCACTTCAAATATGACAGCTTCAGCGTGCGCGACACCGTGCTGATGGGTCACGCCCCTCTGTGGCAGAATATGAAGGAGCGCGAGGCTCTCTACATGAAGGCCGACTTCAATGAGGAGGACGGAATAAAGGTGGCCGAGCTTGAGGACAAGTTTGCCCAGATGGACGGATGGAACGCAGAGAGCGACGCAGACCAGCTGCTGACCAACCTGGGAATAAAGGACGAGCTGCACGACAAGATGATGAGCGACCTGTCGAACAACGAGAAGGTGCGCGTCATGCTGGCCAAAGCGCTTTTCGGCCACCCGGACAACCTGCTGCTCGACGAGCCGACCAACGACCTTGACCTGGACACGGTGATGTGGCTGGAGGATTATCTCAGCAACATAGAGCAGACCGTTCTCGTGGTGAGCCACGACCGCCATTTCCTCGACGCGGTGAGCACGCAGACTGTGGACATCGACTTCGGCAAGGTGACTGTGTTTGCGGGAAACTACTCTTTCTGGTACCAGAGTTCGCAGCTGGCTCTGCGCCAGGCGCAGAACCAGCGCCAGAAGGCTGAGGAGAAGCGCAAGGAGCTGGAGGAGTTCATACGCCGCTTCTCTGCCAATGTGGCAAAGAGCAAGCAGACAACCAGCCGAAAGAAGATGCTCGAGAAGCTCAACGTGGAGGAGATTCGTCCGTCATCGCGCAAGTATCCGGGGATAATCTTCCAGATGGAGCGTGAGCCGGGAACGCAGATTCTCGAGGTAGAGGGGCTCAAGGCGGTGGATACCGACGGCACTGTGCTCTTCGACAATGTGAACTTCACCATAGAGAAAGGTCAGAAGACGGTGTTCCTCAGCCACAATCCAAAGGCTATGACGGCTCTGTTTGAGATAATCAACGGCAACCGCAAGGCCGATGCCGGCGAGTACAAATGGGGCGTCACCATCACCACGGCATACCTGCCGCTCGACAATTCGGCGTTCTTCGACTGCGACCTAAACCTTGTGGACTGGCTCAGCCAGTTTGGAAAGGGCAACGAGGTGCAGATGAAGAGCTTTCTGGGACGTATGCTTTTCAAGGACGAGGACGTGCTCAAGAAGGTCAACGTGCTCAGCGGAGGCGAGAAGATGCGCTGCATGATCGCC
This sequence comes from uncultured Prevotella sp., assembly GCA_944320305.1. Taxonomy (GTDB): domain Bacteria; phylum Bacteroidota; class Bacteroidia; order Bacteroidales; family Bacteroidaceae; genus Prevotella. The sequence continues at coordinate 40,159 of CALUGW010000015.1, read as the reverse complement.
AGAATGCAGCTTAAGAACGCCAACTGCCTGATTCTCGACACACCCACAAACCATCTGGACCTTGAGAGCATCCAGGCTTTCAACAACAATCTTGTGAGCTTCAAGGGCAACATTCTCTTCTCCAGCCACGACCACGAATTCATTCAGACAGTGGCCGACAGAATCATCGAACTGACGCCGAGCGGAACGATTGACAAGCTGATGGAGTATGACCAGTACATCTACGATGAGTCCATCAAAGAGCAAAAGGCAAAGATGTACGGTCTGGCATAATCATGCATTCGGGCACGGTTTTTGCTGAGTGTCAATTAAAAACAGACAACAGACAGTTATGAAAGAGAAAGACATAAAGATCGAGAACGGCGATGAGCCGGTAAACGGGAGTGTTGATGAGCAGGAAGCTGCCGGCGCCACAGACTGCGGCAAGGACAACGAGGCTGCTGGCGTGGAGTCTTCGGCAGACGAAAACGCGGCATCCGACCCGCTCGAAGAAGCCAACAGGAAGATTGAGGAACTGACGGACAAGTACCTGCGCTCGGTGGCTGAGTTTGACAATTACCGCAAGCGCACACTCAAGGAAAAGGCCGAGCTGATACTGAACGGCGGCGAAAAGGCCATATCGGCCATCCTTCCGGTACTCGACGACATGGAGCGCGCCATCGACAACGGCCGCAAGACAGAGGATTCCGCTGCCATCCGCGAAGGTATGGAGCTTATTTTCTCGAAATTCCAGAAGATTCTTGAAAGTCTCGGCGTGAAGAAAATAGAGACTGAAGGTGCGGATTTCGACACCGACATACACGAGGCCGTTGCGATGGTTCCGACTCAGGATGACGACAAGAAAGGCAAGGTGATTGACTGCATCCAGACCGGATACAAACTCAACGACAAGGTGATAAGGCACGCAAAAGTGGCCGTCGGCCAGTAAGCGGACATCTGCTAAGCAACAACTGAAAAATGGCGAAGAGAGATTATTACGAGGTTCTGGGCGTCGGCAAGGGCGCTTCTGAGGATGAAATAAAAAAAGCTTACAGAAAGATTGCCATAAAATATCACCCCGACCGCAATCCGGGTGACAAGGAGGCAGAGGAAAAGTTCAAAGAGGCTGCCGAGGCTTACGATGTTCTGCACGACCCGCAGAAGCGCCAGCAGTATGACCAGTTCGGCTTTGAGGGCATGAACGGTGCCGGGTTCGGCGGCTTCAGCGGCGGCGGTATGAACATGGACGACATCTTCTCCATGTTCGGCGACATATTCGGAGGTCGTGCCGGAGGCTTCGGAGGCTTTGGTGGCGGCGGACGCCGCCCGCAGCAGTTCCGCGGCGGAGACCTGCGTCTGAAGGTGAGGCTCTCGCTTCTTGATGTCGCCCATGGTGTGACGAAGAAGTTCAAGGTGCGCAAGGATGTTGTGTGCTCACATTGTCACGGCAGCGGCGCCGAGGCGGGAAGCGCGGCCGAAATCTGCCCGACGTGCCACGGCTCAGGTGTTGTGACCCATACAACCCAGAGCTTTTTCGGCATGATGCAGACGCAGGGTGTGTGCCCGACGTGCCACGGCGAGGGCAAGGTTATCAAGAACAAGTGCCGTGAGTGCGGCGGAACGGGTGTTGTGAAGGGCGAGGAGGTCGTTGAGATAAAGATTCCCGCCGGAGTGGCCGAGGGCATGGTTGTCAACGTGCCGGGCAAGGGCAACGCCGGAATGCACAACGGCGTGAACGGCGACATTCAGGTTTACATTGAGGAAGAACCCAACGACACTTTTGTGCGCGACGGCAATAACCTCATCTACAACCTGCTGCTTGACTTCCCGACAGCTGCGCTTGGAGGCGAGGTGGAGATTCCGACGATTGAGGGGGCAAAACTTAAAATCAACATCGAGAGCGGCACCCAGCCCGGCAAGACACTGCGTCTGCGCGGCAAGGGGCTGCCGTCGGTTCAAGGCTATGGCAGCGGCACGGGCGACCTTATAGTCAACATCAGCGTCTATGTGCCCAAGACACTCTCGCACGAAGAGAAGTCCGCACTGGCGAAGTTCCGCGAAAGCGACAATTTCAAGGGCGACTCCACCACCAAGCAGTCGATATTCCAGCGGTTCAGGAATTACTTTAATTGAGATCCGGGGATGCTCGCAGCATCCCCTTTTTGTTTACATTAATTAAATTGCAGACATGACATACAAGGAGACAACGGAATATCTGTTCAGCCAGCTTCCAATGTTTGAGCGGCAGGGAGCGGCAGGTTATAAAGACGGATTGTACAACACTTTGGAGCTTGACCGCCATTTCGGCCATCCGCACAGCAGTTACCGCACTGTCCACGTGGCCGGAACAAACGGAAAGGGATCCTGCTCGCACACCATCGCAGCTTTTCTGCAGTCGTGCGGTTACAGGGTGGGATTGTACACTTCGCCTCATCTGAAAGACTTCCGCGAGCGTATCAAGGTTGACGGCCAGCCGGTCAGCGAGGAGTATGTCGTTGATTTTGTTGAAAAAGAGCGGGCGTTTTTCGAGCCGCTCAGACCGTCGTTTTTTGAGTTGACGACTGCCATGGCGTTCAAATATTTCAAGGACAAGGCCGTTGACTATGCCGTTGTGGAGGTCGGGCTTGGCGGACGTCTCGACTGCACAAACATCATCACTCCCGTCTTGTCGGTGATAACGAACATCAGTTTTGACCACACACAGTTCCTTGGTGACACACTCGGGCAGATTGCCGGTGAGAAGGCGGGGATAATCAAATGCGGAGTGCCTGTGGTGATAGGCGAGAGCCTGCCTGAGACACGGCCTGTCTTTGAGTCCAAAGCCCGCGAAATGGGCGCTCCTATAATATTTGCCGAGGACAGCCCTGAGATTGTCGGCGCGACTCAAAAAGCTCCGGGGGGCATTCTGTATGACACAAGGCGTTATGGAATGCTGACCGGTGAGCTTGGCGGAATTTATCAGATTAAGAACGCCGGCACTGTGCTTGCCGCCATAAGCGTGCTGGCGGAAACCGACAAGACGCTGCGGCCGCATGGCCGTTCGGTGTGCAAATCAGTGCGTGATGCTGTTGGCAATGCTTTCAGCAATGTCTGCCGGCTGACGGGCCTGATGGGGCGGTGGCAGCAGGTGGGCACAAGTCCTGCCGTCGTTTGCGACACCGGGCACAATGTCGGGGGCTGGCTCTATCTTAGCGAACAGCTCAAAAGCGTGGAATGCGGCAGGATGCACATTGTCTTCGGCATGGTTAATGACAAGGACATAGATGGTGTGCTGTCTCTCCTGCCGCCTGCGGCCGAGTATTATTTTACAAAACCAGACAGCAAAAGGGCCATTCCGGAAACCGAATTGCTGGATAAGGCCGGCCGCAAGAGGCTTCACGGGCGGTGCTTCAAGTCTGTGGCTGAGGCATTTGGGGCAGCCATGCGCTCCGCGTCGGCAGATGATTTCATCTTTGTCGGCGGTAGCAGTTACGTTGTGGCAGACTTTCTTTCCCATTGTGTTTAGTTGTTTTAACACTTACGCAAATGTTTTTTTCGTGGTATAATTTGTTAATTCCGTTTTTTTTCGGTTACTTTGCAGTTAATACAATAACTAAAAACAATGGATTATGACAAACACCACGGAAACAGCCAATCTCTGTGGACTGAACCGTAAGGACTTTCAGACCACAATCAACGGAAAGAAAACAGATTTATACATACTGAAAAACAGAAAAGGATACGAGGTCGCAATAACGAATTACGGTGGCGCGATTGTTGCCATTATGGTGCCTGACAAAGACGGCAACGTGGCAAACGTGATCCAGGGGCACGACAACATCCAGGACGTGATAAACAGTCCGGAGCCTTTCCTGTCAACTCTGATAGGGCGTTACGGCAACAGAATCTGCAAGGGGCGCTTCACTCTCAACCAGAAAGAGTATCAGTTGGCAATCAACAACGGGCCGAACGCGCTTCACGGCGGACCGACCGGATTCCATGCCCGAGTGTGGGACGCGCGCCAGATGGGGCCGAGAACGCTTGCTCTGCATTATGTTTCGGCATATGGTGAGGAAGGTTTCACGGGCGAGTTCCGCGTTACTGTCGAGTTTACCTTTACCGATGACAATGAGCTGGTGCTTGAATATCTGGCCTGCACTAACAAAAAGACGGTGATGAACCTTACTCATCACGGATTTTTCAGCCTTGCCGGAATTGCAAATCCAACTCCGACTATTGACAATCTGGTTTGCCAAATTAACGCAAACTATTATCTTCCAATCGACAATACTTCGATTCCAACCGGCGAAATACGCCTTGTCGATGCCACTCCGTTTGATTTCAGAACGCCTAAAGAGGTCGGCCGCGACATCGACGCTGACGACGAGCAGATAAGAAACGGCGCAGGCTATGACCACTGCTTTGTGCTCAACAAGCAGGAGGAGGGCGAGCTGAGCTTTGCCGCCAAAGTGAAAGATCCGGTGAGCGGGCGCACAATGGAGGTCTTCACGACAGAGCCGGGCGTGCAGGTCTATACAGACAACTGGGCCGACGGCTACAAAGGACAGCACGGAGCGACATTCCCGCGCCGCAGCGCCATCTGTTTTGAGTGCCAGCACTTCCCCGACACCCCCAATCATCCTTATTTCCCGTCTGTGGTACTTGAGCCGGGCGAGCAATACAAACAGAAGACAATATATAAGTTCGGAGTGGAAAAATAACTAACAAACAATACATTTTTACTTTCCTAAAGAAATGAGTCAGAATCAGAGACCGAACTACACGTTCGCACTAACAATTGTCATCATAGTGTGTTTCCTCATCGGATTTGTCACTACGATGAACAATTCTATGATTGAGTTCTGCAAGAACGCATTCAACCTGAACAACTTTCAGAGCCAGTTGGTCAACTCGGCATTTTATGGGGCCTACATCATGTCCATTCCGTTCGGACTGATGATGAGCAAGATTGGTTACAAATCGACACTTGTTCTCGGTCTGGCCGTGGTTGGATTGGGCTTTGTCATCAATTATCTTTGCATAAGCGGCAATCTGGACGGCAACGTGAGCACCATCTATTGGATGTTCCTTGGCTGTATGTTTGTTGTCGCGCTGGGTATTGTGATGCTCCAGCTGGTGGCCAATCCGTATGTCATGGTGCTTGGAGCGCCGGAGAAAGGTGCGTTCAGAATGACACTCAGCCAGGCATTGAACTCTGTAGCAACGACTGTCGCCCCCATTTTCATCCTTTCTGTCATATTGAACGGAAAAGAGGCCAAAGACGCAGTGCCGGCCGACATCCCCATGCCTTACCTTGGTCTTGGCGTGTTCACACTTGTGCTTTGTGCCATACTGTTCTTCCTCAAGCTGCCCAACATCAACGAAGAGGAGCAGGCTGCCGAGGCCAGCGGCAAGGAGGTGAAATACAAGAGCAGTGTGTTCAAATATCCGCACGTGTGGCTCGGCGCGCTCGCCATATTTATGTATATGGGCCTTGAAATCGGCATCCCCTCGATGCTGGCAGGCTATTTTGAGGCAAACAAGGCCACACTGCCCGGGCAGGCCACTGACTATCTGTGGCTCTACTGGGGCGGAATGATGGTCGGACGGTTTGCCGGCGCGGCCATTCTCAACAAGTTCCAGCCTCGCGCCATTCTGACCGCTTGCCTCATCTGTGGCGCGGCGTGTGTCGGAATCTCATTCTTCCTCTCGGGCATGGCCGCCGTCTACTCGATGCTCGCTGCCGGACTGTTCCATTCAGTGATGTGGCCTCTGATATTCAACCTCGGACTTCAGGAACTCGGACCGCACACCAAAGCTGCTTCGGGCATAATAAATCTCGGTGTGATAGGCGCTGCCACGCTTACTCCTATTATGGGAATCGTTGTCGATACGCCCAGTCTCGGTGTGGGTGTCGCCATCTGCATGATGTTCATTTACTACGCTTACGTGCTGTGGTTCTGCAACTGGGGTAGCAAGATAGGGTTGAGCAGAAATTAATACCAATAACATAAAAAATAAAAACGAATAATTATGGACATTGAATTTGTAAGAAGCCGTTTCATAAAGCACTTTGACGGTAAGGAAGGAAACATCTACGCTTCTCCCGGTCGTATAAATCTGATTGGCGAGCACACAGACTATAACGGAGGCTTTGTATTCCCCGGAGCGGTGGACAAGGGCATTATGTGCGAGATCCGCCCCAACGGAACAAATACGATTATGGCCTATGCCATCGACATGAAGGACAGGGTGGAGTTCAAGGTGGACGATCCGCAGGGGCCGCGCGCAAGCTGGGCACGCTATATTTACGGCATTGTTCAGGAGATGCGCAAGCGCGGTGTCGATGTGAAAGGCTTCAACACTGCTTTTGCCGGCGATGTGCCTCTGGGAGCCGGAATGTCGTCTTCCGCCGCATTGGAGAGCTGCTATGCTTTCGCCCTCAACGACCTGTTTGGCGACAACAAGGTCAGCAAGTGGGACATGGTGCTTGCCGGACAGGCAACGGAGCACAACTACTGCGGCGTCAACTGTGGTATCATGGATCAGTTTGCCAGTGTGTTCGGCAAGGCGGGCTGCCTGATGCGCCTCGACTGCCGCAGCCGCGAGTTTGAGTACTTCCCGTTCAATCCCGTGGGCTATAAGCTCGTTCTGCTTGATTCTGTCGTGAAGCACGAGCTTGCAGGCTCGCCCTACAACGACCGCCGCAACAGTTGTGAGAATGTAGTGAAGCACATTGCCGCCAAGCATCCGGAGGCCAAGTTCGAGACACTGCGCGACTGCACATGGGAACAGCTTGAGGAGGTCCGCGACGAGGTGGGCGACGAGGATTACCGCCGCGCAAAATTCGTTCTCGGCGAGAAAGACCGTGTGCTTGCGGTCTGCGACGCTTTGAACGCTGGTGACTATGAGACTGTAGGCCAGAAGATGTATGAGACACATTATGGCCTGTCAAAGGAGTATGAGGTGTCTTGCGAGGAGCTTGACTTCCTCAACGACATTGCCAAGGCTAACGGAGTTACCGGCAGCCGCATCATGGGCGGTGGATTCGGCGGTTGCACGATAAACCTTGTGAAGGAAGAGCTTTATGACAAGTTCATAGCCGATGCAAAGGAGAAGTACTCGGCCAAGTTCGGCCACGCTCCGAAGGTTTATGACGTTGTAATCAGCGACGGCTCACGCAGAATCTGCTGAGATCCTGCCTGCTGGTAAGAGTATTATTTATTGTTCCTGGAAATAAGGGAGCCGCACTCTATTTGTTTAAATAGAGATTCGCGTTTTAGTTCTTCCTTTATTTCCAGGATTTTTTTGAACTCATTTAAACCCGAATCGGTCGTTAGACCGCTTGTTCAGCTTTTACGGTCATTTGTTATGCTCTTTTTCTTCTTTTGCATTCCTGCCGCCATTCTGTTTCCCGCCTTGCCTTGACGTGGCCTGTCACGCCTGCGGCAAGACGAAAACCTGCCTGACCGGCATGAACGCAAAATAAGAAGAAAGTCTAATGACCGATTCGGGTTAAACTTTTTGCGACTTCAGTACGAGTAATGTTTTCGTGGCTGTTTATTTGCCGGAAATAGGAGCGTATAGCGGGCTACGTGACGAATGACGGCGAAGAAACAGACCGAAAAGAACTTCGGAATGAAGCAAAAAAAGACTTTTCGGAAAGAGTTTAAATGAGTTCTTTGCGTTTATGAATGCCTGCAAGTCTTGTTCTGACAGCTTTTGTCAATACCGTGTGTCGGCCGGGCCTTGCAGTGTTTTTCCCGAATCGGCCGGAGGTCTGGCAACGGCTTGGAATTAACAATTTTAAGTTAATGCGCACGATAACCGTTGTCTCTTGTAACTGTCTGATGGTCACTGCTTTGCGATATGGGCCATTCTGGCTTCCGAAATGGGCCATATTGCGATGCAATACAGGCCGTTTCAGACTGTGAAAAGGGTTATTCTGCAATGCGATGTGGCGGCTGTGTTAAAATGGGCGGGCGGGGATGGTGCTTTAGTTGCATATTTGCAACTAATGGTGGCGGGCAGAGTCCGTATATATGCACGTCTGCCGCCACCGGTGGCCGCAGATGTCTTCTGCATGGTGCTTTTGTGAAACAGAAAAAGCCATTGGCCGTCATGTCGCAAAAAAGGCATGGCGGCCAATGGCTTTTCCCTCGGTCGGGCGTTTTGTCAAGATTACTGCCTGCGCTCCTTGATTATGCCGTGGCGGTAGGCATAGAGCAGTTTTTTCAAGTCGGCGATCTGGCCTTTCAGTTCGGCTCCGCGGTCTGTGTCGGCCACGAGCATTCTGTGTGCCGACATTTCGACAATCTGTGTGGTGCTCTTGATGTCAGTGCCCTGCTTGATGGCGTCGGCAGTGCTTGTGAACGGCTCGTGCTGCACGAGCTGGAATCCGCGGCTGTGGTACACAAGAGTATATCCGGCAATGCCGGTCTCGTTGTGGTAAGCCTCGCTGAAGCCCCCGTCGATAACCATCAGTTTGCCGCCGGCCTTGATTGGGTTTTCGCCTTTCGAGGCGTGTACTGGCACGTGTCCGTTTATGATGTGGCGGTTAGTGCCGTTCACTTCAAAGGCGTCCAGTATGTGGTCGCAGACCGTCTCGTCATCGCGCAGTTTGAAATAATAGCCTTTTTCTTCCTTGTATGTCTCCTTGTCCGTCAGGAAGTAGCGCTCGAATGTGGCCATTTTTGACTTGTCAAACAGCGGGCTGTCTTTTCCGCACCAAAGGTAGAGGAAGTAGTCTGTCGCGTAGTCGCGCAGCTCTGGCGCGGTGTCTGATGTGAACGCCGAGCGTATCATCATTTCAATCTGGCGCATCAGCTCCTTGCCGTTGTAGGTTTTGCCGTCGTGCAGCGTCACGTCCTTGAGCGTGCCGTCGGCATTCAGCGGCACGGCGGCGTGATACAGCAGGTTGCTGTTGTAGATGGCGTACATTCCGCCGTGGCTCAGCATCAGTTTTATGTGGCGGTGCAGCTTCTCGCTGATGGCGAAAGAGTGGTGCAGCCTCTGCATGAGAATCTCTTCCTCGGCAGTGAGCTTGTAGGGGGCGTCATCCAGCAGGGTGGGGAAGTTGCTGCTCTTCATCTTGTACTCCTTGCCGTTTATTGTGCAGGTGCCGTTCTGCTTGTCGATGCAGCCGAGCAGATTGCGGCCGTCCATGCCCCATTCCGGATGCCTGCAGAAGATCTGGGCCTCTATTTTGAACTGTATTATGCTGATGGCCTTGTGCATCCTTGCGATCAGTCGCACGGTCTTCTCGTCGATAGCTGTGTTTTTGTTCAGCTTCGGCACAAACTCCTCGCACGGATCCGACCCGTATGTGTCCATTGCGAATGTGGCCAGCGGCACGAGGTTTATGCCGTAGCCCTCTTCGAGTGTGGCCAGGTTGGCGTAGCGCAGTGACAGGCGCAGCACGTTGCAGATGCAGGCGTCGTTGCCGGCGCAGGCTCCCATCCAGAGTATGTCATGGTTGCCCCACTGCATATCCCAGCTGTGGTAGTCCTGCATTATGTCCATGATGATGTGTGCCCCGGGGCCGCGGTCGTATATGTCGCCCAGAATGTGCAGCTGGTCTATGGCGAGCCTCTGTATGACGTTGCACAGGGCGATGATGAAGTCGTCGGCTCTGCCGGTGGTGATTATTGTGTCTACGATTACGTTGACGTAGGCCGCTTTGTTCGTGTCGTCAACATTCTCGTGCAGGAGCTCTTCGATGATGTAGGAGAAATCTGCCGGAAGAGATTTCCTCACTTTCGAGCGGGTGTATTTGCTGCTGACATCGCGGCAGACGCGCACGAGGTGGTGGATGGTGATGTGGTACCAGTCGACAAGCTCTGGCTCTGCAGTCTTTATCAGCTCGATTTTCTGTTCGGGGTAATATATCAGCGTGCACAGCTCTTTCTTCTCTGATTCCCTCAGGCTGTTGCCGAACAGCTCGTTCACTTTCCGCTTGATGTTTCCTGAAGCGTTCTTGAGCACATGCTGGAATGCCTCGTTTTCTCCGTGTATGTCTGCCAGAAAGTGCTCTGTTCCTTTCGGCAGGTGCATGATGGCTTCCAGATTGATGATTTCCGTGCTGGCTTCAGCCACGGTTGGAAACAATTTTGACAGAAGCCCCAGATAGTGGGTCTCGTTATTTGTTTCAGATTGTCTGTTGTCAGTCATATTTCAAAGTGTTTTATTATGTTTCTTTCCATTCTTCCGGTTCCTCTGTCTTTCTTTTCGGGCACGGGCATGAATCCTTCTTCAAGCCCGGTGGTGTCAGCCAGGACGGACATGAGGCGCGAGGTGTATTTGGCGAGTTTCTTTTCCGCGAGCATGTCGGCAAGTTTTTTTTCGTCAAGACTTCCGTGCCGCAGAATGTCTGCAAATTCAGCCAAGTGGCGGATTCTCAGCGTTCCGGCGTTAAGCCATTTTCTCGATTGCCTGATTGCGGCAAGCAGTTTGTCCGCGCTGATGTGGGCTGGGGTGGCGTTGACGAGTCTGGTGGCGCCGTTGCCGGGTTGCTCATAGCTGTCCACCGAGGAATAAAGCGGCGGCAGAGGGTCAAGCTCCAGCACTGCCAGTCCTTTGGAAATGATGTCGTTGATGTTCTCCTGACAGGCGAACACTGCTATTTTGTGCCATTCGCCCCTGTCGAAATCTTTGCAGGAGTCATATTCCACATTGTTCAGCCAGCGTGAGTCGCCGGAGATTCCAGCCTTTATCAATGCCCTCAGTGCGGTTCTGGTTCTGTCGTCCATAAGGCTGAAAACGTCTGTGTTCAGCACTTTCCGGTAAACGTTGCAGACACCGTTTGCCATTTCGCTGTCGCTTATGGAGTCTGTAACCATTGAGTTGTGTACAATTTCAACGCGCGGATTATACCCGAGGTGTCTCAGATATTCAGCTTCCATGCGTCCAAAGGCGATTATCGAGTAGGCTCTCTTTATGCAGCGCCGCTGGTACAGCAGTAGCTTTGGCAATTTCTCGGTGAGGTATTTCTGCTTAAGAATCCACGGCTCCAGACTGCCGTGCGGTGTGAGTACAATTCTTGCGTGCCGCCGGACGGCCATTCTTCCGGCGGCGGCAATGGTCATGTGCCAGCAGCCGTGCAGATGCACAATGTCCGGATGCCAGCTCCTCAGCAGTTTGTTGCAGGCGATAAGGCTGCCGCATGCCTTCAGTTCCACACCTGCACATGGATTTTGCATCAGAATTTCGATGTGCCTGGCGGCTTCCTTGTCTGTGCTTGGGCAAAAATGCAGGATTCTCATAACCTGTTGCTAATTGTTGCGTATGAAGTCTTGTTTGTCTGCAAGCTTGTGTCTGACCATAAAGCTGGCGTTCTGCCAGATTGTCCGCAGCTCAAAAAACGGGATTACCCAAAGCGGTATCGCTTCTCTGAAATATTTTAGGGTTTTGCTCGCGGTCAGCAATCTTATTGTCAGTGTGGCGGCAAAGGCGACAGCGGCTGTGCACAATATCGGAAGATTGTCCGAGCGGAATGCATAGGCGAAAGCGCCGGCCTCAAGCAGGTAGTTGAAGTATAGGAGCAGGTGGTCTGTGTTGAAAAGCAGGCGTCCTCTGATTTTGTTGTCAAGATGTTTTCTCGTTTCCATGTAGTAAACATGGCTGTTTGTCCATTGCTTGCGTGAAGGGGCAGTCTGTGTCATGTGTGCTTCCGGCTCGATGGCGATGCCGGTGTTGCCCGGCGCCGCATAGTCATTGACGAGAAAATCGTATTCCCCGCGCAGGTATTTCAGGTTTTTCAGGAACCCGTTCTTATTCATAAAGACCGCTTTCCTCAGCGCGAGGCTGTTTCCGTTATATCCGTAAGCTGTTCCCTTTGCGGCATTGTGCAGGTTATAGCATCCGTGGAGCAGGCGTTCAAACCGGTAATATTTCTTGGCGCCTGCTTCATAATTCGTATATCCGAGCACAATGTCGGTGTCGGGTGTGCAGTGGCGTGAGAGGGCGGTCAGCCAGTTTGCGCTTGCCGGGCGGCAGTCGGCTTCGGCAAAGACAATCCAGTCGTTGTGTGCGGCTTTCACTCCGAGAGTCATTGCGAGCTTTTTGCGGCTTATGTAATGGCTTGATTGTGGAATGAAAGTGGTGCGGAGGTTTTTGAACTCGGACTGAAGCCGTTTTAAGACTTCTTCCGTTCTGTCTGTCGATGACTCATTGACAACAATCACTTCATATGGCTTGTAGTCCTGTGTGAGGAACACCGGCAGACTCTTCTCCAGCTCCTCTGCCATGTCGTGGGCGGTTATTATTATGGAGAAAGATGGACTTTGTTGCTGTCCGCCGCTTTCTCCCCTGCGCAAGCGCAGCCTCCTCAGTCCGTTGCACAATGGAGTGAGAGCGGCAAACAGCAACATAAGTCCGCATATAATTATTGACCCAATGTCAATTGCCATATCTTGCAATCCTGTTTAAACCAAATCTTCTGTCGTGTATCCTTGCGGCAGCCTCCGGCAATTGTATTGTGAGGCCATGATTTCGCCATAAGCACCGGCTGAGCGGATGGCGATGAGGTCTCCTCGGTGGCACTTGTTGATTTCCGCTTGCTTGGCAAACACGTCGCTTGACTCGCAGATGGGGCCCACCACATCGTAAGGCTCCGCAGGCCCGTCGCTGCTTATGTTCTCGATTTTGTGGTACGCATGATAAAGCGCGGGGCGGATAAGGTCCGTCATGCCGGCGTCAACGATGGCAAACTGTTTGGCGGTTCCTTGTTTCACATAAAGGACTTTTGTGACTAATGTGCCGCATTGCCCGACTATGGAACGGCCCAGTTCAAAATGCACTTTATGGCTTTCTCTTAGATTAAGGTGCTTTGCGAATGTGTCAAAGTAGGCTTTGAAGTCAGGAACTGCCACGCGGTTCGGGTGCTGGTAGTCAATGCCCAGACCGCCGCCGACATTGATGTGCTCAATTGCAATGCGTGACTGCTCCAGCTGCGTCAGCAACTGGTTGATCCTGTTGCATAGCGCGGTGAAGTCACCCATGTCCAATATTTGCGAGCCGATGTGGAAATGCAGCCCGACGAGCCTGACGTTTTTCAGATGTTTGGCGCATTCGATTGTTGGCATCATGTCGCTCATTGCGATGCCGAACTTGTTTTCTGCCAGTCCGGTAGTGATGTTGGCGTGCGTGTGCGCACCGATGTTTGGATTGATGCGCAGCGCGATATTGGCTGTCTTGCCCTTGCTCCCGGCAAGCTCGTTTATGACATGAAGCTCCGGCACGCTTTCCACGTTGAAGCAAAAAATGTTTTTGTCAAGTGCCAGCTCTATCTCTCTGTCGTTTTTCCCAACGCCGGCGAATACTATGCTCTGCGGCGGGAAGCCGGCTTTTATGGCAGCCTCAATCTCGCCTCCGCTCACGCAATCAGCTCCAAAGCCAGCCTCGCGGATAATGTTCAGGAGCTTTGTGTTGGCATTTGCTTTGACTGCGTAGTGTACTATGAAGTTGCTGTGTCTGGCAGACTCTGCCTTTACGGCAGACAGGGTGCGGCGCAGCAACTCTGTGTCATAGAAGTAGAACGGAGTTTCTAAAGAACCGAATTTATCTAAAGGAAATGTTCCTTTCATAAATGATATTGCTTGTTTGTTGTTTTATGTCTGTTTTGCGCTTGCTCTCAGAGGCTTTATTTGTTGAACAGAGTGTCGCTGAGGCTTTGCAAGGCACGCTTCTTGTCGCATTCCTTTATTAGGAACGATATGTTGTAATTCGACCCTCCGTATGAAATCATGCGCACCGGAATGTCTTTCATCGCTTCCATTGTGAGCGTCTCAAATCCCACATTGCTCCAGTCCAGGTCTCCAACGACACACACAATGCACATATTGTTGTCAACGGTCACCGTGCCGTATTTCTTAAGCTCGTCCACTATCTCGTTCAGATGTGAGACGTTGTCTATGCTCATGGAAACGCCCACCTCGGATGTGCAGACCATGTCGATAGGCGTCTGATAGCTCTCGAAAATCTCGAACACTTTTCTCAGGAAACCGGTTGCCAGAAGCATTCTGCTGCTCTTGATCTTTATGGCCGTGATGTTGTCTTTGGCTGCGACGGCCTTAATTTTTCCATGTTCTGTCGAGTTGCTGATGAGTGTGCCTTCTGCTTCAGGATCCATGGTGTTCAGCAGCCGCACGGGAACTCCGGCGAACTTTGCGGGCTGGACACAGGTGGGGTGGAGAATCTTGGCTCCGAAATAAGCCAGCTCCGCGGCCTCTTCAAAATGCAGGTGGTGTACGGGTGCGGTTTTGTCAACCACTCTCGGGTCGTTGTTGTGCATTCCGTCGATGTCGGTCCAGATCTGTATTTCTTCAGCGCCGATGGCCGCTCCGATCAGCGAGGCTGTGTAGTCGCTGCCTCCGCGCTGCAGGTTGTCCGTCTCGCCATACGCATTGCGGCAGATGAATCCTTGGGTGATATATACAGTGGAGCCATTGTGCTCTTCCAGCAGTGCGTTGAGTTTTTCCCTGATATATGTCGGGTCTGGCTCAGAGTTCTTGTCTGTCCGCATGAAGTCAAGGGCCGAAAGCAGAGTGACATTGACGCCAATCTCCTTCATGTAGTTGGTGACCATGTTTGTGCTGATTATTTCCCCCTGGGCAACGATGCATTTCTCTTCGAAGCTTGTGAACAGTTCTTTTGTGAACGAGCGCAGATAGCGGAACTCGTCAACGAGAAACTCCCTTGTCTTTTCTTTCCATTCCTGGGTGGAATAAAGCTCGTCAATGTGTCTGAAATATTTGTCTTCAAGCCTGTTTATGATTTCGTTTGCCCCCTCAGGATTCTTTTTATAAAGGTAATTTGAAATTTCCACCAGCGAATTTGTCGTTCCGGACATCGCCGAAAGAACCACGAATGTCTGTTCGTTTGATTTTGTAATCAACCGTGTCACTTCTTTCATGCGGGCAGGCGTACCTACAGAGGTGCCGCCAAATTTCATCACTTTCATATTGGTTGTTAATTTAATTGATTTCTGTAACTGACTTATTGTCTTCTGCTTGATTCTGTTCCGCTTCATTTGTCGTGCTGAATGCGTCGGCCTCGTCGGCATTGCACATTCTGTTGAAGTCGTTTGTCACCTCTTTAAGGCTTCCGTTTTCGCACCTGTAGACAATGCCAGGATATTTGTCCAGCAGCGGCATGTTGTGTGTGCTCATTATGACCGATGTGCCGGTCTGTGAGATATGTCTGAGAAGTTTTATAATGTTCTCGGCAGTCTCAGGGTCAAGATTGCCTGTCGGCTCGTCGGCGACAATCAGTTTCGGCTTGTTCAGAATCGCTCTGGCGATGGCAATTCTTTGTTGCTCGCCCCCGGAAAGCTCGTGCGGCATTTTCTGTGCCTTGTCTTCCATGCCCACGTCGCTCAGCACTTCGTTGATGCGTTTGTCAATGAGTTTCTTGTCTTTCCATCCTGTCGCTTTCAGCACGAAGCGCAGATTCTTGTACACCGTTCTGTCACCAAGCAGCTGAAAGTCCTGGAAGATGATTCCCATCTGGCGTCGTAGTGCCGGTACGTGCTTGCGTTTCAAGTTGCGCAGGTCGTGCTCCAGCACGACGGCCTGTTCCGCCTCGTCAACATCAAGTTCAAAGTAAACGGTCTTGAGCAGTGAGCTTTTGCCGGAGCCGACGCGCCCTATCAGGTAGATGAACTCCCCCTCATCCACGTGAAAATCAACGTCAGAAAGCACAGGCTTGTCCGGCTGTTGGTATATGTTGACCTTTTTGTAATCGACTAACATCTTGAATCTTATTGCGTTGGCTGTATTGACTAATGTTTCTGCCAGTCTGGTGAATGGCGCACTTGCAGCTCCTTTGCGAGGTCCTCAATGCGGAGGCCCTTGCTCGTGAGCATGACAATCAGGTGATAGAGCAGGTCTGCGCCTTCGTACACAACCCGTTCTGTTGTTCCGTTGACTGCTTCAATGACGGTCTCCAGCGCTTCCTCGCCCACTTTCTGGGCAATGCGGTTTATGCCGTCTTTGAATAAGGATGTGGTGTAGCTTCCTTCCGGCATTTCTTTCCGGCGCTTTTCGATGAAGTCCTGCAATTCCGAGAGGAACTCAATGTTGCTCTTTTCATTCTTTTCGCCCCAACAGGTGTCTGTGCCTTTGTGGCATATGGGGCCGTCGGGAATGGCTTTTACCAAAAGAGTGTCATTGTCGCAGTCGCTTTCTATGCTGACAAGGTTCAGAAAGTTTCCGGACGTCTCGCCTTTTGTCCACAGGCATTGGCGTTGCCTGCTGAAGAAAGTCACGCGCTTTGTTTCCACAGTCTTTTCGTAAGCCTGCCTGTTCATGTATCCGAGCATCAGGACTTTTCTGGTGCGGGAGTCTTGGATTATGGCGGGAACAAGTCCGTTCCCCTTTTCAAAGTCTATGTTCATTTCAGTGTTTAAATTCTTACGTTAATGTTGTTTTTTTTCAGATAATCTTTCAGTTCGGAAATTTTTATTTCTCCGAAATGAAATACGCTTGCGGCCAATGCCGCGTCGGCATGGCCGATAAGGAAAGCGTCGCGGAAATGCTCCATCTTTCCGGCACCGCCGCTGGCAATGATTGAGATTGACAGGCTGTCTGCCAATCTCGCAAGAATGTCGTTGGCGTAGCCGTCTTTCACGCCGTCATGGTTCATGCTTGTGAAGAGAATCTCGCCGGCGCCGCGGTCTTCAGCCTCTTTTGCCCATTCCAGGAGCCTGTGGCTGGTGCGCTTGCGACCGCCGTTGAGATAGCAGTACCAGTCGCCGTCCTCATGGCGTGCGTCGATGGCGCAGACACACACTTGGCTTCCGAATCTCTTTGCTATCTCGTCGATGAGCTGCGGTCGTCTTATTGCCGCGCTGTTGACGCTCACTTTGTCAGCACCGGCGTAAAGTAGCCTTTCCACGTCAGCCAGTTCGTTGATGCCTCCGCCCACGGTGAACGGAATGTTTATTTCGCGGGCAATGCGCGAGACAATTTCCGTAAATGTCTTGCGCCCTTCGTGGCTGGCAGTTATGTCAAGATATACAAGCTCGTCTGCGCCGGCGCTGCTGTATGCTTTCCCCATCTCTACCGGGTCGCCGGCGCTGCGCAGGTTTACAAAGTTTGTGCCTTTGACAGTCTTGCCGTCTTTGACATCAAGGCATGGAATTATTCGTTTTGCCAGTCCCATAACTCTTTCATATTTATTTTCCCCTCATAAATGGCTTTCCCGAACACCACGGCGGGTATCCCCTCGCGGTCAAGCTCATAGATGTCCTCGGCATTCGACACGCCGCCGCTTGCGATGAGGTGCAGGGTGGGGTAGGCCTGCATTATTCGTTTGTAGAGGTCTGTGGCGGGGCCGCAGAGCATTCCGTCTTTTGATATTTCGGTGCAGAGAACGTTGTGTATGCCGTGTCTTACATAGAAGTCAAGAAACTCGAAGAGGTCAGCCCCGGAGTCTTGCGTCCAGCCGTTTATTGAGATTTTCCCGTTTCTTGTGTCGGCTCCGAGTATTATTCTGTCCGCGCCATATTTCTTGATCCATTCCAGACACATATCTGGCGACGAGACGGCAACGGAGCCGATGGTCACCATTGCGGCACCGTTGTCAAAGGCGCATTTGATGTCTTTTTCTGTTTTCAGTCCTCCGCCGAAATCGACAGTAAGTTTTGTTGCCGACGTTATGGATTTCAGTGTCGCGGCGTTAGTGATATGTTTCGATTTTGCGCCATCCAGATCAACGATGTGCAGGCGCCTGTAGCCGATTTTCTCAAACTCCATGGCGAGATCGGCCGGATTCCGGCTGTATGTCGTTTGGCTTGCATAGTCCCCTTTTGTCAGCCTCACGCATTTGCCCCCGATAATGTCTATTGCCGGTATAAGCTCGATCATATGCTGAGGAAGTTTTTAAGGATTGTCTCTCCTATGTCACCGCTTTTTTCCGGATGGAATTGTGTGGCATAGAAGTTGTCTTTGTGCAGTGCTGCGCTGTAAGTGGTAATGTGATGTGTTGTGGCGATTGTCTCGCCGCACACCGGCACATAATAGCTGTGGACGAAATATACAAAATCTGCATCTTTGATTCCGTTGAACAGTGGCGACTTCAGGTCTCTGATGGCATTCCAGCCAATGGCAGGCACTTTGTCGTCATGTCTTTCTGGTTTGAACAGTTTTACATCTGCGTCGAAGATTCCCAGGCAGACCGTTCCGCCGCCCTCCTCGGAGCTGCGGCAAAGCAACTGCTGGCCGATGCAGATGCCCAGCACCGGCTGGCGCAGGCTTTTTATGACATTGTCCAGACCGTGTGCTTTGAGATATTCCATTGTGCTGCGTGCCTCACCTTGGCCTGGAAATATCACGCGGTCGGCGGCTCTCAGTTCTTCAGGCGAGTCTGTCACGCAGGGGCTTATGCCCACCCGCTGCAGGGCGTTCACCACAGAGCGCACGTTGCCTGCGTTGTATTTTACAATTGCAACTTGCATTAGCTGAAGATGATGGTTTTGTTCTTGTATGTGAGCACCTTGCGCTCAATGTGCTTGGTCACTGCCCTTGAGAGCACGATTTTCTCCAGGTCGCGTCCTTTGAGGACAAGGCTCTCGGGGGTGTCCTTGTGCGTGATTCTCACGACATCCTGCTCTATAATCGGCCCAGCGTCCAGATCGGAAGTAACGTAATGACTGGTCGCGCCGATGATTTTCACTCCGCGCTCCCATGCTTGGTGATAAGGCTTCGCGCCGATAAATGCCGGCAGGAACGAGTGGTGGATGTTTATGATGTGGTTTGGATACTCGTTTATCAGTTTCTCACTGATAATCTGCATATAGCGTGCCAGCACGATGAATGTCACCTTTTCCTTTTTCAGCAGTTCTATTTCCGCCTGTTCCACCTCAGCCTTGTTCGAGTGGTCCTTGTTTATCTTCCAGACATAGTATGGAATGTCAAACTGTTCGGCCACATATCTAAGGTTCTCGTGGTTGCTTATGATGCAGGGTATGTCCACGCTCCACTCTCCGGCGTTGTATCTTGCCAGTAAGTCATACAGGCAGTGGCTCATTTTGCTCACGAAGATGGCCATTCTCGGGCGCACCTCGTTGAAATAGAGGTTGCAGCTCATGTTGTACCGGCGGGAATACAGGGTGTCGATGTATTCTTTTATTTTGTCGCGCGGTATGAGAAAAGACGTCAGTTCCCACTCAATCCGCATGAAAAACACACCGTCCAACCTGTCGACATATTGGTCCAGGTAAACAATGTTGCCTTGGTTGTCTGTTATGAACTTTGTCAGTTCGGTGATTATGCCCGGCTGGTCGGGGCAATGCAAGAGCAATATGGCTGTTGGTTTCATCTTCTTGTCAAATCGTTTGTATTCCAAATACCAATCATTTGGCAAAGTTACTAAAAATAATTTATAATAGCCTTGAATGTGGCCGATAATTGCTTAAAAATATCAATATGTTATGAATTTGTGGGTATTGATTCCAAAATAATACGTACGACTTGTGTTCTGGAATATTCTGGAGCGTTTTATATTTTTGCCTTAATCCTTTGGCTTTCATGGTCGTGACGTTGTGCTTCGTTTTTATTTCCGATTAGATTACCGATTTCTCTGCTGACAAGCTCCTAATGTTCCCAAATATTCTGTTGCTTGTCTCGAAAGCGGAAAGAAAGAGGCGGTCAATGGGAACGCCTTTTACGCAAGTGCTTGTTTGTCAGTGTTTTTCTTGTTGAGCGGCAAACGAGACTCGAACTCGCGACCCTCGGCTTGGGAAGCCAATGCTCTACCAACTGAGCTATTGCCGCAATAAGTTGAAGATTTTGTTTAAAGAATGAGCCGACACCCGGACTCGAACCGGGGACCTATTCATTACGAATGAATTGCTCTACCAACTGAGCCATGTCGGCTTGATTCGTTTGAATTTTGCTTTGCGGGTGCAAAGGTAGTGTTTTTTTCCGTTCCTGCAAAATTTTCAGTAAAGTTTTTCTTTCAAATACTTGCCGGTTACGCTTTGTTTGCATCCGCTGACCATTTCAGGCGTGCCTGCAACAACCAGATTGCCGCCTCCGTCGCCTCCGTCGGGTCCCATGTCTATCACGTGATCCGCACATTTTATCACATCCAGATTGTGTTCGATGATCAGGATGGTATGTCCACGTGCAATCAGAGAGTCAAAGGCTTCGAGCAGCCTTTTTATGTCGTGGAAATGCAGGCCGGTTGTGGGCTCGTCAAAGATGAATATTGTTGGCTCCTGTTTTTCCTGTCCGATGAAATATGCCAGCTTTACTCTTTGATTCTCGCCGCCGGAAAGCGTTGAGGAGTTTTGCCCGAGCTGTATGTATCCCAGCCCCACGTCGGCGAGCGGTTTCAGCCGTTTCACAATTTGTGTCTGCTTGTGTGTGCCGAAAAATTCGATGGCCTCACTTACAGTCATGTTCAGCACGTCATCAATGTTTTTGCCTTCATATCTCACGTCAAGGATTTCTTGTTTGAACCTGTGGCCGTGGCAGCTTTCGCATTCGAGCACGATGTCGGCCATGAACTGCATCTCGACGGTTATCACTCCCGCCCCTTTGCATTCCTCGCAGCGGCCGCCTTCAGCGTTGAACGAGAAATATTGAGGCGTGAAGCCCATCTGGACAGAGAGCGGCTGCTGGGCGAACAGGTCTCTGATGGCGTCGTATGCCTTGACGTAAGTTGCCGGATTCGACCTTGTGCTCTTGCCAATCGGGTTCTGGTCGACAAACTCAATGTGGCTGATGCTGTCAGTGTCTCCTTCCAGTGAGATATAGTCTCCGGGGGCGTCGCACACTTCGCCGATGTGGCGCTTTATGGCCGGATAAAGAATTCCTTTTACCAACGATGATTTTCCGGATCCGCTGACTCCGGTCACAACAGTCATGACGTTGAGCGGAAATGTCACGTCGATTCCTTTCAGATTGTTCATCCGCGCGCCTTTCACGGTTATGCTTCTGTTCCATTTGCGCCGTCCGTGCGGCAGTGGAATGCTTTCTGTGCCGGTCAGATATCTTATTGTATGGCTTTCCGGATATTTTGTAAGCGCGTTCTCGTCTATCTTTGCCGGGTTGCCGGCGTAGACGATTCTGCCCCCGAGCCGTCCCGCGTCGGGGCCAACGTCGATGAGGTGGTCTGCGGCGCGTATAATCTCTTCGTCATGCTCAACCACCACCACCGTGTTGCCGAGTGCCTGCAGTTGGCGCAGCACTTGTATCAGCCGGTCTGTGTCGCGGCTGTGCAGGCCAATGCTCGGCTCGTCGAGGATGTACAGCGAGCCAACGAGGCTGCTGCCCAGAGACGTTGTGAGGTTTATGCGCTGGCTCTCGCCTCCGCTGAGAGTGTTTGAAGCGCGGTTCAGTGTCAGGTAGCCCAGCCCCACGTCAAGCAGGAATTTCAACCGGTTGGTGATTTCCGTGAGCAGGCGCTGGCCTATTCTGCTGTCGTGTTCGTCAAGCTCAAGGTTTTCAAACCAGGTGTAAAGCCGCGCCACGGGCATTTCCACTAAGTCAGAAATGCAGCGTCCGCAGATCTTGACGTAGTTTGCCTCTTTCCGCAGTTTCGTGCCGTGGCAGACCGGGCAGACTGTTTTGCCACGGTAGCGGCTCATCATCACGCGGTATTGGATTTTGTACTGGTTTTCCTTTACCATGTTGAAGAATGAGTCTATGCACACCCTGTCGTGCGGCTCTTTGCCTGTGTCGCTTGGCAGTCCGTGCCACAGCTGGTCTTTCTGCTCTCTGGTCAGTCTGTAGTACGGCTCGAAAATGGGGAAATTGTCTGTGGACGCGCGGCGGCAGAACTCGTCCTGCCACATTTTCATTTTCTCTCCGTGCCAGCACACAACGCAGCCGTCATACACGCTGAGCGACGTGTTCGGAATGACGAGCTTTTCGTCGATGCCTATCACATTGCCGAAACCTTGGCACTCTGGACACGCTCCAACGGGCGAATTGAAGGAGAAAAGGTTGTCCGACGGTTCTTCGAACGTCATTCCGTCGGCCTCGAATCTTACGGAGAAGTCGTAGCTTATCATTGACGGCAGCAGCATGATGCGGCAGTTGCCGTTGCCCTCGTAGAATGCTGTTTCTGCCGAGTCTACAAGGCGGGCGATGCTGTCTTTGTCTGTGGCGACAGACAGGCGGTCAATGACAAGATATATTTCATTGGCGTCAGCCTGCGTCAGGTCGTTGTCCGCCATGAAATCTTCGATTCTGTAGAACTCGCCTTTGTAGTAAATCCTGGCGTAGCCTTGCAGCACGTATGCCCGCAGCTGCTTTTCCACATCTCTGTCTTGCGACAGGCTGAACGGCGCCATCACCACAAATTTTGTTCCCGGCGCGAAAGCCTCCACGCACCTGATGATGTCTTCCGTTGTGTGCTTCTTCACTTCGCTGCCGCTCACCGGCGAGTAAGTGCGGCCGATGCGGGCGAAGAGCAGGCGCAGGTATTCGTAGATTTCGGTTGTCGTGCCCACCGTTGACCGCGGGTTCCTGCTTATGACTTTCTGCTCAATTGCAATGGCGGGCGGTATGCCTTTGATGTAGTCGCATTCCGGCTTGTTTATTCTTCCCAAGAATTGGCGTGCGTATGCGGACAGACTCTCAACGTAGCGCCTCTGGCCTTCAGCATAAAGGGTGTCGAATGCCAAAGACGATTTGCCAGAGCCGCTGACTCCGGCTATGGCGATGAACTTGTTGCGTGGAATCTTTATGTCAACGTTTTTCAGGTTGTTGACTCTTGCTCCTTTGATTTCGATGAAGTTGTCCATACACGAAGGTCTGTTCTTTTGGAATAGCAAAGTTACAATATTTCTTTTTAATAAGCAAGTGAATGCGGATATTCATAAAGCAATAATGCAGAACGGAGGCCGGTTGGGGCACTTCGATTCTGCATTATTGTAAGACAACTTAAAGAGAATTTACTTACTCTTCCGGCTTCATGTTGGTGTAGACATTCTGCACGTCATCGTCGTCCTCGAGCAGGTCCACCATCTTGTTGATGGTCTCGCGCTGTTCGGGCGTCACGTCCTTGAGGTCATTGGGTATGCGTGTGAATTCCGCGCCCGTGACTTCAAGCCCCAGACCCTCGAGGTGCTTCTGTATGTCGCTGAAGCTTGTCGGCTCGCCGTATATTGTAATTTCGTTGGCTTCTTCATCGTAATCGTAGTCGTCGTCAACTCCGAAGTCGATGAAGTCAAGAATAAGCTCGTCCATGTCGAGTCCGTCTTTCTTCTTGAATGTGAACACGCACTTGTGGTCAAACAGGAACGAGAGCGACCCCTGAGTGCCAAGGTTGCCGCTGAACTTGTTGAAGACAGCGCGAACGTTGGCCACGGTGCGGGTTGTGTTGTCTGTCGCGGCGTCAACAAATATGGCTATTCCGTGGGGGCCGTAGCCTTCGTATGTCACCTCCTTGAAGTCTTTCTGGTCTTTGCCCAGCGCGTTCTTTATGGCTCTTTCTATGTTTGCATTGGGCATATTCTCGCGCTTTGCCGTCTGGATGATAGCGCGCAGGTGCGGGTTGTTCTCAGGTTCTGGCCCGCCGGCCTTTACTGCGATGGCGATTTGTTTTCCAATTTTGGTGAAAGTGCGGGCCATGTGCCCCCACCGCTTCAGTTTGGTTGCTTTCCTATATTCAAATGCTCTTCCCATTGGATTGAAAATTAGCGGAGCTCGGCCCCAAGTTTATTTTTTAAGTTTGTTATTATTTTAGACATTATCGCGTCAATCTGCTTGTCGTTGAGGGTCCTGGTCTCGTCCTGCAGCTTGAAGTTCACCGCGTAGCTCTTCTTGCCGGCGGGCAGGTTCTTGCCCTCATAGACGTCAAACAGCTCGACATCTTTCAGGAGCTTCTTTTCAGACTGGCGAGCGACGGACTCAACTGCGGCGAACTCCACGCCGCTGTCCACCAGCAATGCAAGGTCGCGGCTCACCGCCGGGAACTTGCTGATTTCAGAGAACAGTACCTGCTTCTTGCTGATTGCCGCCATCAGGGCTGTCCAGTCAATCTCGGCGAAGTATACAGGCTTGGCTATGTCCATTGCTTTCAGGAGTTTGCCGGCCACGATTCCCATCTCGCCGATTTTCTTGCCGTTGCGCAGCTCGATGGTCAGCGCTTCTGAGAATATGTCGTTTGTGCTGTGGTTGAAAACCACCGCTGCGGGATTTACGCCAGTCCTGTTCAGAATGTTTCTCACGCAGGCGGCAAGCTCATAGTAGCTGCTGTCCTCGTCGGGGTGGGCCCAACTGCCTTCCACGCGCTTGCCTGTGAGCCACAGGCCCAGGTGGTAGCGCTCTCTGTAAGCCAGGATGGGGTCTTCCGCGTTCTTTTTCTCCGGGGTGAACCGATAGACATTTCCAAACTCGAAGAACCTCAGATTGGGGCTTTTCCGCTTGGCGTTGTGCTCTACGCACTCCAGACCGCCGAACAGCAGTGTCTGCCTCATCACGTTCAGGTCGGTGCTGAGCGGATTGAAAATTCTCACGCAGTTGGCTGCGGGATATGCTTCCGTCATGTCGTAGTAAGCCCCTTTGGTCAGCGAGTTGTTCAGTATTTCGTTGAATCCCTCGCCGACAAGCTGTTCGCCGATGATGTTTGCGAGCTTGTGCTTGTGGTCCTCCTCGCCTTTTATCACCAGACAGCTTTTCAGCTGCGACGGAATCTCCACATTGTTGTAGCCGTAGATGCGCAGGATGTCCTCCACCACGTCGCACGGCCTCTTGACGTCAACCCTGTAGGCCGGCACTGTAAGTTCTATCCCTTCGGCGCTTTCGCCGTTAATCTTCATCTCGAGGCTCTCGCAGATGCTCCTGACTGTCTCGTGCGGGATTCTTTTCCCCACGAGGCTGTCAACATAATCATACGCCAGGCTGACCTCGGCTCCCTTTACAGGTGAGGGATACACGTCTTTTATTTCCATCGATACGTGTCCGCCGGCAAGCTCCTTGCACAGGATGGCAGCCTGCTTCAGTGCGTATATCACTCCGTCGGGGTCTATGCCGCGCTCAAAGCGGAACGACGAGTCTGTGCTCAGGCCGTGGCGTCTTGCGCTTTTGCGGATCCACGTGGGGTGGAAGTAGGCGCTCTCAAGCACAACGTTTCTTGTCGTCTCGTATGTGCCGCTGCCCTTGCCTCCGAACACGCCTGCGATGCACATCGGCTCCTCGGCGTTGCAGATGCTCAGGTCGTGCGTGCCCAGTGTGTGCTCGGTGCCGTCGAGTGTCACAAACTTTGTGCCCTCGGGCTGGGTGCGCACCACGATCTTGCGGCCGGTCACCATGTCGGCGTCGAAGCAGTGCATGGGCTGCCCGTAGGCCATCATTATATAATTGGTGATGTCTACGATGTTGTTGATCGGGCGCAGGCCTATGACTCTCAGCTTGTTCTGCAGCCACTCCGGACTCTCCTTGACATCGCAGCCGGTTATGCTCACGCAGGCGTAGCGCTTGCATGCGTCTGTGTTCACAATTTCCACGTCTATTGGCAGGTCATTGTTGTCGACGGAAAAGGCCGAGCAGTCGGGGCGGTGCAGCGCGGTTGCGTGTCCGTTGCACTTGAGCCATGCGTACAGGTCGCGCGCCACTCCCCAGTGCGAGAGCGCGTCGGCGCGGTTGGCCGTGATGTCGATTTCTATGAGCCAGTCGCTTTCCAGATTGTAGTATTCTGCCGCCGGAGTTCCCACTGTGGCATTGTCCGGCAGCACGATGATGCCGTCGTGGCTCGTTCCTACGCCGATTTCGTCTTCGGCGCAAATCATTCCGTAGCTGTCAACGCCGCGCAGCTTGGACTTCTTGATGACAAACTCCTTGTCGCCGTCATAGAGGGTGCAGCCGATGTCGGCCACGATCACTTTCTGGCCGGCGGCCACATTGGGCGCCCCGCAGACGATCTGCGACGGCTCTTCGCGTCCGAGATCCACGGTTGTGACATGAAGATGGTCTGAATTGGGGTGGGGGGCACACGTCAGGACCTTGCCTACGTAGAGTCCTTTCAGCCCTCCTTTTATGGTTTGAACCTCCTCGAGCGAGTCTACCTCAAGACCCACGGAAGTGAGCGCGTCGCACACTTCTTGCGGGGTGAGTTCAAAGTCAACGTACTCTTTTAACCATTTGTATGAAATGTTCATAATGCATTATTTATGTCGGCAGCGTGTGTCATGCTGCCAGATATTCTTTCCTGACCGGGCGGGCGGCGTCTGCCTCGCCTTTGTTTTTCCTGTTGATGTGCCCAAGGCTTGCCGCCGCCGGATTTGGCCATGCCCCGGAGCCGCGGCCTTTGGCTTTGGACGGCCATTCCGCGGCGTTCCCGACGTCTTGCCAAATTCGGCGCAAAAATACTACTTTTCCATCATTTATGCAAATTTTCCCGCGCGTTTCTACATTTTGCGCCTCTCACAGGCGTTCCAGATATTGGGCGCACATTTCGGCGCACCTCTCGCCGTCGATGGCTGCCGATACTATGCCGCCCGCATAGCCGGCGCCCTCTCCGCACGGAAAGAGTCCGCTGAGGCTTGTCTGCATCAGTGTCGAGGGGTCGCGCACCACCCTTACCGGTGCCGATGTGCGCGTCTCGACGGCTATCATCACGGCCTCGTTGGTGAGGAAGCCGCGGCTCCTGCGGCCAAAGGCCAGGAATCCCTCGCGGAGCCTCGACACGATGTGCTCCGGCATCCAGAAGTGGAGAGGCGACGATATGAGGCCCGGGGCGTATGACGTCTCGGGCAGGTCGTAGCTCAGGCGGCTGTTCACGAAGTCGGCCATGCGCTGTGCCGGGGCCGTCTGCCGCATGTTGCCCTGCTGCCAGCACTGCCTTTCCAGCTCCTCCTGCCAGTGCATCATTTTCAGCGGACTGTCGCCGGGGATGTCTTCCGGCCTTGTCTCGACCACCATGCCGCTGTTAGACCATTTGCCGCCGCGGTTGCTCGGGCTCATGCCGTTGACCACAATCTGGCCCGGGGCGGTGGCGGCCGGAATGATGAAGCCTCCGGGGCACATGCAGAACGAATACACTCCGCGTCCGGCGGCCTGCGTGACGAACGAATATTCGGCTGCCGGCAGGTATTTGCCCCGCCCGTTCGGGTTGTGGTATTGTATCTTGTCTATCAGTTCGGCGGGGTGCTCCAGCCGCACGCCGACAGCAATGCCTTTTGCCTCAAGCTCAACGCCTGCTTCATAAAGATAGCTGTAAACGTCTCTGGCAGAGTGGCCTGTGGCCAGTATCACAGGGCCGTGCAGTGTCAGTTTCTCGTCGGTTTCAAGCCTTGTGGCTGTTATTCCTGTCACCTCGCCGCGCGCGTTTGTCAGCAGGCTGTCCATGTGCGTCTGGTGGCGCACCTCGCCGCCGGAGCTAATGATGGTGTTGCGTATGTTCTCTATTACGCCGGGCAGCTTGTCTGTGCCTATGTGGGGGTGGGCGTCAGAAAGTATAGACAGTGGCGCTCCGTGCTGGCAGAAGATGTTGAGAATGCGGTCCACGCTGCCGCGCTTTTTGCTCCTTGTGTACAGCTTGCCGTCGGAATAGGCGCCGGCGCCGCCTTCGCCGAAGCAGTAGTTGCTCTCGGGGTTCACTTTCTGGTGCCTGGATATTTCGGCAAGGTCTTTTTTCCGCTCTCTGACATTCTTTCCGCGCTCTATTATTATGGGGCGGACTCCCAGCTCAATCAGCCTCAGCGCGGCAAAGAGTCCGCCCGGCCCTTCGCCCACGACGATTGCTTCCGGTCGCCCAGACACATCGGGATAGGCGGTTCTGGCGAACTGCGGGTCTTGCGGCTGCTCGTTGATGTAGACGCGCAGGCTCAGATTGACGTATACAGTGCGCTGGCGGGCGTCTATGCTTTTTCTCAGAATGCGTGTCTCCGTGATTGTTCTTGCGTCGATGGCCATTTCCTGCGCAAGATATGACAGCAGTCTCGTGTGGTCTGCCGCCACCTCCGGCCTGACGCGCATTTGGTATTCTTTCACCATATTTCTGCTTGGTTTGATTGTCGCGTTTTGTGATGCCCCGCTGCGGGGCGGTTGTCGCAAGGGGCAAAATTGTGTGCAAAATTAATTAATAATGTGCAAACGGCCAAAATGTCGGGCGCTGTTCTGCTTGCGCTCAGCATGATTTTCACAGACGCCCGACTGCCGGGGGTGATAATTGCAAATATGGAATTAAAAGCCGCCCCGGCTCCGCCGTTTTTAACACACCTGCCGTTTCGGCTTGCGAAACAGGCCATATTGCGTTGTGAAAAGACCCATATCGCACAGCGAAAAGGCCTGTTTTGCAATGCAAAATGGCACATTTCGCAATGTGTTGTGCATCAAGCGGTTGCGCAAAACTGACGGTACCGTTGCCGTTAACTTAAAAGTGTTAACGGACGCTCTTGCCCCATGGCGGTGGCGCCACAGGCTCGGATTCTGCTAAAACTTCTTGCCGGAAATGATGCTGACAAACGTGCAGGCAATGATTCTGGCGTCTTCTTTCAGCGACATTTTGTGCAGATATTCAAGATCCATGTCAAGGCGCCGTATCATCTTGTCCATCGTGTTGGTGTAGCCGTTGTAGAGTGTGGCGTAGGAAGTGATGCCCGGCCTCACTCTATACAGCTCGGCGTAATCGGGCCTTATGGCCATGATGCGGTCTATGAAGTACTGCCGCTCGGGGCGGTAGCCCACGAACGACATGTCGCCCTTGAGCACATTCCACAGCTGCGGAAGCTCGTCGAGATGGTGCTCGCGCAGAAACTTGCCGAACGTGGTCAGCCGGCTGTCGTTCTCTTCGGCCAGCTGGGGAACGCCGTCTTCCTCGGTGTTTGTCACCATCGTTCTGAACTTGTAGATGAAAAAGGGGCGCCCCCCGCGCCCTATGCGTTCCTGCTTGTAGATGGCGGCGCCCGGAGTGCTGACCTTCAGGCCGATGTAGACAATCAGAAACACCGGCGAAAGCGCCAGCAGTCCCAGCAGTGCGCCGATTATGTCGAATGAGCGTTTAATCATTGTTGCTGTCGGTGAAAAATACTTTTTGGCCGTTGCGCCTGATGAAGTGGTTGATTGCCGCGTGGAAAACGAGCCACAGCGCGATGTCAAGCACAACGACGCTGCTGAAATACATGATGCCGAAAAGCAGCCTGTTGACGGCTATGTAGGCTAGCGCCATCGCCAGAATGACAACCAGAGCCTGCCGCTGGGTCAGGCCGGCGCGCATTAGCTTGTGGTGGATGTGGTTTTTGTCTGCCCCGAAGAGCGGCTTGCGGTGGCGGAGCCGCACCAGAATGACTCTGAACACGTCGAGTATGGGGATGGCCACCAGGGTGTACGACAGCATGAGGCCGTCGCGCCTGAACGGCATTACGTTGGGGTTGTCCATCGAGAACTTGACGAGCAGAAAGCCGAGGATGAATCCCAGTGTGAGGCTTCCGGAGTCGCCCATGAAGATTTTCATGCTGTTGTTCTTGCCGCCTACGATGTTGAAGTAAAGGAATGCTATCAGAACGCCCATCAGTCCGGTGATGAGGATGCAGTATGTCCAGATGCCCTCGCGCGCGAAACAATTGAGAAATCCGGCCAGCGCGATGAATGAAAGCCCGCCGGCAAGGCCGTCGATGCCGTCAATCAGATTTATGGCGTTGTCGATGAAGACGATGGTGAGCACGGTGAGTGGGGCGCCGACATAGAAAGGCAGCTCGTAGACGCCCATGAAACCGTAGAGGTTGTTGATGTAAAGCCCTGAGGCGGGCAGCAGGGTTGCCGCCACTATCTGCGCGGCGAACTTGGTCTTGGGGCCGAGGCTCACGATGTCGTCGATGAGTCCTACGGCATAAATCAGCAGCAGGCTTATGAAAAAAAACACGGACCAGATGCTGACGGTGATTTCGTTGCCGCCGGTTGTGCCGTTGAAAGCGACCATTGCGATGAGAAAGGCCAGAATCATGCTGGGCAGAAAGCAGATGCCCCCCAGCCTCGGAATGCCGTTGCTGTGAATCTTTCTGGCGTTGGGCTGGTCGTAGAGCTTGCGCTTCTTGCAGAAGTTTATTATCAGCGGGATTGACACAAACCCGCAAAGCATACTGATGACAAACGCCCCTATGATGAACAGAACATATTGGTTCATGGATGACGGCCTTTTTTTTAATATAACACTACATTCTGTTTAATATTGCATTAAATTTGGAAAAATGTAGTGGTCTGTCGCGCTTCACAACCTTAATTGGGGCGCATGATATTCTGTTGCTCTTTTCCGTCATCGGTGAATTTGGGGTATTTGTTCGAGTTATATGGCGGCCCGCCTTTCCGGCCCGCTTGCCTGTGCGGACTGCGGCGGTGCTTTGTTCTGTTGTGCAAAGGTATGAAATAAATTCGAAATGGGCAATACGCTTGTTTGCTAATGTGTTAATATATCTTTTCCGGCGCCCGGAAAATTGGCGCGGCTCTGTTTGCGGGTGAATGAAAAAAAGCCTGCGGAAAGTGGTCCGCAGGCTTTTGCCGTATTGCTCGCTTGGCGTTTCTTGCCGTCAGTTCTTTATCAGGTTGGCAATGGTGGCGATCATTGTTGCCACAGAGGCGGTGCCGGAGCCTATTGCGACCATCTCGGCCACACTCAGCTTCTGGCCCAGCGGCTTGGTGGGCACCACAATCTCGCAGCCAGGCTCCGGCCTGTTCTTGCGGCTGGCCTTGGCAATCGTGCCGTTCATATATATAATGTAGGTCTGGCTCTTCTTGGCTCTGTTGCCCCATCCGCCGGCCTGGTCGATGTAGTAGTCGAGCTTCTCGCCGTCGCGGAACGCAACGGTGTTGGGGTACATCACGTCTCCGCTGATCTTGACGGTTCCGGAATATTCAGGCACAATGATGCGGTCGCCCTCGCGGAGCACGATGTCGTAGTTGCTGCCGGGGTGGGCCATGGCCATGTCGAGGTTGATGCCGACGTTGTAGGTCTCGCCGATGTCGAGCTTGTTGATGTCAATCGTGTCTTCTTCATTCTTGCTCTGCGACTTGACCATCTTCATTATGTTCTCCATTCGCATCCGTTCCTCTTCTGTTATTGTGCGCACAAGGCGGGCTCCCTCGGGGTATGCGGTGTTGGTGAATCCGCCGGCCTGCTTGATGACTTCGCTGAGGCGCTGGCTCTTCTTCGCCAGTGTGTAAGTTCCGCTGTAGAGCACTTCACCCTCAACGGTTACGTTCTTCTGCTCGGTGTAGCCGGGGATGGAGCGGACGTAGACCTCGTCGAACGGCCGGAGCACAAAGCCCTGCTCGCCGTCTATCACGAATCCGTCTTTCAGCGAGAATGAGTATGTCTGGGCGATGGTGTCTGACACTGTGGTGGCCTTTTGGTCGAAATAGCGGCGCGACACGTCTACTTTCATCACAGAGGCGGTGTTCTTCAGGCCGCCGGCCTGAAGTATGAAGTCTTCAATCGTCTCGTTGTCCGCGTATTTGTAGACGCCGGGATACATTACTTCACCGTGAATGGTGAGTATCTGCTCTTCCTGCAGGTCTTTTTTGCTTGGCACATAAAGAACGTCTTCGTTGCGCAAAGGCACGTCGGGCACTCTGCCTGCCATTATGCCTCCCAGATCGACTGACAGCACTTCAAGCGTGCGGTCGGGCTTCATTCTGTGCATCACGCCTCTTGCGGTGAAGGCGTCCTCGGTCATTCCCTCCGCGTGCTCAATGAGCGAGCGGACTGTAGTGATGTCGCCTCCCACCTGGAACATACCAGGACGGAATACCGCTCCTTTAATCTCGACCATGTTGGAGTAGCGCGGAATCACGGAGTCAACGCTCACGGAGTCTTCGTCGTTCATCTTGAATGAGTTCATGTCGAACTCGTTGACGTCGTAAATTGAATACAGCTGTCCGGCCTTGCGTATTACTTTTACGGATTTTTTGTAAGCGTCGCCAGTAAAGCCGCCGGCGTATCTCAGTACGGACCCGAGGCTTTCGTTCTTTTTCATTTCATAGAACATGGGGCGTTTCACTTTTCCTGCCACGTTCACAAGGCAATCGTAAGGGCCGACAACAATCACGTCATTGTCCGTCAGGCGGATGTTTCCGCTTAGTTTGCCGTTGAGGATGTAGTCATAAATGTCAACAACGGTCACCAGTCTGTTGTGGCGGTAAACCTTTATGTTGCGCAGCGTGCCTATCTCATTGATGCCGCCTGCCATATAAAGGGCGTGGAACACGGTGGCGAACGCGGAGATTGTGTATGTGCCGGGAGCCTCCACTTCTCCCATAACATTGACGGTGATGGTGCGGGTCTGCCCGACGGTCAGTGTTATTTTCGAGCTGCTGTATCTTGTTCCGAGGGTGGCTTTCAGCCGTGCGTTTGCCTCGGCAACGGTCAGACCGCTGACGCTGACCGGGCCGTAGTTCTCGATTGTAATGGTTCCGTCGGGAGACACGGTGCTCTCGATTGTGCCCTGCGACGCGCCGTAAATGTCGATGAACACGGCGTCGCCAGGCCCGAGGCGGTAGTCCTGCGGCGTGGCGATGTTCATGTTTGGCTCGAAAGTGAGGTTCTTGTTGTTGAATATGTCGTGACCGAATATCTTGCGCTTTGGTTCATCTTCCTCTTTCATCATTTGGTCAAGATACATCTGGTCATAAATTTGCATGGAGTCGGGCATGAATGAGCTTAGCTCACGCTGCATCAGCATGAAGTCGGGATCCTGGCTGTCGTAAGTGTGAGTGGTCTGTTTCTTGATGTTCCCGTCCTTCATCCGGTATTTGGACACTCTGCTTTCATCTTTTTGGTCGCCGTTGTTCTTGCGCAGGCGGTCAGTGCTTTTCCCGGTAGTTGTGATGTCTTTCACCCCAAGCCCCTGGTTGCCCATCTGCCGCTCATACTTGTTCTTTACGCTTCTTATCTGGTCGATGGTTACGCCGCGCTGCATTAGTTTCGTCACAATCTGCGACTGCTCCGTTCCTTTCTGCTGTTCTTCAATGACGAAGTCCATGATCTGCTGGTCTGTCATGGACGACTGGGCGAATGACACAGTGGCCGAGAACGCCATGATGAATGCCAAAATAAG
Organism: uncultured Prevotella sp.; assembly: GCA_944320305.1. Lineage (GTDB taxonomy): Bacteria > Bacteroidota > Bacteroidia > Bacteroidales > Bacteroidaceae > Prevotella. The sequence continues at coordinate 7,200 of CALUGW010000015.1, read as the reverse complement.
ATGTTTCTTCATCTTTATGTGTGAGTGTTTATTGTTTTAATTTTAAGAGAAAGCTCCTCTTGTTAAACAGGAAATCCGCAAAATTATTGCAAAGGTAAGCATTTTTATCTGATTAATGGTTGTGGTGTTGATAAAAATGTTTATCTTTGCAGCGTTTTCAGCGGAAGACTGTTGAACGTTATCATGGGCTTGACTGGATTTGACAGCGGGTTGAGATGGTACGTAAGCATGCGGAGTGACGGCTGTGAACTCCATAATCCATTCGGTCAAAAATTTATCTGGCGAAAACAAATACGCTCTCGCTGCCTAATCGAAGTACAGTAGATTACTGGCTTTATCCTGTCACAAGGTGACGGGACGAGACATCGCTCAGGGGCTGTTGTTCCGAAGCTTCCTGGCCAAGCGGTGCGGTTAAATCGGGAATAGTCGCGCTTACGCCCCGGCGGCGCGATGAAGTTTTAGGGGATAAGGTGCCGGTTGGTGGTCCGGGTCTTGCCTGCACACGAAAACCAAAGTCCGGAATAAGCATGTAGAAAGCGTATGGTTTCCCTGTTTGGACGAGGGTTCGAATCCCTCCAAGTCCACTTTTGGGGAGGGTGAGTCAATTATGGCTCACCCTCTTTTTTTTGTATCCCTGTCTGTGGAGTCTGGCTGTTTGGGCTTGTCAATAATAAGGCGGGGAATGCCGTTTCCTGGCATTCCCCGTTTCGCTTTTGGCGCGGTGTCATTCTGATTTCTGCGCGTCGGTGTTTGTTGAGGGCTTTTTTGAAGACCGGCGCCGTCTTCTGCCGCCGGATTTTTTCACCGTTTCCTTGCTGTCTGCTCTGTCGTTTGCGCCATTTCCTCTCTGCTTGCCGCCTCTGCCATGGTGTGAGCCGTGCCCCTTGCCGTGGCGAGGCCGGCCTTGCTCTTTCCTCCTCTCGGTAATGTATTCCGGGCCTTTGCCAAGTTTTTCCGGCAGAGGATTCTTTGTGATTTCCTTGCCAAGGAACGTCTCAATCTGGCCGAAAGCGTACATGTCTTTTTCGCTGACGAATGTGATTGCCACTCCGTCGCGGTCTGCCCGCGCTGTTCTTCCGATGCGGTGAACGTAATCCTCCGCGTCGTGGGGCACGTCATAATTGATGACCATCTGTATGTCGTCGATGTCGATGCCGCGCGCCACGATGTCCGTCGCCACGAGAACGTCTTTCTGGCCTGACTTGAATTCATACATCACCTCGTCACGTTCCTGCTGTGTCAGGTCGCTGTGCATCTGGCAGCAGTTTATTTTCAGATGCTGCAGGGCGCGGTTTATCTCTTTCACCTTGTCTTTCTTGCCGGAGAAGATGATTACACGCTTGAGCTGGTCGGTAGAGAAAAGATGCTTGATAATGCCGATTTTTTGCGGCTCATGGCAGACATAGGCCGACTGCTGGATTTTTTCAGCCGGTTTGCTGACTGCAATCTTCACTTCAACAGGGTCTTTCAGCAGCGTTTTTGCGAGCTGCTGAATCTTGTCCGGCATTGTTGCCGAGAACATGATAGTCTGCACATCATGTGGAAGTTTGCTTGCTATTTGCATGATGTCGTCGCTGAATCCCATGTCGAGCATGCGGTCGGCCTCGTCAAGAACGAAGAAGCTCACCTTGCTGAGGTCAACGTTTCCCATTCTGATGTGGCTGAGCAAGCGGCCCGGAGTGGCTATCACGACGTCGGCGCCCAGGCGCAGGCTCTTCATCTCCTGGTCATACCTGTTGCCGTCGTTGCCGCCGTAGACGGCAACACTGCTCACTGTGTCGAGATAATATCCGAAGCCTTGCATGGCCTGGTCGATCTGTTGTGCCAGCTCGCGTGTGGGCGACATCACGATGCAGTTGATGGAGTTCTGCGGATAGCCGCCGTCGTCAAGCAGGCTTAATATTGGCAGCAGATAGGCCGCGGTCTTGCCTGTGCCTGTTTGTGCCACGCCGATTATGTCATGCCTGTCAAGTATTTCAGGGATGCATTTCTCCTGGATCGGTGTGCATTCGTCAAAGTGCATGTCATACAGAGCGTCCAGTATGTTGTCGTTCAAATCTGTATCTTCAAATCTCATATTATTTTAGTTTGGTGCTTTTTTATAACAGAAGTATGCGATGATGAAATATAATATGTTGGGAATCCACGCTGCAAGCATTGGCGGTGTGTTGGCGTTGATGGCGAATGTCGAGCTTATGGTTTGCAGCAGGATGTAGGAGAAGCTCAGTGCAAGGCCGATGCCGAGGTACAGGCCCATGCCGCCCTTGCGCTTGCGCGAGCTGAGGCTTGCTCCGATTATGGTGAGTATGAACGAGGCGAAGCATGTGGCAATGCGCTTGTGGTATTCAACCTCGTACTGCACAACATTGCTTGAGCCCCGGTCTTTCTGCTTTGATATGTAACGTTTCAGCTCCGGGTTCGTGAATGTCTCCTGCTGGCCTTTGCTGAACACGAGGTCCATTGGCTCCATCATCACGGTGGTGTCCATCTCAAATCCGGTCGTGATATGTTCCCTCATGCCTTTGAGCGTCCTTATTTTGTAATTGATGGCTTTCCAGTGATACCGGCTGTCGGAGATTGTGTCGTACTGGATTATGTTGGCCGTCATGTGGCTTACCAGCTTTTTGTTCTCAAACTTGTCGAGCGAGAAGCCGTAGCCGGTCTTGTGCACATTGTCATATTGCGCGATGTAGGCTATGACTCCTTCGCCCACTTGCAGCTGCACGTTGCTTGCCGATGTGTTCTTCTTGTTGTTCTTGTAGAGCGACTCGAAGTTGTGCTTTACAATGTTTCCTTTGGGAATGATGTAAGCTCCGAGATAAAAATTGAGCACGGAGATCAGCGCTGCCGATATCATGTACGGCCTGAGCAGGCGCTTGAAGCTCATTCCGCAGGCCATCATGGCTATTATTTCCGAGTTGCCGGCCAGTTTTGACGTGAAGAATATTACGGCGATGAAGACGAACAGCGGGCTGAACAGATTGGCGAAATAGGGCACGAAATTGGCGTAATAGTCAAACACAATGGCTCTTAGCGGAGCGTTGTTCGTGCTGAACTTGGCCAGATTCTCATTGACGTCAAATACGATCGAGATGGAGATTATCAGTGCGATGGAATAGAAGTATGTGCCGATGAACTTCTTTATGATGTAGGCGTCAATCTTTTTGATGTGCCTCAGCGGGTTGGCCTTGTTGAGCAGCCTGCCGGCATTTGCCAAGAAACCGGCAATGCCCTTGCAGCGTGACTTCAGGTTCTGAAGCCGCCTCAAGGCATTGTGGTGTTTCTTTATCGTTCTGTATTTCATCTGAAAAGATTAAATCCTCCGTCCGAGATTTTCCATGACGCCGCGTTTCCAGGCGGTGAAGTCGCCCGCCTCGATGTGCTTTCGCGCGTCAGCCACGAGCCGCAGGTAGAACGCCAGGTTGTGTATGCTCGCGATTTGCATTGCCAGCAGCTCGCCGGCCTTGAACAAGTGGTGAAGATATGCCTTAGAGTAGACCATGTCGGTCTGGCAGCCGTCGGGGTCGATGGGGGAGAAGTCGTTCTCCCACTTCTTGTTCCTCATGTTCATTGTGCCGTGGTATGTGAACAGCATGGCGTTGCGCCCGTTTCTTGTGGGCATCACGCAGTCGAACATGTCAACTCCGCGCTCGATGGCCTCAAGTATGTTTTGAGGTGTGCCCACTCCCATCAGGTAGCGTGGCTTGTCTTTGGGCAGTATGGCGTTCACCACCTCTATCATCTCGTACATGACCTCTGTAGGCTCGCCGACGGCCAGTCCGCCGATGGCGTTGCCGTCTGCCCCCTTGTCGGCCACGAATTTTGCGGCCTCCTGCCTCAGGTCTTTGAATGTGCAGCCCTGGACGATGGGGAACAGGCTCTGGCCGTAGCCGTAGAGCGGTTCGGTCTCGTTGAATCTCTTTATGCATCTGTCCAGCCACCGTTGTGTCAGTCCGAGGCTCTTTTTTGCGTATGCGTGGTCGCTCTGCCCGGGCGGGCATTCGTCGAAAGCCATCATTATGTCGGCGCCGATGGCACGCTCCGTGTCAATCACGTTCTCAGGGGTGAAGAACAGTTTCGAGCCGTCGATGTGCGACCTGAACTCGCACCCCTCTTCTTTCAGCTTTCTTATCCCCGTCAGCGAGAACACCTGAAAGCCGCCGGAATCGGTCAGGATGGGGCGGCTCCAGCCTGTGAACCGGTGCAGTCCGCCGGCCGATTTGAGGATGTCAAGCCCCGGCCGCAGAAACAGGTGGTATGTGTTGCCCAGAATGATCTGCGCCTTTATCTGCTGCTCAAGCTCTGAGAAATGCACCCCCTTTACGCTTCCGCAAGTTCCCACCGGCATGAATATTGGTGTTTTTATTTTGCCGTGGGCGGTCGTTATTATTCCCGTTCTTGCGTCAGAGCAGGGGTCTGTGTGTTGCAGTTCGAATGTCATTGGCTGTTTTTGTCCGTGTTCTCCTCGATTTCAAACTTCAGCGGATGGTCCACAAGCTCGTCTGTCAGGGCGAAGTTCCACACGTCCTGCACATTCTCGACGTAGTGGAAGCTGATGCCCTTGATGTAAATCTCGGGAATCTCGTCGATGTCTTTCTTGTTGTCGCGGCACATCACAATGTCCGTTATGCCCGCGCGCTTGGCCGCAAGAATCTTTTCCTTGATGCCGCCCACGGGCAGCACTTTCCCTCTGAGGGTTATCTCGCCCGTCATGGCCGTGTTCTTGCGCACCTTGCGCTGGGTGAGCGCGGAGGCGATGGAGGTGGCGATGGTTATTCCGGCCGACGGCCCGTCTTTTGGCGTCGCTCCCTCCGGCACGTGGATGTGGATGTTCCAGTTGTCGAAGATGCGGTAGTCGATGTTCAGTGCGTCGGCGTGCGCCTTCACATATTCGAGCGCCAGTATCGCCGACTCCTTCATCACGTCGCCCAGGTTGCCTGTCAGTGTGAGCTTGGATCCTTTGCCCTTGCTGAGGCTTGTCTCGATGAACAGAATCTCGCCGCCCACGCTTGTCCACGCCAGTCCGGTGACGACGCCGGCGTAGTCGTTGCCCTGATAGATGTCGCGGTAGAACGGCGGCTTGCCGAGCAGGTCCTCTATTTCCGTCGGCGTGATTTTTGTGTACGGCAGCTCCTGGCTCTGCGCCTTTTTCAGCGCGAGTTTCCGCAGTGCCTTGTTGATTTGCTTCTCAAGCTGCCTCACGCCGCTTTCGCGTGTGTACTGCTCGATGATTTTCTCTATCGCGGCCTTGGTGAAGGCCAGCTTCTTCTCATTGCCGAGACCGGTGTTGTCTTTTTCTTTCGGTATGAGGTGGCGTTTCGCTATCTCGATTTTCTCCTCTGTGATGTAGCCGCTTACCTCTATCAGCTCCATTCTGTCCAGCAGCGGGCGCGGAATGGTGTTCAGGTCGTTGGCGGTGGCGATGAAGAGCACCTTCGACAGGTCGTAGTCAAGGTCGAGATAGTTGTCATGGAAAGCCGAGTTCTGTTCCGGGTCGAGCACCTCGAGCAGTGCCGACGCTGGGTCGCCGTTCACGGTGTTCTGCGTCACCTTGTCTATTTCGTCGAGCACGAACACCGGGTTCGACGAGCCTGCTTTCTGTATGTTCTTGATTATACGGCCGGGCATGGCGCCGATGTAGGTGCGCCTGTGGCCTCTGATCTCTGCCTCGTCGTGCAGTCCGCCGAGCGACATCCTGACGTATTTGCGGCTCATGGCGGCGGCGATGCTCTTGCCGAGGCTTGTCTTGCCCACTCCGGGAGGGCCGTAGAGACACAGTATGGGCGACTTGAGGTCGCCTCTGAGGTTGAGCACGGCTATGTATTCGAGGATGCGCTCCTTGACTTTCTCCATGCCGTAGTGGTCCTTGTCGAGCACCTTTTGGGCGCGGTTCAGGTCCATGTCGTCCTGTGTGTATTCGCCCCACGGCAGGGCCACCATCGTCTGGAGATAGGTCAGCTGCACGTTGTAGTCAGGGCTTTGCGGGTTGAGCTGGTCCAGCTTGTCGCATTCCTTCTCGAATGTCTTCGCCACCTCCTCCGGCCACTTCTTCTTCTCGGCCTTTTCCATCAGCTCGAGCTTCTCCGGCGAGCTTTCGCCGTTGCTTATCTCGGCCTGCAGGTTCTTTATCTGTTGCTGCAGGAAGTAGTTGCGCTGCTGCTCGTCTATGTCGTCGCGGGTTTTGTTCCTGATGTCCTGCTTCAGGCTGAGCAGCGACAGCTCGCGGTTGATGATGCGCATCGTGCCGAACAGGCGGTCCTTAATGGAGTCCTTGCAGAGCAGGTCCATCTTGTCCTTGATGGAGAAGAGCATGTTGGAGCAGATGAAGTTGAGGGCCATCACGTTGTTCGACACGTTCTTGATGGCGAACGACGCCTCCTCCGGGATGTCGTCGTTCAGCTTGATGTACTCGTTGGTCATCTGCCTGAGGTCGTCCATGGCGGCGGAGAACTCGCTGTCGTCCTTGTCGGGCACAATCTCCATGGCCGGCTCGGCCTTGCCGTAGAGGTAGGGCTTCTTGCGCGTTATCTCAGTGAGGCGCAGGCGCCCGAAGCCTTGAATTATGGCTGTTATGTTGCCGTTGGGCAGGGTCAGGATTTTGACAACCCGCGCGTACACGCCGTACTCATAGAGGTCGTTCTTGCCAGGCTCGTCGGTCTCGGGGTCGCGCTGGCAGACTATGCCGATTATGGTGTTGTTCTTCTCCGCCCGCTTTACAAGGCTCATGCTCGACTCCCTGCCGATTAGTATCGGCGACACAACTCCGGGGAAGAGCACAAGATTCCTCACGGCCAGTATGGGCAGCGACGCCGGCATATCGGCTGATTTCAGCAGGTCGCCATAGTCGCCCTCAATGTCGGCGATCATGGAGAACGCCTTATTTTGTTTGTTGTCCATTAAAGTCGTTGTTTTTTTATCGGGATGCAAAGTTACGCATTAAAATTGAATTGTGGAAACGGCGCAACGGAAATTTGTGCCGTCCATATAAAATAATGAGAAAGCGGTTTGTGTTCCGCTTTCTCATCTGTACGCCTGCAGGGGGTCGAACCCTGGACACCCTGATTAAGAGTCAGGTGCTCTACCAACTGAGCTACAGGCGCATCGCGCTTTGCTTCTTTTGTGTTGTACGCCTGCAGGGGGTCGAACCCTGGACACCCTGATTAAGAGTCAGGTGCTCTACCAACTGAGCTACAGGCGCAT
>CALUGW010000014.1 GCA_944320305.1 uncultured Prevotella sp. | reverse complement strand
CGGAGGCATTGCCCGTACACATCGAAAGGACAAGGCAACTGGAGCTTTTCTAACGTTTCTTATCCCGAACTCGCGTATTTCCTTATGTTGTCTCTATTACATCAAGAAATGACAATTTATATATGTGGGAAAACTATGCCAATCATAATAATGGAGTTGTCCTGGAAATAGATATACCACAAATTAAGAACATGGATAAAGAGCAAGCTATAAAACTGGCACAACGATACAAGGCCGCGGTGGCGGAGCGGTTGCCTTTAAAGGCTCTTTACCTTTATGGCTCATACAGCAAAGGCAACCATACGGAGGACAGCGACATAGATATAGCCGTTGTCGTGGAGCACATGAGTGATGATTTTTTTGAAGATACGCCTTTATTGTGGAAACTGAAACGCAAAATCAGCAACCTCATAGAGCCTGTGCTGCTTACGGAAGATGATAAAAACCCGCTTTACGCTGACATACTGAAAACAGGAATTCTGATATAGAAAGTGGTTGCGGCCTTGCCTGCAAAAAGATAAAATGTGAAAGTGCCGGAGTAGCAAGCCTTTCTCACAGCGAGTCCATCGTTGGCCTGTATCGACGCGCAGCTGAGGTGGAGGTTCTGACGACGGGGCGGGGGTTATTCATCATGAATATCCGCAATTTGCCAAATGCCCAATATTCGAATATCCGAAGAGAGGGTCTCGCATACCCATTAAGAGGAGAGACACAACTTGAGGATATTCAATTTCATCTTAGAGGCCAAATAAGAACAAACCGAAAAACAAGAGTCGCGAGTTACTTGCAAATACGCAACTAAAAACGGCCTTGCCCCTCCCGAATTTTAACACTGTGCCGTCTTGCTCTGCGAAAAGGGTCTTTTCGCAGAGCAATATAGGCCATTTCGCACTCCGATATGGCCTATATTGGAGCGCAAAATAGCCCGTTTCGTATTTCGTTGACTGTCAGACGGTTATGATGACAGGCCTGAACCGCGCCCGTTAAGTTAAAAATGTTAACGCCGCGCAGCCTCTGCGCTCACTCTAACAGATAGCCCACGAAGAGCGTGCCGTTCCATGCCCAGAGCCAGAGGGCGAGGGCGCCAATGGCGCAGCGCAGCGCGGCGAGCCGCCGCCCGGCGCAGGCCCTCAGGGCGAAGGCCATGGCCAGCGGCATGACAAAGAGCCAGTGGGGGCCGAAGATGAACGCCTCGTTAAGCCCGAAGCCCAGGCCGAGGGTGAGCGCCATGTCGAAGGCGAACCACAGGAGGCACAGCCGCAGGAACCTGTCGCGCCGCCCCGCCCACACGCCGAGGGCGAAGAGGGCCACGAGCAGAGCCTCGGCCACGTAGCTGGCGGCCCAGCGATAGCGCACGATGGCGGGGCGGGTGAACCACACGTCGCCCAGCAGATGGTCGCGGTGGAGCTGGAGCGACTCGCCGAAGATGTTCTCCACGGCGGCGGCGAGGCGCGGCGTGGAGGCGTCGGTCCAGTTGAGAAAGCCCGTCGTGCCCATCGGCTCGGGAGTGTCGCTGGCGTGGGGCGGCAGGCCGAGCCGCCTCTGCTGCGTCCGGTCGGCCTCAACGTCGGCCTCAGTGCGCTCCTTGGGAACGCTGCCCACGGTGAACGCCGCCCACAGCAGCAGCGCCGACGGCGCCACGGCCACGCACAGCAGGTTGCGCCACGCGAAGAAGCGGCGCCCGCAGGTGGCCCACTGCGCGAGCAGCACCTTGACGCCGTTGCTCAGCGTCACGCCCGCCGTCGCCACGAAGAGCGCCACCGTGAGCGGCCCCGACAGCGGGCGGCCCGCGCGCAGGCGGCGCCCGCTGACGTACAATGTGAGCAGCAGCAGGGTCATGGAGAAGGCGAAATGGTCGGGCACGACGAGCGGCACCATCACATAGGCGAACGAGAAGAAGAGCGCCGAGAGCAGCGCGGCGTCGCCCCGCCCCACCCCGACGACGTCGCGCAGCAGGCGGTGCATGATTATGAACGAGGCCGCGTCGGCCGCGGTGAGCATGGCGGCGGTTATCAGCTGGGCGCAGTTCAGGCCCGCGGCCTCCATCAGCCACTTGTTAAGCTCGGCCGCAGGCCACAGCATCCAGAGCAGCAGCGGATGGCGCACGCCGCTGAAGAGCACCTTCCAGGCCGACATGACGAGATAGAGGATGGGGTCGTAGCCCGACACGTGGAAGTGGCCCAGATACATGGCCCACCAGCCGCCGCGCGTGTTGTGGGCAAAGACGTCGTAGTGCCTGGCCACCATCAGGGCGTTGAGCGCCACTATCACCACCAGGGCCACAGCCCCGGGCAGCAGCTCCTCGCGCCGGGGCAGCAGACTCTTGAGAGCAAGTTTCAAAGGTTTCATCGGTTGGATTTTGTTTCGCATGAAGAGCACATCCGCGCCGCGTCAGTAGCCGTAGCGCAGCCAGCCCAGCCCCCTTCGGGCGGAAAGCGTGGTCAGGGCGCGGGCGGTGGCGGTGCAGAGCAGCAGCACGGCGGCATACTTAAGGACCGGGTCTACGGGGGCGATGTGCTTGTTTATCACCACGAAGATGTAGACAAAGACAAAGTGCGAGAGATAGAACACCGTGCTGTAGTTGCGCATCCGCACATAGTCGGCTCGCCCCCTCGCCTCGTGCGTGAGCACAAACAGGAAGAAGCTCAGGGCGAAGAGCGGCAGCACGAAGAAGATGTCGGTGGAGTCGGGGTCGCGCACCGACTTGACCGCAAGCACCTCGGCGGCCGACAGGGCGCACGTCACGGCCAGCGAGGCCGTCACCGCGCGGCGCGGCAGGCGGCGCATGGCGTCCTCGCGCTCGGCCACAACCTTGCCGGCGGCGCAGAACAGAAACGCCACCACCCACGAGTTCTGAATGCCCCCGATGGCGGCCTTGTAGGCGTCGGCCGCCGCCATCAGCCCGGGCGGCAGAAAGGCATGGTAATAAGAGAACGCCACGGCCACGGCGTAGAGCGCCGCCCCGGCGGCCAGCAGGGCGGCGGGGCGCAGAAAGCGCGAGGCGAGCCACACCAGCGGCACGCCCTCTATAAGGGCCATGAGAAACCACGAGCCGCTGAACGTGGAGCCGAACACAAAGCCGCGCAGCAGCACCAGCAGGCTCTCGCCCACGGGCCGGCCTGAGTGGATGAACACGTTGTAGACCGTGATGGGCAGCTCCGCCACAAACCAGAAGAGGTAGAGCAGCCCCAGGCGGCGCACAAAACCGGCCAGGCGGCGGCCCGTGCAGGGCCTGCGGAAAAAGAAAAAGGCGCTGGCCATGAAGAAGAACGGCACGGCCACCCGCGCGAAAACGTCTATCACAATGTCTTTTGCAAGCCCCTCTAACGGCTGCGAGTGTATGGCCGCCACCATCACGGCGGCGCATATCTTGGCCACGTCCACCGAGTTGTACGTCCGGCCCGGCGTTCCGGGCGCGGTGGTCTGCGTCGTTTCACTTACCATCTCCGTCTGTTCTAAGTTCCGTGAGCGGCACCCCGCCAATGCGGGCGGCCATGGGCGAGAAAGAGCTGCCGGCCGAGGCATAGATGCGGGCGGTGCGCGCCAGAGTGTACATATCGGCCAGCCCGCCGCGTATGCCGTCGGCGCTGCCGCGCGAGGCAGGCCCGGCGGCCGTCACCACGCGGCCGCCGAAGGCGTCGCGCAGCTCGCGCTTCACGCCCTCGTCGTCGGTGGCAAGGAATATCGTCAGGTCCTGATGGGCCTCGGCCTCGCGCCTTCCGGCCTCGATGAACAGCCGCGTGGGGCTGAGAGCGGTGGCCTCGCCGTGGTCGGTGCGGCGGATGTGCATGCCGATGGTGCGCCCGCCGAACCGCTCCACGTTGGCGCTGACGCGCCGCATCACATCATCCACAGGGCGGAACAGGCGGCGGTACACCTCGTCGGGGCAGCTGCCGAACTCCTGGTAGCAGCTCATCCAGCAGCGCCGGCCGCGCGCCCACGCCTCAAAGTCGAAGCCGCGCAGCTTCAGCGGCGTCACCTCGCGCTCGCCGATGCGGCGGCTGTAGAGCAGCCTCTGAGGCAGCGCGGGCAGCCACAGGTTGCGCCTCCGCGGGCGGTCGTTGGCCAGCAGGTCGGCCCACGTGGCCTCGCGCAGCTCCACACCGGGGCAGCCGGGCGGCTCGAAAATGTCGGAAAAAGCGGCGTTCAAGGCCCAGTCGCGGAACCACACCACCCGCAGCCTGCTGCCCACCGCGAGGCACAGACTGTAGGCCGAGGCCACCGCGCGCATCCTGTTGGCCAGTCCGCCGGACGGCACCAGTGTCAGTACTCCTTTGACCATAATATTGTTTTTGCGCTGCAAATTTAGATAAAAATCGCGATTTATATGCCAGCGGAACAAAGAAATAGCTTTTTTCTTAGAGAACAAGATGAACGGCGAGGACAAGATGAACTCACTTAAACTTTTTTGCATCTTGCGGGAAAACAAAAACTCCCGACTTCGCTTGGAAATCAGGAGTTTACTGCTAATTGCTTTTCTTCAAAGTGGTACCACCAGGAATCGAACCGGGGACACAAGGATTTTCAGTCCTTTGCTCTACCAACTGAGCTATGGCACCAATGTTTTGCTGTTTGCGTGTGCAAAGGTAGGCTTTTTTTTCGGGATTGACAAATTTTTATGGGAAAATTTGCACGTGTTTCGAAAAAAAGCAGTACCTTTGCACTCGCTTTTAAGGCATCGGGATGTAGCGCAGTTGGTAGCGCACTACGTTCGGGACGTAGGGGTCGGGCGTTCGAGTCGCCTCATCCCGACACAAGGCGAAGATTGAAGCAATTCAGTCTTCGCCTTTGTTTTTGCATCAGAGACACCTGACGTGGCGCCGGCTACACACACCAGACAGACACCGGACGACTGACGGCACGACGGGAACCTTGGCTGGACGCCATGGCCAGCAGACTCAGAAAAAAGCAGAATACCGAGGGGGATTAAACTGGGGGGGTGCAGAAACGCTTCGGAAGAACGAACGGAACCTGCGTGGAACTTAAAGCCGAAGCTGCAACGATGCTAAAGAAACTTTTGTGCCGCGAGCGGGACTCGAACCCGCACAGCCATTTCTGGCCAAGGGATTTTAAGTCCCTCGTGTCTACCAATTCCACCATTGCGGCAAACCATGCCTGTTTTGTGGTTGCAAAGTTATCATTATTTCTTCTAACAGCCAAATGTTTGGCTGAAATTATTGCCTGCCGCAGACGCCCGCACAGACAGGCACAGACGCACAGACGAGCGCGGGGAGGCGGGAAGGCCTGCTTATGGCTGCCCGCCGTCCCATTCCAGGTCATCGCCCCAGTGGGCCGTTGCCTCGCGCGCCTCGCGGTCGCGTATCTCTTTGGCCTTTTTCGGATAGAAAATCATGCGCAGCGACTGGTTGTAGTTGAAGTAGTTCCACATCCAGTTGAGCAGCACCACCACCTTGTTTCTCACTCCGAGGATTGAGCGCAGGTGCACCACAAGCCACATCACCCAGGCCACGAATCCGCTGAGCTTGACTCCGGCGAACTCGCAGACGGCCTTGTTGCGCCCCACGGTGGCCATGGAGCCGAGGTTGCGGTAATGGAACGGGCGCATGGGCTTGCCTTTCTCAAGGCGGCGCAGGTTTGAGGCGAGGTTGCGCCCCTGCTGTATGGCCACCTGGGCCACCTGCGGATGGCCTCCGGGGAACTTGTCGTCGCCCTCCATGAGGCACTGGTCGCCGATGCAGAACACCCCGTCGAGTCCGGGCACACGGTTGAACTCGTCAACGAGCACACGGCGCCCGCGGCCCAGACGCTCCTGTCCGAAGTTGCCCACCTCGCTGCCGGCCACGCCGCTCACCCAGATGAAGGTGCGCGTGGCTATGGCGCTGCCGTCGGCAAGGCACACCTTGTGGTCTTTATAGTCTGTCACCATCTTGTTGAGCAGCACGTTGACGCCCATGTTGCGCAGGAAGCGCTCCACCGCCTCCGACGATTCCGGCGACAGGCCTGAGAGCAGGCGGTTGCCCGCCTCGATGAGGTAGATGTTCATCAGGCTGGCGTCGAGGTCGGGATAATCATGGGGCAGCACGGTGCGCTTCATCTCCGAGAGCACTCCGGCCACCTCAACGCCGGTGGCTCCGCCGCCCACGATGACCACATTGAGCAGTTCCTGCTGCTCCAGCTTGGTGGCGCAGGTGATGGAGCGCTCCAGGTTTGCGAGGATGGCGTTCTGCAGTCCCATGGCCTCGGCAACGGTCTTCATGGGCATGGCCTCGGCCGCCACGTTCTTGTTGCCATAGAAGTTGGTGGTCGCTCCGGCCGCCAGCACAAGGTAGTCATAGTCCACCTTGCCTATTGAAGTCTGAATGATCTTTCTCTCGGGAAACACGGCGCGCAGCTCGGCCATGCGGAAATATACGTCGGGGCGGTGGGCGAAGATTTTGCGGAATGGAAACGAAATGGAGCTTGGCTCCATTCCCGCCGACGCCACCTGATAGATGAGCGGGGGGAACTGGTGGTAGTTGTTCCTGTCGATGAGCACAATCTGGAATCCCGATCTCCTGAGGCGCTTGGCCACGTTGAGCCCGCTGAAGCCGCCGCCCACAATGACCACGCGCTTCTTGCCGCCTTTCTCAATGTTCAGACTCATGATAAATTTTCTTTAAATTCTACGTCTCCTGATTACTGTTCCGCCGTGCGGACAATACAAAGTTAACGCTTTTGGGCATTCCGAGGGGGAATGTCTGAAGTTAATAAAGGTTAACAAGCCTGTTTGATTGTTTTATCTCAATTCGCGGCAAGACCCGGGGCCGCCATCCGGGCCGCCCAGCACGGCAATTGGACACGACTCGTCCGTGCGCGGAAACAGTGCGGCGCAACGCGATTTTCCGGCATTCCGGCTCCGCGTTGCGCCGCACTGTTTGTTCTGCGTGCTGGTTTCCGGCGGCCTACATATATCCGAGCCAGCGCAGAATGTCGTTCATGTTGGCCACCACCATGAGCAGAATCAGGATGGCAAAGCCCACATACTCGGCCCTGATCATGAAATTCTCGCTCGGCTTGCGGCGCGTTATCATCTCGTAGAGCAGGAAGAGCACGTGGCCGCCGTCGAGCGCCGGGATGGGCAGTATGTTCATAAACGCGAGGATGATGCTCAGAAATGCCGTCATCTTCCAGAACAGATACCAGTCCCACGTGGGCGGGAAGAGGCTGCCGATGGCGCCGAAGCCTCCGAGCGACTTGGCACCGTCGGGTGTGAACACGTACTTCATGTCGCTGACATAGCCTTTGAGCACATCGACGCCATAGCCCACGCCGGCGGGCAGGCTCTCCCAGAAGCCATACTCGATGGTCACAGGCTTGTACATCGCGGCCACGGTCTTGACCGTGAAGCCCAGCTTCAGGTCGGGCGACAGAAGCACTGTGGCCGTGTCGGCCCTGCCGCCCCGCACGGCCACGATGACAGCCTTGCGCACCTTCATGCTGTCGGCCGGTGTCTTGGCCACGGCGAGCACGTCGCTCAGCCGCCCTATCTCATCCGTGAAGGCGTTCCACGAGTTGACGCTCTTGCCGTTGACGGCCACCACGCGGTCGCCCTTGGCCAGCCCCATTGTCGCGGCGGCAGAACCCGGCAGCACACTGTCCACCTCGGCCGGAATGAGCGGTCTGACGAACGGTGGCTGCGTCTGCAGCATGTCGAGCAGGTTGAGGTCGCCGGGCAGACTGATGCTCATGGCCTTGCCTGCGCGGATGATGTCAACGCGGCGGGCCTCCGAGATGTCGCGGTAGAGGTCGGCGTTGAAGTCCTTGAACTCGCCGTTCTCAGTGCCCACGAGGATGTCGCCGTCCTGGAACCCCAGGCTCTTGGCCTCGGCATTGAACGCCATGCCGTGGGTCATGTTCCTCACGGGTATGTAGGAGTCGCCCCAGTGGAACAGTATCATGGCGTAGATGAACAGCGCGAGCAGGAAGTTGACAAGCACTCCGCCCACCATCACCAGCAGCCGCTGCCACGCCGGCTTCGACCTGAATTCCCACGGCTGCGCGGGCTTCTTCATCTGCTCGGTGTCGAAGCTCTCGTCGATCATGCCCGAAATCTTGCAGTATCCGCCCAGCGGCAGCCAGCCCATGCCGTATGTTGTCTGGCTGTTCTTCGGCTTGAACTCAAAGAGGTGGAACCACGGATCGAAGAAAAGGTAGAACTTCTCCACGCGGATGCCGAAGAGACGCGCGAAGAAGAAGTGCCCCCCCTCGTGCAGGAGGACCAGAATCGATATTGCAAGCATGAACTGCAATACACGTATCAGAAAGATTTCCATTTATGTTCTTGTTTGTTGTTTGGTTGTATTGTATTGGCGTTTCTTGCCCTTGAGACTTACAGCATTAATGTGTAACAGGTCAGTTCCCCATTATCCCGGCCGCCACCCGGCGGGCCTCGGCGTCGGTCTGGACGTAAGTCTCATAGGTTGCCGAGGCGTCGAAGGCCACGCGGTCCATGGTCTTCTCGATGATCTCGCTCATCTGCAGGAAGCCACAGCGGCCCTCAAGGAAGCCGCGGTTGACCACCTCGTTGGCGGCGTTGAGCACGCACGGGGCGTTGCCTCCTCGCCTGATGGCCTCGAAGGCCAGCCCGAGGCAGCGGAACTTCTCCATGTCAGGCTCGAAGAACTCCAGCCTGTGGCTGAACAGGTCGAGCCGCTCCGAGGCGAGCGGTATGCGCTCTGGATAGGAGAAAGCATACTGGATGGGCAGCCTCATGTCGGGCACTCCGAGCTGCGCCTTCACCGCCCCGTCTACAAACTGCACCGCGCTGTGCACTATCGACTGCGGGTGCACGAGCACCTGGATGCGCTCCGGCTCGACGCCGAAGAGCCACTTGGCCTCGATCACCTCGAAGCCCTTGTTCATCATCGTGGCGCTGTCGATGGTTATCTTTGCGCCCATGTCCCACGTTGGGTGGTGCAGGGCGTCGTCTTTTGTCACCGCGGCCAGCCTGTCGAGGCTGAAGTTGCGGAACGGGCCGCCGCTGGCCGTGAGCAGCAGCTTCTCCACCGGCGTGTCGCCCTCGCCCGCCAGACACTGGAAGATGGCCGAGTGCTCGCTGTCCACGGGCAGTATGGCGGCGTGATGCCGCGCCGCCAGGCTGCATATCAGGCTGCCGGCCACCACGAGCGTCTCCTTGTTGGCCAGACAGATGGTCTTGCCCTGGCGTATGGCGTGGATGGTGGGCGACAGTCCGGCAAAGCCCACCATCGCCGTGAGCACCATGTCGATGGGCCCGGCCTCCACAATCTCGTCGAGAGCCTGCGCCCCGGCGTACACCTTGATGTCTGGCCGGTCGGCCAGCAGCGAGCAAAGCTCGCCGCGGCGCGCCTCGTTGGCAATCACCACGGCGGCCGGGCTGAACCTGCGCGCCTGCTCGGCCAGCAGCTCCACCCTGTTGTTTGCCGTGAGGCAGTACACCTCGAAGCGGTCGGGGTGCTGCCCTATCACCTCAAGCGCCTGCGTTCCGATGGATCCCGTAGAGCCGAGAATGGCTATTTGTCTTTTCTTCATTTCGCTTTTTGTTGTCAGATGTCAAGCAGCCCTTCGGGCAGCCTTGCCGTTATGGTCCGGGCGCCGGTGTCGATGTGGTCTATCAGGTCGTCCGACGCCGGCACCATTATTCCGTCGTCGGTGACGAAGAGCACGTTGGCCGTGGAGTCGTCGATGGAGCTGACGCGGCCCACGGCGGCTCCTGTGGCGGCGTCGATGATGGTGTAGCCCGCCAGCGCCTGGAGCGACAGCTGTCCGTCGCCGTCGGCGGCGAGGCTGCGCGGAATGTAGACGTCGCAGCCCACGATGGCGTCGGCCTGCTCCCTGGTGTCCACGTCGAAGAACTTCACGAGAGCCGTCTCGCCGCCGTGGAAGCGGTACTCGTCGATGAAGAACGGCACGAGAATGCCGTCGATGCCGAGAAAGAGGCAGTCGGCGCCGGCCGTGTCGAACACGTCGTCGGTGAAGCGGAACGCCACCTCGCCCTTCACTCCGTGCGGCTTGCCTATGCGGCCTATCTTGTAGACGTCGTCGTAGTTTATCATCTCTCTTCAGTTGCTGTGGGTGGTCCGCCGCCGTCAGCCCTCGCGCCTTATCCTGGCTCCGAGGCTGTTCAGCCTCACCTCAATGTCCTCGTAGCCGCGGTCTATCTGCTCGATGTTGTCTATGCGGCTGGTGCCCTGCGCGCTCATGGCGGCAATGAGCAGGGCTATGCCCGCCCTTATGTCGGGGCTGGCCATGCGCCCCGCGCGCAGCCGCCGGGCGTGGTCGTGGCCCACCACCACCGCCCGGTGGGGGTCGCAGAGAATTATCTGGGCGCCCATGTCTATGAGCTTGTCGACGAAGAACAGGCGGCTCTCGAACATCTTCTGGTGGAAGAGCACGCTGCCGCGGGCCTGTGTGGCCACGACTATGAGCACCGATATGAGGTCGGGGGTGAGGCCCGGCCAGGGCGCGTCGGCCAGGGTCATTATCGTTCCGTCGATGAACGACTCTATCTCGCAGTGCTCCTGCCGCGGAATGATGATGTCGTCGCCCTCGGTCTGCATCCTCACGCCCAGGCGGCGGAAGGCCTCCGGGATGATGCCGAGGTTGCGCAGCGACACGTCCTTGATGCGTATGCCGTCGCCGGCCATGGCGGCCATGCCGATGAACGACCCCACCTCGATCATGTCGGGCAGGATGGTGTGCGCCGTGCCGTGCAGGCTCTCCACGCCGACGATGGTCAGCAGGTTGCTGGCTATGCCGCTGATGCGCGCGCCCATGCGGTTGAGCATATGGCAGAGCTGCTGTATGTAAGGCTCGCAGGCGGCGTTGTAGATAGTGGTGGTGCCGCGGGCGAAGACGGCGGCCATGATGATGTTGGCCGTGCCGGTGACCGACGCCTCGTCGAGCAGCATGTAGCGCCCCTCCAGCCGCCCGGCCGCAATCTCGTAGACGTTGCGCTCCTCCACATGGCGGAACTCGGCGCCCAGAGCCTTGAAGCCCAGAAAATGGGTGTCGAGGCGGCGCCGGCCTATCTTGTCGCCGCCGGGCGTGGCTATGACGGCCTTGCCGAAGCGGGCCAGCAGCGGGCCTATGAGCAGCACGCTGCCGCGCAGCGCGGCGCACTTGCGCACGAACTCGTCGCCCTCAAGATAGTCGAGGCTCACGCTGTCGGCGCGGAAGGAGTAGTCGTTGCGGCCCAGGCGGCGCACCCTCACGCCGATGTCGGCGAGCAGCTGTATGAGGTTGTTCACGTCGCGTATGTCGGGGATGTTGCGGATCACCACCTCCTCGGCGGTGAGCAGCACGGCGCTGATCACCTCCAGGGCCTCGTTCTTGGCGCCCTGTGGGGTGATGGTTCCGCTGAGCGGGTGGCCGCCCTCGATGATGAAAGATGCCATCTTGACTTGTGCTTATTTGCGTTTCCTCTTGCGCGGGCTTTCCGCCGGGGCGGCTGTGGCCGGCTTCTCAAACCTGAAGGTGCTCAGGTCGAGCTGAATCCTGCCGTCGGTGAAGCGCGCCAGGTCCGACGCCACGCGCTCGTCGTCCATCGAGCCGTGGCCCCAGAGCGCCAGGTCGCGCTTCATCTGGTTGGCCGTCATGCGCGCCAGCTCGTCGCGCTCGGCGCCCTCGGGCATTGTCTTGAGCCGCTCAAACAGCTCCTCCACCAGCCGCCCGTAGTGGCGCAGGCGCACGCGGCCCGCGGCCTGCGGACGCCGCATGGGCGCGGGCTTGTCGAGAATCTTCTCGGCGTCGGCCACGTCGTAGGGCCAGTTTATGTCGAGCTTCTTGTGGCTCATCAGGTACAGATGGTCCCAGAGCGTGTGCTCGTAGTCACTGTTCTCGCGCAGCTGCGGCACCTTTGTCACCATCAGCCTGACGATGGTCTGGGCGCACCGCTGCCGCTCCTCCCTGGTGGGCAGGGTTATGGCGTGGTCAACCATCTTTTGAATCTCGCGCCCGTACTCGGGCATCAGCAGCGGCTCGCGCCGGGTGTTGTAGTCCAGTCCTTTTATGTCCATTTGTCTGTTGTTTTCTGTTTGGGGTGCGGCCCAGCGCCGGTCAGACGAGCTTGCGCGGCGTCTTGGCCACAAAGTCCTTGAGATAGAACGGCACGAAGTAGGCCACGTCCTCGGTCTGCCCGGCGGCCATGCGCTTCTCGGCCAGCGGAAACATCCACCGCGCCAGCGGCTCCACGCCCTCTATCAGGCGGGCGTTGGGGTGGCCGATGGCCTCCATGCACTTGGCGGCGCCGTTGCCGAAGAAATATACGGGCCGCGCGTCGAGCCACTCGCGGTAGGTGTCGGGCCCCACCACGTCGGCCCCCACCTCGCGCACCGGCCTGAGGGCGCGGTCGTAGAGGCCGGCGTAGACCTCCATGCGGCGGGCGTCTATCATGGGGCAGAGCAGCGCGTCGTCCTCAATTTCGTCGTGCCCGAGCAGCACCGGCACGCAGAGCAGCTCGAGCGTGGGCACGGCCAGCAGCCTCAGCCCGCGCCCGTAGCACACGCCCTTGGCCATCGACACACCGATGCGCAGCCCGGTGTAGGAGCCGGGGCCGCAGCTCACGGCCACCGCGTCGAGCGGCATGGCCTGCCCGTCGGCAAAGGCCAGGGCCTCGTCTACAAACGTTCCGAGCCGCTCGGCATGGTTGGGGCCGCTGTGGTCCTCGCGGCTGAACAGGCACAGGCCGTCCTGGCTGACGGCGGCGGAGCACACGCCGGTGCTCGTCTCAATATGCAATATACACGACATTCTTTAGCGCTAAAGTCTTAATATCGTGCAAAAATACTGCTTTTTTCCGTCAATTGCAATTGTTTACGAGAAATTAACGCTGCCGCCAGCCCCGCCATTGCCTCCGCCGAGAGTGCTCAGCCGCTCACTCTACCGTTATCTTAGCCGTCAGCACGCCACCGGCAGACAGCATTACCCACACTTCGTAGACGCCGGCCTCCAGCTGCGGCAAGCGGATTGAGCCTGAGGTCATGACGGAGCTGAAAACCGTGCGCCCCTCCATGTCGGCCACAATCACGCTCTGCGGCGCGACAGCAGTCTCGACCCTCAGCCAGCCGTCACTGAACGTTACGGCCCCGCTCCCGGCCTCGGCGTCACCCACGCCGGCCTGGCTGCCTGCCAACGGCACGTAGCCGCTCTCCTCCACTATGCGCTGCCCGCCCGGAGTGGTGAGGAACTCAAACAGCTTGTAGGCCATCGACGAGCGGTCGGCGTCGGCCCTCACCGCCGCCACCACGTCAGTGATGTAGGGGTATGTGCCGTTGGCTATGTTCTCCTTGGTCATTGACACGCCGTCAACGGCCAGCTCCTTGGCCGTGTGCGCCTCCGCTATAACGCTGAAATAATAATAAGGTGTGTATGCAATGCCTGTCGTTGTCTCCTCAATCTGATAGTATGGAGTGACCATTGTCTCGCCGATTTGCCACTCGGGAAAATCATCAATCTCCAGGCCGCCCATAACCATGGTCTCAAACTTCTCCTGGCTGCCGGAGTTCCTGTTGCGGATGAAAGGGGTCATTACAGTGTCAATTCCGCCCACATCCTTCCAGCTTTTTATTTCCCCGGTGTAAATCTTCTGTATCTGTTCCGTTGTCAGTCCGCTTATAGGATTCTCAGGGTTCACCATAAAGGTCAGCGCGTCCTTCGCTATCGGCTTTTCCATCAGCGAGACCCCGGCGTTATTGGCGTACTCGGTCTCGTCGCGCGAGAGGCCGCGCGCCGCAATAATGAGTTCCACATTGCCGTCAATCAGGTTGATGAAAGACTGGTGAGTATTGTTTTCCTGCATGCAGTCTGCAATGCGCTTGCTTTCCTCGTCAGAACAATTGGGATTGTAGACCACCCATTTGAAGCCGTCAGGATTCTGAAGAAAAAACGAGCCGACCCAGTCGTAATCAAATCCCAGCAGTCTGCACATCAATATCGTTCTCAGCGGCGTTGTCGAGTCGGAGCCGTCCATCACAGGGAAGTTCATTGGCGTTAATCCTTCAACTGTGTCTTTCGCGGACTCTTCCGCAGAGTCTGTGCATGACATGACAGGGATAAGAGCCAGCATCGACACAAAAATGATTTTGAGTCTCATAATATGAAAGTTTCAATTGCAAATATACGGATTTATTTTTCATAATAGCCGCTTTTAAGACAAAAAAGTAACGAATTCTTCCAGAAAACAAATTCTTTACCTTAGCCGTCAGCACTCCGCAGCCAGCCGGACTTGCTTTCACGCCACGTGCCCCGGGGCAAGCCGCGGCTGGCGGGCCGCCCGCGGGGGCAACGGCGGGCGGCGTCACCGGGCGCCGGGCGCCGGCTCTTCGCCCCTGCCGCCGATGACGGCCTCGGCCAGACGGAGCCTCAGCGCCGCCACCTCTTTCTCCAGCCGCAGCACCTTCAGGAACAGCTCGTCGCGGGCTTTGAGCAGCATCTTGTTCGTGCGCTTCAGGTCTTTGTTGCGCTTTTTTATTGTGTCGGTGTCTATCACCTCCTTTATCTCCTCGGGAGTCCGCCTCTCCTCTATGCCGCGCGCCAGAATCACCCTGTTCGCGTCGGCCAGCTGCTTCTTCAGCCTTATGACCGTGGACTCCAGATCGCCACGCCCGGCCCTGCTTTCCGTCACTTCGCGCACAAACTCCTCAAGAGCGCCAAGCCGCTGCATACTCTCGGCATAATACCGCTTGCGCTCCTCATCGTAGGCCTTGAACTTCTCTATCGCCATCTTGAGACGCGCTATCTCCGCGTCTTTCTTATCGTCGAACATCTGTTGATTCAGCATACCCCTTTGATTAAAAGTCCACACGTTACAAGCGCACAAGCACGTCCGCCCGCCGGTGCCTGCCGTACATGGATATGCAAAGATACTAAATTGCCGGAACAAACCGCCTTTTCATGCCGAAGAATGTGCAACAGCACCAAAAGTAAACAAACCTTTAGACTGTTAAATTTTAAGGAAACAAGCCTCTGAAATTCCGCGAATTTGAAAATAAAAATCCTTTGGCCGCAAATAAGCGCGGCATGAGTGTGCAACTGTAACTAATTGGACTAATTAGACTTATTGGACCAATTGGCCCGGTTGTGCAACTTTTTCAGCCGCTGAAACGGCCTTTTTTCAGCCCCGAAACGGCTGTTTTCGCCCTGCAAGAAGGGGCTTTTCGGCTTGCAATATGGCCTATATCACGATGCGAAACGGCCCATATCGCGGTGCGATATGGGCCGTTTCGCAAAACCGGATGCCTTTCACGGCATTACGGCGGGGCAAAAACCGCCGGATTTTTTCTATTTCGCCGGTATCTGAAGTGTTAAAAACTCCGACGCCGCTGATATCATTTTCCTCTGCCACGCGGCGCCCCATGCGGCGGGCGCGAGGCGCGGCCGACACTACAGACCGGCCGCCGGCCGCTCCTCGGCTCCGGCAAACGCGGCGGCCTCGGCCATGGCTATTATCTCCTCGCGGGTGGGTTCCTTGGGCGTGGCGGTTATGTCCGACAGGTCGAACTCGTCAACCTCCTCCTTCGCCTTTGCCGCAGGCTTCGGCGCGGCGGGCCGGGCGGCGGGCTGCTCACGGCGGGCGCGGGGCTTGGCTGCCGCCGCTGCCGCGCCCGCGGGGCTGATGATGAAGTCAGGCTGTGCCTCGGTGTCGGGCACGTTGGCCACAGGCTCCTCCTCCATCTTGGTGCGCCCGGCCTTGGCGGCGAACACGGCGTCGATGAACTGCGGCTCGCGCCTGAGCTTCTGCAGCGCCTCCTTCGACGCCAGCTGCTGGCTCTCCTTCTTGGAGTAGCCCTTGCCCGTGCCGGCCTCGATGCCCTCGAGCACGGCCTTGTAGACGAACACGGGGCTGCCCTTCTCCTCCTTGCCCTGGCTCTGCAGGGCGAACTCGAGGCGCACGCGGTTCTTCTGGCTCCACTCTATGAGCTTGCTCTTGAAGTTCACCTCCTTGTAGGCCACCTTGTCGATGTTGATGAGCTGCGAGAGTATGCGCTTCTGCATGAACCTCATGCACGAGTCGTAGCCGCGGTCGAGGTATATCGCGCCCACAAGGGCCTCGAAGGCGTTGCCGCCCATGTAGCTGTTGTGCGAGCAGGAGCGGGTCGATGTGAGCACGAGCCGGTCGATGCCCATCTCCTGGGCCAGGCGGTTGAGCGTGTCGCGCTGCACGAGCTTGCTCCTGGTGTTGGTGAGGAAGCCCTCGCGCTTGCCCTCGAAGTGGCGGTAGACGATGTCGCCCACCACGGCGTCGAGGATGGCGTCGCCCAGAAACTCAAGCCGCTCGTTGTTCAGCGGCTTGCCCTTGGCGTTGCGCCGGGCCACGCTCTTGTGCATAAGCGCCAGCTTGTAGTACTCGATGTGGCGCGGATAGAAGCCCATGATGGCGTAGAGCGAAGAAAAAAGCTCCTTCTCCTTGCGGAAAGGGAGCTTCAGTCTGTCAATCAGGTTACAGCCCGGCATCATACTTCTTGAATATCACGCAGGCGTTGTGTCCGCCGAAGCCGAACGTGTTGCTCATGGCGGCGCGCACGGTGCGCTTCTGAGCCTTGTTGAACGTGAAGTTCAGGTTGTAGTCGATTTCGGGGTCGTTGTCGCCTTCCTCGTGGTTGATGGTGGGCGGTATGATGTCGTTCTTGACGGCGAGCACGCTGGCCATGGCCTCCACGGCGCCTGCGGCGCCGAGCAGGTGGCCCGTCATCGACTTGGTGGAGCTGATGTTCAGCTTGTAGGCGGCGTCGCCGAAGACCTGCTTGATGGCCTTGGCCTCAGATATGTCGCCCACGGGTGTCGATGTGCCGTGCACGTTGATGTAGTCGATGTCCTCCGGTTTCAGTCCGGCGTCCTCAAGGGCGCGCTCCATGACAAGCTTGGCTCCGAGCCCCTCGGGGTGCGACGCCGTGATGTGGTATGCGTCGGCGCTTTCGCCCTCGCCCACCATCTCGGCGTAGATCTTGGCCCCGCGCGCCTTGGCGTGCTCCAGCTCCTCGAGGATGAGGCAGCCGGCTCCCTCGCCCATGATGAATCCGTCGCGGCTGGCGCTGAACGGGCGCGAGGCGTGCTCCGGGTCATCATTGCGCGTGGAGAGGGCGTGCATGGCGTTGAATCCGCCCACACCGCAGGCGCAGATGGCAGCCTCGGCGCCGCCGGCCACGATGACGTCGGCCTTGCCCAGGCGCAGCTGGTTGAAGGCGTCTGCCAGCGCGTTGGTTGACGACGCGCAGGCCGATGTTGTGGCATAGTTGGGCCCGTGGAACCCGAAGTGGATCGAAATCTGTCCGGCAGCGATGTCGGCTATCATCTTGGGGATGAAGAAGGGGTTGAACTTGGGGCCGTCCTCCTTGTGGGCGCCGTAGTATCCAACCTCGTCCTCGAAGGTCTTTATACCTCCGATGCCCACGCCGTAAATCACTCCGACGCGGTTCTTGTCAATGCTCTCCAGGTCCATGCCGCTGTCCTTGACCGCCTGTATGGCCGAGACAAAGGCCAGCTGGGTGTAGCGGTCCATCTTGCGTGCCTCCTTGCGGTCGATGTATTCGTTGAAGTTGAGGCCCTTCACCTCGCAGGCGAAGTGCGTCTTGAACTTGGAAGCGTCAAATAATGTAATGGGGGCGGCGCCGCTCACTCCGTTGACAAGGTTGTTCCAGGTCTCTTCGGGAGTGTTGCCGACCGGGGTGACAGCCCCGAGTCCCGTTACAACTACTCTTTTTAGTTCCATGCGTTAAAATCGAAAAAGGAGAATTCGGAAATGGGAATCCGTTCACACGCGGTTGCAAACACAACCTGCGGCAAGCGATTGCCCATTGCCCAATTCCCCGGGTTGGTGTAAGAAATTTATTTTGCGTTCTCCTCGATGTAGGCAACAGCGTCACCAACGGTGGCAATCTTCTCAGCCTTGTCATCGGGAATTGAGATGCCGAACTCCTTCTCAAACTCCATGATCAGCTCAACGGTGTCCAGAGAGTCTGCGCCGAGGTCGTTTGTGAAACTTGCCTCCGACTTAACTTCTGCTTCGTCAACACCCAGTTTGTCTACGATGATTGCCTTTACTTTAGCTTCAATTTCTGACATGATTTTAAACTTTTAAAATGTTAATATTGATTTCTATTCTCAAAAATTCGGCTGCAAAGTAACTAATTTTCTTTCACTTAGCCAAATTATTTCGGCAAAAAGCGTTGTTTTTTGCACACTCATATATGGTTTGTGCAAGTTTTTGCGGCTGTTTCGGACTGTTTTCCGCCTCAGCCGATGTTTTCCGCCTCATTGTCAGCCTGCCTCGCGGCCATGACCCATTCAGGCTCGCGGCGCACGGCGAAAGCCTTGCCGAACTTGTCGGCCGTGGCCTCATACACATTATTATAATATCCGCGCACGTGCTGCGGACAGACGGCTATGCAGCGCCCGCAGGCCATGCAGAGGGCCGCGTCGGTGCTGGCCGGAGAGGCGGCGGGAATGGCGCCGAAGGGGCACTGGGCCGCGCACAGCCCGCAGAGGGTGCATCCGGCGGTGGCGGTGGTGGGGTGCAGATGCAGCGAGCCGGGCTGCCTGTAGGGCCTGTTGCCCTTGACGCGGGGCGGGCTGAGCCTGTCGCCGGGGGCGAGAGAGGCCATGAGGCTGGCGCACTCGGCGCCGAAGGCGTCGGCACGGGCCATGTCGGCAGCGTCGGGCCGCCCTGCCGCCACCATCGGGAAGATGGAGTGGCGGGCCACAAAGGCTCCCGCGCCCACCACGCTGAAGCCGCCGTCGGCGAGCAGGTCGCAAAGCTCAAGCAGCGCGTCGTCGTAGTCGCGGTTGCCGTAGACGCACACCGCCACGGCCGGAGCGCCCCCGGAGCGCAGCCGCCGGAGCGCGGCGGCGGCCGGAGCAGGCACGCGCCCGGCATAGACAGGCACGGCGGCCAGCAGCACGTCGCCGCGGCCAAAGGCCGGAACAGGCTCCGCGCCCCATCCGGCGGTGATGTCGTGCTCCACGGCGCGGGCGCCCATCGCGGACGCTATGCGCCGGGCTATGCTGCGTGTGGTGAACGTGGCGCTGAAGAACACCACGTGTACATTGGTTGTCTGCATAATAGGTCTTGTATTGTTCTGTTTGTATTGTTCCGCCGGCGGGTCAGAAGCCATAGATTTCCTTGAGCTTGTCGCCGAGCCGCGAGCCGCGCAGGTCGGCGGCGACGATCTTGCCCGAGCCGTCGACAAGGATGCTGGCCGGTATCGACCTTACGCTGTAGAGGGCGGCGGCGTCCGAGTTCCAGCCCTTGAGGTCGCTCAGCTGCGGCCACTCCATCTGCATGGCGGCGATTGATTTCTTCCATGCCTCGGCGTTGCTGTCGAGCGATATGCCCACCACACTGAAGCCCTTGCTGCGGTATTTACTGTAGTTGGCCACCACGTTGGGCATCTCCATGCGGCACGGGCCGCACCAGCTGGCCCAGAAGTCTATGAGCACGTAGCCGCCGCGCCCGCACCACTCGCTGAGCCGGCGTACGGTGCCGGTGGTGTCGGGCAGACTGATGTCGGAGAACTGCAGGCCCGGCCGGCGGTTGCCCAGCGCCCGCTCGGCGTTGTCGGCCAGCCGCTTCGCCCAGTCAAGCGCGGGGTGGCTGTAATAAGGCGCGGCAGGATCGAGCACGGAGCGCAGCGTCGGCAGGCCGAGCTGGCGGGCCATGGTGCTTATCAGCGACACAGGTATGAGGTTGTCCCTGTTGGCGCGGATGAGCCGCAGGGCCACCTGCGACATGGTGTCGCTGAGCGCCGCCATGCTGCGCGACAGCTCGGCCTGCCGCCTGCGCCCGGTCTCGCTGCGGTCTGTCTGCGCCTGCTCGAACTCGGCGTAAAGGGCCATGCCACGGGCGTCGATGCTGTCCATCGTGCGCCCCACGGCAAAGAGCTTCTCGTTGAGCGGCGATGCCTTGATGGTCATGCGGTTGAGGTCGATGTCCACCGGGGTGCCGTCGTTGAACAAATGCCAGCCCCGCCGCTTGTCGGTCAGGGCCAGCAGGGCGTTGGCGGGGCGCGTGCCGCTGAAGGCGAACGTGCCGCCGCTCACCTCGGCGCTGTCGGCCTTGGTGTCGCCGTCGGCGAAGAGATACATCATCCTGACGCCCGCCGGGGCGATGCCTTTCACGCTGTAGGCCGTGTCCTGGGCCGTCGCGGCCGCGGCGGCGGTTGCTATCAGGACTGCGGCCAGTAGTCTTTGTGCTGTCATAATCATTTCCTTTGTTTTATGTTTCGGGTCGCGTTGCCGAGCCGTCCGCCCTGACGCGGCGTCTCCGGCCAATGCAAAGATACGAAATTATCGGCTAACCGCAACGACCCGGGCGCGCTTTTTGTCGCGCCCGGAGCCCGCCGGGGACTGTCAGCTGTCGCCTCTGCCGATGTTGCGGGGGTGGTGCTCAAGTATCTCGCGGCGCAGGGCGGTGCTGTCGATGTGGGTGTAAATCTCGGTGGTGGCAATGCGCTCGTGACCCAGCAGGGTCTGTATTATGCGCAGGTCGGCTCCGCCGCAGAGCAGCGCGGTGGCAAAGGAGTGGCGCAGCGTGTGCGGGCTGATGGTCTTGTTGATGCCGGCGGCCAGCGCCTGGCGCTTGATCATCTTCAGCACCATTACCCGGGAGAGGTGGCGCCCCAGCTTGCTCACGAACACGTAGTCCTCCTCGCCGGGCATGATGTTGATGCGGGCGCGCCACTCGAACCAGGCCTCCAGCTCGTCCACGGCGCGGTCCGATATGGGCACGAGGCGCTCCTTGCCGCCCTTTCCGGCCACGCGGACATAGCGCTCCTGCAGGAACAGGTCCGACAGGCGCAGCGCCACCAGCTCGCTGACGCGCAGGCCGCAGGAGAAGAGCACCTCGATTATGGCGCGGTCGCGCTGCCCCCCGGGCCTCATAATGTCCAGCGCATCCTCCATGGCGTCCACCTCGGCCGTGGTCAGCACCTCGGGCAGATGCTCGCCGGTGCGCGGCGCGGGAATGTGCTCCATGGGGTCGTCGGGGCGGTAGCCGTCGGCCACAAGATAGCGGAAGAGCGACCTCATGCTGCAGAGCACGCGGCACTGCGTCACCGCGCCCACGCCCATGTCGTGCAGCGCGGCGGCAAAGGCGTGCAGCCGGGCCTCGTCAACGTCGGCCAGGCTCAGCTGCTGCCTGTCAAGCCAGTCTGTCAGCTTGGCGAGGTCGCGCCCATAGGCCTCGATGGTGTTGGGCGAGTAGTTGCGCTCCAGCTTCATGTAGCGCATATAGCCGCGCATGATGTCGGCGTTTCCGTTTGTTCCTTTTTCCATTTTGTTGCGTTTCTGTGTCACTTATAGCCGCGCCGCGGCGGCAGTTGTCGGATATTTTGCTTATCTTTGCGGCGCAAACGGCAACGGAGGCCACCACCGGCGCCCGCCGCTGCAAAGGTAACAAATTATTTCCGCAAATGAAAATACAAATCATCAACGGCCCCAACCTCAACCTGCTCGGCGTGCGCGAGCCGGGCATCTACGGCGACAGCTCCTTCGAGAGCTACCTGCCCAAGCTCAGGGCCATGTATCCCGGCGTGGAGATCGGCTACTACCAGAGCAACATCGAGGGCGAGCTGATAGACAAGATGCAGCAGACGGGCTTCTCGTGCGACGGCATTGTGCTCAACGCCGGAGCCTACACCCACACCAGCATAGCCCTGCAGGACTGCATCCGCTCGCTGCGCTGCCCGGTGATAGAGGTCCACATCTCCAACGTGCACAAGCGCGAGGAGTTCCGCCACCACTCGTTTATCTCTTGCGTGTGCGAGGGGGTGATATGCGGCTTCGGGCTTGACTCCTACCGCCTGGCCGTGGAGCACCTCGTAAACAAAGGGTAAAAAGATAAAAAAGTAAAAGGGTAAAAAAGGGCCGCGCCGCCCGTAGGCGGGATGGCAGGCCAGGTTCTCAGGATTCCTATGCCCGCCTACGGCCCTATGATTCCTGTGGCTCCTACGGCTCCTATAAGCCCTGTATGCCCTGCAAAGCTATGACCGACGAACTGGAACAATACGTCCTGGCACACTCCGACCCCGAGGGCGACTATCTCCACCGCCTCTGGCGCGCCACCAACCTGCACACGCTCCACGGCCGGATGGCCAGCGGCCACCTGCAGGGGCGGCTGCTCAGGATGATAGTGAGGATGGCCAGGCCACGCCGCGTGCTCGAGATCGGCACGTTCAGCGGCTACAGCGCCATCTGCATCGCCGAGGGACTGGACGACGGCGCCAGGCTATACACCTTCGAGATAAACGACGAGATGGAGGACTTCACCCGCCCGTGGATAGAAGGCTCGGCCGTGGCCGACAAGATTGAGTTCATCATCGGCGACGCCATCAAGGAGGCTCCGAGGCTCGGCGTGACCTTCGACATGGCCTTCATCGACGGCGACAAGCGCACATACACCGACGCCTACGAGATGACCATGGGCATACTGCGCCCGGGCGGCTTCATCCTGGCCGACAACACGCTGTGGGACGGCCACGTGACCGACCGCGCCTACGACCGCGACAGGCAGACGCGCGGCATCGAGGCGTTCAACGACCGCGTGGCCGCCGACCCCCGCGTGGAGCGGGTGCTGCTGCCCACGCGCGACGGCCTGACGCTCATCCGCAAGCTCTGACGCCGACCCACAAGCCGGCACGCAGGCCCGGCCGGCCTTCGGAAAGAGCCAAAAAAGAGGCCGAAAATTTGGTGGTGACGGCGAAAAGCACTATCTTTGCATCCGCTATTGTCCAATGGTGTAATGGTAGCACAACAGGTTTTGGTTCTGTTTGTGGTGGTTCGAATCCGCCTTGGACAACAGAAGGCCGGGCTTTCAAGCCCGGCTTTTTCGTTAGCGGGCTGTTGCCTGCAAGAGCGTCTGCCGCCTGTCCGACGCTCACAAAACCTCATCGGAACACTGACGGTTCTGTAAAATTGGTAAGTTAAAAGTTGATTCTGGTAGTGGTTTGTAAGAAATAAATGTGTAATTTTGCACTGTAAACAACCGAAGCGACCAACACAAGAACATCAAGATAGCAGCCCCTTGCGCCACGGCCGCCAGCGGCGGCGGGCTCAGCGGGGGCAAGCCCTGAGCCGGCACAGAGGCAAAGGAAACTGACGAAGCAAACAATGCCAGACCAAATACAAACTTTTTCAGACCTCATTTGTATCTTTTTATGTAACAATCTTTGGAATCTCAGCTGAAAATCTGTAACAGAGTGGATGACGGAAACGTTTGATTTCAACCCGAATCGGTTGTCAGACTTTTTCTTATTTTGCGTTCATGCCGGCCAGGCTGGTTCACGTCTTGTCGCAGGCGTGGCGCGCCACGAGGGGGCAAGGCGGGAGACAGAATGGCGGCAGGAATGCAAAAGAGGAAAGAGAGCATGACAAACGACCGTAAAAACAGAACAATGCGGTCTAACGACTGATTCGGGTTAAAGCGCAAAACCACTAAAGGCAACTGTCGCCGGACGGCGCCGGTTGCCTGATTTATTGCCCACAGCGCCGCCGCGGCACGGCGCGACGCGCCGTCTCACTCCTCGGGCCGCGCCTCCGGCTGGCCGCCGCGTCCGTCGAGGTCAAGCTCTTCCGACAGGTCTTTGAAGAAGTCGTGGCCGAGAACCTCGCTCAGTCGGAAGAGCAGGTCGGTGCCGATGCTGCTCCGCTTGAATATGTTGTAGACATTGGAACGCTCGCAGGGCAGCTGCTCGCCGAGCCACCGGGCGCTGTGCCCCTGCGCCTCGAGCACCTCCATGATGTGTTTGCCGATATGCCTCATAGGCTGTCAAGTCTTGTCTGTTTTTTGTCAATGGCCGCCCGACCGGGCCAGCATGACAGACAGCTCGGCAAAGAAGTCGTGGCCGAGAGCCTGCGAGATGCAGAACAGCAGGCCCGCGTCGATGGTCTCGCGGCGGAAGATGTTGTAAACGTTAGACCGCTCGCAAGGTATGCGGCAGGCCAGCCAGTCAACTGTCAGGCCGCGCTCCGCAAGCACTTCGCGTATTCTTCCGCCTATGTGAAAGTCTCTTTCCGTATTGTTATTCATCGTTTTCTGTCGTCACGCCGGACCGCTCCGGCACCGCCGGCGGCCTTTTCCCGAGACCGCCGGGCTGTGTTTTAGTTGGCGGCAAAGTTACTATAAATAATTATAACAGTGTTTACCCCCCCCCGTTAAAATTTGTTTAAACGTGTATTTGAATCAAAATGAACCGGAAAAGGCTGCCGCCGGGAAAGAAGAACGGCCCCGCTGCAAGTCAGCGAGGCCGTAAGAGCGTGGTTGCGGCAGGCGCTATCTGCCCGTTCCGCGCCACTCATAATGGAAATAATCGATGTCAACATGGCCGGCGTCGGCACTGTCGTTGAAGCAGTAAATGCCCACACGGTCGCCCCGGTAATTGCCCCAGACCATGGGGTAAGGGCTTCCGAAGGCCACAAAGCGGTCGCCGTCGAGACTGTAAGAGAAGTGCGACAGGCCGTCAAGCCCCCACTCCGAGCGCAGCCAGACACAGCCGCCATCCACCGCCGGGCCAGCCGCCGTGCTGTCGTTCCGCCGGTATTCAATGCGTGTCTGCCCGTTCTGCCTCACCACGCCCAGCGCGCCGCTCTGCGCCGAGAAGTGGCACAGCCCGGCACGCTGCCCGTCGGCCATGGCTCCGACATCCATCCTGAGCGTCACGACATTGCCCTCGGTCATAAAGCTGCGCTGGGCCAGGGTGTTGCCGGCCTTGCGCAGGGTGTTAGGCTCAAGCGGTCTGAAAGCCTTGAGGCGCAGCCATCCGGGCCGCTCCGCGAGCGAGTACATCTCGCGGCGGGGCTGGTGGTTCCACTGCCACTGCGGGGGCAGGCAGGCCGAGTCGAAGTCGTCGCTGCGGCGTATGTAGCTGCCGCCACCGCCAGAGGCGGGCATCGGCCCGCCCCACACCATGACACCGCCACCGCCGGGCTGCGGAGCGCCAATCACCGGCCACCCGTCTGTCCACGTGACGGGCAGCAGGCTGACAAGCCGACCGCCCCAGCAGCCGCGCCCGTGGTGCGTCAGGAAGTACCAGCGACCGTCGGGTCCCTCCACGATGCCGCCCTGATTGGGCTCGTAAGAAGCGCGGTCGGGCAGCCCCACAAGCCGCTCCGCCGAGTAAGGCCCTGCCGCCGAGCGCGACCTCTTGGCCAGAACATAGCGGCCCCGGCCCGACTTCCGGCTGAATACAAGGTAGCAGTAGCCGCCGTGCGTTATCAGTTTGCTGGCCTCGCGCCCGTCGCCCTCATTGACCAGACGCGCCGTCTCGCGGTAAATGCGGCTGCCGTCGGGCGCCATGTCGAAGACATACGTCTTGTAGCCGTCGGCAAAGTGCGTGCCCACGAAGTAGGCCTTGTCGCCGTCCCAGAGCGCGCAGCAGTCGTCCCAGCCCGCCTCCGGCAGCAGACACACCAGCGGCGACCACGGTCCCTCGGGCCTGCCGGCCGACGTCATGAAGTAGCCCTCGTCGGGAGTGCCGAAGAACAGGTAGAAGCGGCCGCCGTGATGGCGCAGCGACCCGGCCCACACGCCGCGCCCGTAGCGGTTCATGCGGCTCCAGCCAAGCTCCGGGCCGATCTGCGTCAGGTCGTCAACGATATTGCACACCAGCTCCCAGTTGACAAGGTCGGTTGAGCGGAGAAGCGTCATTCCGGGCGAGAACTGCATGGTGGACGATATGGCATAGTAAGCGCCGCCCACGCGGATGCAGTCGATGTCGCTGAAATCGGCCGGGATAACCGGGTTGAGGTATGTGCCGCCGGGCTGCTCGCCCCACCGCTCCCACCGCCCCCACTCATGCGCGGGCGGCTGCGCCTGTGCCGCCACAGAGACGGCACAGGCAACCAATGCGGCAAACAACGCCTTCAGCATAGCGCCGTCACATTACGATGAGTCCGCCCGAAGGCTGTATGGTCACCTTCAGCGTGCCGTCCTTCGAGGCCTTCACCCGCTTGAGCCGCGCGTCGGGCAGCTGGCCGTCCTTGGCCTTCTTGTCGCTGTAGACGGCCACCTCCTTGCCCGCGAACATGGGCAGTTGGAGCTTGAGGGTGAGCGGCTCTGACTCGGCACTCAGCCCGGCCACATACCAGCGGTCGCCGCTGCGGCGGGCCAGCACGACGTAGCGGCCGGGATAGCCGTCGATGAACTGCGTCTCGTCCCATGTGGTGGGCACGCCGCGCAGCCAGTCGAGCTCCATCTGCGGCAGCTCCGTGAGGTTGTTGGGCTGCAGGGCTATGCACTGAACGGAGGCCTGGTTGACAATGGCTGCGGCCATCTCGAACACGTCTGACGTGTAGCGCGGGTGGCGGCGCTTGTTGTCGCGCGACATACGGCGGTTCATAATGGTGCCGCCCCAGTCCATGGCTGCCACGGCGTTGCGGCAGAAGGGGTGGAGCGTAAGGTCG
Organism: uncultured Prevotella sp.; assembly: GCA_944320305.1. Taxonomy (GTDB): domain Bacteria; phylum Bacteroidota; class Bacteroidia; order Bacteroidales; family Bacteroidaceae; genus Prevotella. The sequence continues at coordinate 48,318 of CALUGW010000014.1, read as the reverse complement.
AAGGGCTCGCGCTTGGCCTGGGTTTCGTTGAAGTAGACATTCTCTGATGCGAGCACGGCCTCAGCCGACACGAAGTTGGGATACATGCGCTCCCAGCCCCGGGGCAGGGTGCATCCGTGGAAGATCACCTGCAGGCCGTAGTCGTTGGCGTCGCTGAGTATGTCCTCGTAGAGCTGCATGGTGTGCTGCTTGTCGCCGCCGAAGAAGTCGACCTTGATGCCCTTCACGCCGATTTTCTTCATCCAGGCCATCTCCTTCTTGCGGGCTATGGCCGTGTTCATGCGGTTCTTGGGGCCCTGGGGGGCGTCGTTGGCGTTGCCGTTGCTGTTGTACCACAGCAGCAGGCTCACGCCCTTGGACTGGGCGTAACGGCTGAGCTGCTCTATCTTCTCGCGGCCTATCTGCTTGTCCCAGAGGCCGTCGACGAGCGTGTACTCGTAGCCCATCTCGGCGGCAAGGTCGATGAACTTCACCTGGTCGTCGTAAACGGTGGCGCGGTCCTGCCAGATGAGCCAGCTCCAGGTGTAGCGTCCGGGCTTGCAGTCGGGCGAAACGTCGTATTTCGGCTCAACCACGTCAAACTGCACGGTGGTCTCGACTATCGGCTCGAGCGTGGCGCCTACGGTGATGGTGCGCCAGGGCGTGCTGCCGGGCAGTGCCATCGAGGCCGTGGCGGAGCCGAAGCCGTTGGCCTCCTCGGGCATGGGGAAGGCTATCGAGTAGCCCGTCTGCGGGTCGTAGTCGGTGAGGTGGCAGCCGGGATAGCCGCCGTCGGTGCCGGTCTCGCTGAGCAACACCCAGCCGTCCTGGCCCACGCGGAAGAGCGCGGGGAAGACGTAGCCGCGCCCGTACTGCGACTTGGCCGTCAGCGGGGCGTCGGCGGAGTAGACCTCCTCGTAGCTCGGCTTGGTGCGCTTCCAGCCTATCATCGGGTCAGACTGCGGGCTGATGAACGCCGTCGAGCCTGCGGGCAGGCTGAACGAGGTGGCCTCGCCCTCCACCACCATGCAGGCCGTCTCGTCGGTCTGGGGGAACGTGTAGCGGAAGGCCACGTCGTTGTCGCTCACGCAGAACGTCACGGTCATCCGCCTCTTGCCGGCGTTCTCGTAGGTCACGTCCAGCCGGTTGGCCTCGTAGCTTATCTTGCCGGCCTTGGCGTTGCGCATGGTGTAGGTCTTGCTCTCTTTTCCGGTGGTGGCCGACGCCTCCTTCAGGCCCTGCGCGAAGTCGCCCACGTTGGCCCTCAGGCCCAGCGCCGAGCGGCCCAGCATCGGCCTGCCGTCATACGCCACGGAGTACCAGGCGCGGCCGCCATCGTCTCCCACTGTCACCACGAGCCGCCCGTCGGGCGACTTCACCTCATGCTCGGCGGCAAACGCCCCTGCGCAGGCCGCAAGCGAAATCAAAGCTGTTGATAATAAGTGTCTCATTTACATTGTTTTTAGTCTTGCAAAGATAGGCATTCCGTGCCGAACGCCCGCAGACAAGCCGTTAAAAGTCATTAACACAGAGCGATTGCGGAAGCGCGGCGGCAGCCGGCGGAGATGGCGCAAGGCGGCAGCAGGCCTGCGCCGGGCGCGCATTTCCCGGTTAACATTTTTAAGTTAAAAGCCGCCATTCGGTTCTCCCCGCGCAACACTCTGACTGTCAGCGCGTTGCGACATGGGTCGTTTTGCATTGCAATATAGGCCGTTTTGGCGTGCGATATGGGCCGTTTCGGACTGCGAAACGGCCTATATCAGAACGCGGCACGGCACGTGTGTTAAAACAGCGCGCCCGGCGGCGCTTTTTAGTTGCATATTTTCAAGTATTCCGCACGTCTGTTCCGGCAATATTCCGTATCTTTGCAGGCGGCAAGCAACGGGAACGCCTACCCGGCGGCGGCAATGCCGCCAGGCACGGTGCCCGGCTCTTGCAAACAACCCGAAACAGCATGGCAGACACAATAATGACCAAAGACACCAGCCGCGAGCTTAAAGGCGCGGCCATACTCCTAATGATATGGCTCCACCTGTTCAGCTCGGAGGCCGTGATTCAGCAATACACCCCGCTGCTTTATTTCTGGAACGGCGACCCGCTGCCGTATGTCCTGCGCAAGGTATGCTCCATGTGCGTGCCCATATACGCCTTCATCGGCGGCTACGGCCTGGCCAAGACCAACCTGCCGCACCTCTCCGGCGGCAGGCACAAAAGGCTGAACGCCATACGCGCGCTGACGCTCTACGCCAACTTCTGGATTGTGTTCGTGCTGTTCTTTCCGCTGGGGGCGGCGCTCAACCCCGACGTGTTCCTCGCGCCGGCCCAGGAGATTGTGTGCAACTTCCTCGCGCTCAGCGTAACGATGAACGGTGCCTGGTGGTTTCTGCTGCCCTATGCCGTGCTGACGCTCCTGTCGGGCTACATAACAAAGTGGATGTACGGGCTGGCGCCGGGAAAGGAGGCCGCCGCGCTCGCGGCCGCCTTCGCCCTGAACGTCCTGGCCTATGTGGGCGAGAAGACCACCGTCTCTGACATCCGTCTGGTGCAGCTGCTCTACGAGAATGTTGCCCGCGTGGGCCTGATTGCATTTATGTTCATGGCCGGAATATCGTTTGCCAAACACGGATGGGCCGACAAAATATATGGAACGCTGCGCAAGCGAAGACGCCCGGACACCATCCTCGCGCTCACGGCAGCGGCATTGATAATCATAAAAATGTGCATCGGGGCCACAAGCCTCATCAACCCCTGGTTTGTGTTCGTGCTGGTTCCGTGCTACGCAATGGCCGCAAGGGGGCCGCGCGTCAGAGGCTTCTTCGCCTTCTTCGGCAGGCACAACACCAACATGTGGCTTACGCATTTCTTTTTCATACACTACATTTTCAGCGGAACAGCCTACGCCCTGCGCTACTCTGTGCTCATTTTTGCCGCCGTTGTGGCGGCCACGCTCGCCTCGTCGTATGTGGTTGACCTGTTCAACAAACCGGTACGACGCGCCATCGGCAGACTGAGAGGCTGACAGCGGGGCGGGGCGCCCCCGGCCGCCACGCACAGCCGACGGCAAAAGACACGCCCTTATGGAGGGCACCATTTGGCAAATTGCGCGTATTCATAAAGAAAAAAGGGCGGGAAGAACGCCTTCCGGCATTCTTCCCGCCCCAGTTTCAACAGTTCGTCTGTAACAGTTTTCCTTATTTGCGCAGACCGAGAGCCTTGATGATGGCACGATAACGGTTCACGTCAATCTTGTAGAGATAGTTCAGAAGGGCGCGGCGCTTGCCCACGAGCTTGGTCAGCGAACGCTGTGTGACAAAGTCCTTGTGGTTCTGCTTGAGGTGCTCGGTGAGGTGGGCGATGCGGTAAGAGAACAGCGCGATCTGGCTCTCGGCCGACCCGGTGTCTGTTGTTGACGCGCCATACTTCTCGAAAATCTCTTTCTTCTTTGCTTGATCCAAATACATTGTTGATTGTTGATTAATAAGTTTTTGCCATTACATCCTTCTGAAGCCCGCCGCCTTAATCACAACGGAGACATCGTCGAATGCATCGGATTTTCCGAAATGCGGGTGCAAAGGTAGGCATTTTAATCCACAAACGGCAATCAGCGGCGCACAATCGGCGCGGCGTTAACTTATTTTAAGCCCCGGAGCCTTGTCTGCGGCAGGACTCAACCCAGATCGCTTTCCATGCGCGGGGCTTCCGCCCCTATCGCGCCAATGGCAAAGCGATGTCCGGATGATTGGGAAACGATGCACGATGTCTCCCTGCAAAAAGTCCGTGGCCGGACGTGGCCTCAGGTGCCGCCATATGTCCGGGCTTTGTATAAGCAACGCCAAATTACCGAACGATTTGACGCCAAATTACCGAACGATTTGACGCCAAATTACCGAAAAGCAACAGATGCATATGTGTATAAATTAAAAAAACACCGAGAAATCCTAATGCGATTTGGTTTCAACGCGGCCCGCCCTGCCGCCGCCCGGGCACATAAAGCCGCGCGAAGCCGTCGTCGTAGGCCAGGCGGTAGCCCCGGCGGGCCATCCAGCGGCGGATTATGGCATGGTTCTCTGTCTCGTTGTCAATGTGGCGGCCGGCGTAGAGCACCACCACGGGCAGCCGCCCGAAGTGGGCGGCGCGCTCGTCGAGCCGCTCCTCAAGGCGGCGGCCGGCGTATATCTTGGTCTGCACGTGGCCCAGATAGGGGCGCGTCCGCGTGGCATAATAGAGGGCGGCGTCCTGGTTGCCGAGCAGCAGCAGGCCTCCCTCGCCGGCATGGCGGCTTATCGCGCCTATGAGGCGGCGGTATTCATCGGCCTTACCGCGCGGCACAAGCGCATTGAGCCGCCCGGGCTGAAGCACCTCCGTGCACCTCAACCGCGGCTCAGACTCACCATAAGCCGGGGTCAACGTGCCGGCAACGGCGCACAAAGCGACACACACGCCCACACAGGCCGCGAAGCCTTTGCGGCGGAAACACTGCAGGCAGAATGCCGCCGGAAACACCATCAGCCCGGCGCACCAGTTGAAAATGCTCTGGATGCCGGTGTCGCTGCCGAGCGGAAACAGGTATGCCGCCACGAGAATGTAGACAAGAAGCGCGAAATCGGGAGCCTTCGCGTCATGCCGGGTCATCCACACAAGGCAGACAAAAGTGCACGCCGACAGCAGCGACAGATACGACTGGCTGGTGAACACGAGCACAAGCAGCGCCACCGCCAGAGCACAACGCACGGCGACACACGCCCTGCGCCCGCTCATGCGCCCGGCACGGAGCCACAGCGCCCACATGACGGCTATGGCGGCAAGCTGAGCCGCCACATTAACAAAGCTTTTAAAGTAGCTCGACAGCATTCCGTCTGCGGAATGGGTGTCGTCAGAACGCCCCAGCGTGGAGAAGCCCTCGGCAAGCGCCTCGGCATAATAAGGCAGGTGGCCCAGACTGGCCATCACGCCCACAACGGCGGCGCAGCCCAGCAGCACGCCGGCAAAGAGGGCGCCGCCGCGCCTGAGCCCGGCGGCGGGCGAGTCAGTGCGCCACCAGTAGAGCAGCGCCACCGCAGGCAGGGCCAGCAGGCTCAGGTTGACAATGCGGGCGAAGAACGACAGCCCGAGCATGGCACCGGCGGCCAAAGACCATGCCAAGTACCCCCCCCTTAACGATTTTTGGAAAAAATAAACTGACGCCGCCACGAGCAGATACGACAGGGTGTCGTAGTGGAACGTCACCACAATGGTGGGGAACAGGAAGCTCAGCGCGACGGCACACACCGAGTGGCGGCGGGGCATACGGTCGCGGAACGCGAGATACATGAGCAGTATCGCGGCGGCGAGCGTCAGACTCTCGAACGCCCTGAATCCCAGCAGGCCCAGCCCTCCGAACGCCAGCTCCCACAGTCCGCCCAGAAGTCCGGTGAGATAGTATATGAAGTTGAATGTGTTTGAGTCAGGCGCTGAGAATATCACCTGGTAAAACGTGTTGCAGAAACCCATGTCGGTGGCGTCCACGCCCTGCAGTCCGACCAGGTTTCTGTACACAATCCCGGCCACAAAGGCCAGCGCGACAGCATGTTTTGTTTTCATTCGTTGCTACAGGAAAAGGCGGGGCCGCCCACAAGGCGGCCCGCCGCTAAATCTTTTTAAAGAGGTTTTCTCAACATGATTTCGGTCTCTCACGTAATCTTCAGAACATCAGCAGATTCACGGTCATAATCATTTTGACCTATAGACAGCTTTCTCTGGTAAACATTTTAATTCCACAGGCCGACTACAAACACACAAGCCCTGCCGCCGGGCGCCCCGCTACTTGATGCGCGACGTGACCGGATTCCTCACGCCCTTGTAGCCCCGGAGAAACGCCTTGGCCGAGCCGAAGCTCAGGAACATGTCGAGGCGCACGGGGATGTGATTGGCGTCGTCGGTGACGTAGAAGCGCAGCAGCTCGTTGTTCTCGCCGTCCTCGCGCTCGATGAACGAGAAGACGAGGCAGCGGTACTTCTCGTTGGTGCCGTCGATGGTGAATGTCTCCTTGCCGCGGTACTTGAGCCACGAGTTCGACAGGCGCTTGGCGTCGCTCACGGGCATGGGTATGTTCTGGCCCACCTTATACTTTGACACGTCGAAGTTGCGCGCCCGGAGGAATATGCTCATCATGTCGTAGACGCAGTCGCGGTAGGCCGACTCCTTGTTCACGTGGCGCCCGTCGTCCTCGATGCGGTGCTGCTTGAGGTGGCACGTGCCGCGCGGATAGGAGTACCATATCTCGTCGACGTAGTAGCGGTGGCCCTCACGCGCCCCCTTGCGGAAGTAGAGCGGCGAGAGGTCGGTGGAGCAGTAGGACACGAGGGTGTCTCTCAGCGTGAAGAACTTGTCGAGCCTGTTGTTGCTGCGCGTTATCAGGCTGGCGCGGTAGGCCGGTTTGCCGCCGTAGCGCGACACGACCGTGCTCATGGATGCCGTGCCCACCTTGACCCAGATGAACTTCCAGTTGAAGTAAAGGTCATAGTAGAGGAACTCGCCACCCTTGAAGGCGGTGTTCTTTATGCCACACTGGGCCTGCGCTGACGATGCGCAGAGCGCCGCGAGCAGCGCAACTAGCAATGTTCTCAGTCTCATATATGTCAGTTTTTACGGTTGTCCTTGGCCGGTGTACTGTATGCCCAGGCCGCGCGCCCGCTCGGCGTTGCGGTTGGTGCGGCGGCGCTCCTGGTCGGGCTTCTGCTTGGTTATGGCCGACGGTTTCTGCCTGTCGGCGGGCAGGGCGGCCATGTTCCAGCTCACCGTCACGTCCCACTTGGCCTTGCACTCCACGGCCTTGGGATAGTATGTAACCCGCTCGGGCTGCCGACCGGCGCCATAGTCGCCGGTGTCCCAGCGTCCGTTGCCGTTGGTGTCGGCGAAGGCTCGCAGATAGTAGGTGCCCGGCATCACGTAGAAGAACTCAGCCGAGCCGCCCGGGGCGCGCGTCTGCTTGACCACATTGTCGCTGCTGTTGAGCAGCTGCACCACCACGCCGGTGTCGACGACGCCCGAGAGGCTGACCGTCAGCGAGCTGTACTCGTCCATGGAGCGCACCCTGAGACCCGACTTGAACTTGTCCGACACGAGGCCGTAGATGTCCTCAAAGGCCGCAGAGTCTATCTCCAGACTGTATTCCACCCCCGGCCGCCACTCGGCTCTGAGGCGGTATTCGCGCAGCTTGCCCTCCACGGGCTTGAACTCAAAGCGCGCCCTGTACCACAGTGTGTCGCGCTTGGAGTAAAGGTGAATGGCCGACGTGTCGCAGCGGGCCAGCGGCGAGGGCATCTCCAGCACCACGTTCCTGTCGGGGTCGAGCGATGTGCCGGTTCGCATCCTGACGGCCAGCGGCTCGACGGGCATCACCGAGTCGTGCGGCTCGCCCTTCTTCCGGGCCTTCTCCACTTCCTTCAGCCAGTCCTCGCGCAGCTTGTCCTGCTCCTTCTTGCGCGTGGCGTAAGACACGCGCGGCAAGGCCTGCACGGTGTCGGTGCGCTCCACGAGCAGCCCCGTGGTGTCGGTCATCATGTATGTCAGCTCGAGAGTCAGCGTGTCGCGGTTCACCAGCGCGGTGTCTCTGAGCCAGTATGTTATGGTGTCGTTGCGCTCCGACGGCTCTGTTATGAACGCCGTGGAGGCGTCGAAGTCAAGCCCGCGCACGGAGGGCAGGCTGTCGCTGCCGTAGCTGAAGAACACCCCTATCCTGTCGGGGTCTTTCCTTTCGGTCTTGATGAGATAGCGGTCGGTCTGCTCGGCGGTGAAGGCTCGCAGCACAATGTCGTCGGGATAGAAGTGGGTGTAGCCCGTGCGCACTATCGACTCTATGCGCAGCGAGTCGCGCCAGATGGTGTCCTGCCTTATGTCGGGGCCGCTGGTGGGCACGATGGAGTCGGCGCTGAAGGCCAGCATCTCGCTCTTCTGGCTGTAGAGGTAGTTGCCGTCGGCGTCCTGCAGGGCGTAGGCGCGGTAGGCACCCGGCGCCACCCCTCGTATTATGAAGCGCCCGCGGCTGTCCGTGCGCGACACGCGGAGCATGGGCTTCGTGGTGAACGCCGAGTCGGCCATGTCGCTGTAAAGGCCCACGAGGATGCCTTTCACCGGCTCAAGGTTGGAGGCGTCCACCACCGTGCCCGCCACTTCGAGCGTGTCGATGTGGCCCCCGGTGGAGAAGCTGTAGGTGTAGTTGCCCATGGGGTTGCCCTCGTTGTTGTCCGATATGGCGTCGGAGAAGTCGATGGTGTATGTCATTCCGGGCTTCAGCGAGTCCTTCAGCTCCACCCTTATCTCCTTTCCGGCGGTGCGTATCTCGGGCACCTCAATCTGCGGGGGCGACACCACCACCTTGTTCGAGGCGTCCTCTATCTTCACATACTCGTCGAAGCGTATGCTTATTTTCCCCGACGACACGTCCGTGGCGCCGTCGTGGGGCGCCGACGAGACGACTCTCGGCGGCGTCTCGTCAAACCATCCGCCGTCGGGCTGGCCCATCCTGGCGCACGACGACACCGCCGCGGCCAGCGCCGCGGCCCACACGGCCAGCCGCGCGGCGGCCCGCCGTGTCCTCTTGTGGTGCCTGCTGCGGTTCTCCGTCATAGCTCCTGCGGCTTGTCCTGCGCGGTGTTCATGCGCAGCAGCTGGTCCATTGTCTCGCGGCTGTTGCTCAGCCGCGGCACCTTGTGCTGCCCGCCGAGCTTGCCTTTCAGCTTCAGCCAGTCGTTGAAGAGGCCCGGCCGGGCCACCACCACCTCGAGGTGCTGCAGCGTTATGTCCTTGTAGCGCTTGGCCTCGTAGTCGCTGTTAAGCTCCTGCAGGCGCTTGTCGAGCACACTGGCGAACTTCGCCACGTCGCGCGGCGGGCGGGCGAAGTCTATGAGCCACTGGTGGCGGCACTTCGCCCTGCCGTCCATGAAGACGGGGGCGGCCGTGTAGTCGCTCACCTCGGCGCCCGTCTCGGCGCAGGCCATGGCCAGGCCGCGCTCGGCGTTGTCAACGATCAGCTCCTCGCCGAAGGCGTTGATGAAGCTCTTGGTGCGGCCCGTTATGATGAATTTGTAGGGGTTCACTGACGTGAAGCTCACCGTGTCGCCCAAAATGTAGCGCCACAGTCCGCACGAGGTCGATATCACCATGGCATAGTTGCGCCCCGTCTCCACGCCCCACAGCGGCACCGCCGTGGGGTTGTCGGTGCCGAACTCGTCCATCGGTATGAACTCATAGAACACGCCGTAGTCGAGCATCAGCAGCATCGACTTGTCCTGCGGGTCGTTCTGCAGGCCGAAGAATCCCTCGCTGGCGTTGTAGGTCTCCATGTAGTGCATGTAGGGCGAGGTTATGAGCTGCTCATACTGGCTGCGGTAGGGGGTGAAGGCCACCCCGCCGTGGAAGAACACCTCCACGCCCGGCCACACCTCCTCGAGGTGGCGCTTGCCCGACAGCTCCATAACGCGGCTGAGCACCGAGAGCATCCACGAGGGCACTCCGCTCAGGTTTGTCACGTTCTTGCCGATGGTCTCGCGGGCTATGCGGTCGCGCTTCACCTCGAAGTCGGCCAGCAGCGCAGTCTGCTTCTTCGGCACGCGCACCAGGTTCACCAGCGGGTTTATGTTCTCTATCAGTATGGCGCTGAGGTCGCCCACCAGGCTGCCCGGCAGGTTGTAGTTGGGCGCGTGGCTCCCGCCGAGTATCAGCCCCTTGCCGTCGAACATCCGGCTGCGCGGGTTGTTGGCCAGATACATGGCCACGCAGTCCTGGCCGCCGCGGTAGTGGGTGTCGCGCAGGCCCTGCGCGCTCACGGGTATGAACTTGCTCTTGTCGTTGGTGGTGCCCGACGACTTGGCGTACCAGCACACGCGGCCGGGCCACAGTATGTCGCGCTCGCCGTGGCGCATGCGGTCGATGTCGCCCTTCAGCTCCTCGTAGGTGTTCAGCGGCGTGTGGCGCACGAAGTCGTCATAGCTCCGCGTGGCGCCGAAGAGATGGTTGCGGCCATACTCGGTGTCCCTGGCCGCGCCCACAAGCTGCGCCAGCGCGCGCCGCTGCAGGTCCTCGCCGCCGTTGGCGTGCCGCCGCAGCTCATGCTGCCTCGGCACGAATAGTTTGCTGACAATACTTGTTAAGCTCATCGCAAAAAGGTATTTTACGATGCAAATTTAGACTAAACTTTCGTAACCGTGCCACAATTTACATTATTTAAGGCTTCGCGGAGGCGGGGGTCCGGGGCGCCCGGCAGCTCTTTTTCCTTGTTTAGGCCTCGCCGCTCGCATATTTTTCGTAACTTTGCCGCAGCAAAACCAATTTCAACCCGACGCGCGATGATTTTTGCAAGAGACAAAGGCAGGATGTGCAACAACATGCTCCAGTATGCCCACGTTTACGCCTGGGGGCGCGAGCACGGACGCCGCACGGTGTCGATGCGCTTCTGCTACAAGTACCCCTACTTCGCCATAAGCTCCACGCGGGGCCACAACTTCCTCACCTACGCGGCGGCCAAGCTGGCCGCCGGGCTGGGGCTGCTGCCCGTGGTGAGCTTCAACACGCCCGGCGAGGACACCGCCGCCAAGGAGCGGCTGATGCTCTCGCGGCGCAACGTGGTGGTGGAAGGCTGGTACGCCAGGTTCTACGACCTCTTCCTGAAGTACAAGCCGGACATCATGCGGCTCTTCGCCTTCAGGCCCGAAATATTAAATAAGGTGTCGGCCTTTGCCGACGAGGCCGCCCGGGGCTGCGACCTGCGCCTCGGCCTGCACGTGCGGCGCGGCGACTACAAGACGTGGCACGGCGGACAATACTACTACTCCGACGCCGAATACGCCGCGATGGCCGCCCGATTTGCCGCCATCAGCAGCGGTCGGCGCGTCTGCGTGTTCGTATGCGGCAACGACCCGCAGCTGGATCGCAACGTATATCTCAACGGGTGCGGAGCGGCTAAGGTGGTCTTCGCCCGCGGCAACGCCGCCGAAGACCTGTGCCTGCTGTCGCTCTGCGACGCCATAATAGGGCCGCCGAGCACCTTCTCGCTCGTGGCCGCGATGTATCGCGACACGCCGCTCTGCTGGGCCTACGACGCCCGGCAGGACATGACTCCCGACAGCTTCAAGCGCTTTGACTATCTTTTCAGACACATAGAGTAAACCACATGAACATTCTTTACCTGATATTCGGCGACCGCCTGTCGGACCATCTGCAGGCCCGCCTGTCAATCCTCACGTTTATGAGGCAGATGCGACCGCACGACCGCATCTTCGTCGTGACCACCAGTCCGCAGTATTACGGCGGCATCGGGCCGGTCAGCCCCCTGCCCGTCACCGACGACACAATAAAGGAGTGGGAAGGGCCGCTGCACTTCTTCTGGCGCGTGAAGATAAAAGCCATGCAGCACCTGCTCTCCATCCGCCCCGGCGAGGATATGCTCTATCTCGACAGCGACACCTTCCTCCGCGGCGACTACGCCGCGCTCTGCTCGCGGCTGGAGCAGGGCGGCGGACTGATGCACCTCGACGAGGGCCACCCCAGCGGCATGAAGTCGCGCTCGCTGCGCATGTGGCGGCAGGTCAGGGGGCGCACCTACGGCGGCGTGACCATAGGCCCCGGGCACACGATGTGGAACGCCGGGGTGGTGGGCCTGCCAGGAGCGCGCGCCGCCGAGGCCCTGGAGCTGGCCCTGGCCGTGTGCGACGGAATGCTGGCCGACGGCGCCGAGCGGCGCGTCATCGAGCAGTACGCCCTCTCCATAGCCCTGCGCGAGACCGTGGGCCTTGCCCCGGCAGAGCCGTGGATAGGCCACTACTGGGGCAACAAGGAGGAGTGGAACGCCTTCGCCTCGGCCTTCTTCGCCAGGGAGCACATGCTCGGGCGCACCGCCGCCGACGAGTGCGCCGACCTCGACACTGACGCCCTGCGGCGCATCCCGCTCCGCGTGCGCCGCTCCAACACCCAGCGCAGGCTCACAAACTTGATAAAGCGAATATTCAAAGACAAAATACAGGACCGATGATACCGATGAGAGGCAAGGAGGGCCTGCCCCACGTTGTGGGCAAGGACATACAGAACGTGTTCCAGAACCTGTTCAAGCAGCGCGGCAAGTGGCGCCGCGAGGTCGGCAAGTACGTAACGCAGTACTACACCCCCGACGCTCCCCGCGCCCGCAACAGCCGCAAGATGGTGGTCTTCATGGCCGACGGGCGCATGCACCACGGCGGACTGTGCGACCGCCTCAGGGGCATCGTGTCCGTCTGGTCGGTGTGCCGCAGCATGGGGATTGACTTCAGGATCAGCTTCCGCCACCCCTTCCGCCTGGAGGACTACCTGCTGCCCGCCGCCGTCGATTGGACTGTCAGCGACGACGAGCTGTGCTACAACAGCCGCGACGCCCTGCCCGTGTTCTGCGGCAGCAACGGCACCCACGTCGAGCAGCCGTTCCAGCGGCTGTGGCTGCGCCAGAACTTCGCCAAGGACTACAAGCAGATTCACGTCTACACCAACGCCCACATCGAGAACGGCAAGAGGTTCAAGCCGCTCTTCGAGGAGCTGTTCCGCCCCTCGGCCGAGCTGCGGGAGACCGTCAGAGCCGTGCAGGACGAGATAGGCGGGCCCTACGTGGCCGTGACGAGCCGCTTCCAGCAGCTGCTCGGCGACTTCAGGGAGGGCGACGGCCAGTACGACATTCTGCCGCCCGAGGGCCGCGGGCGGCTCATGGAGAGGTCGCTCCGCGCCATTGAGACCATACACAGCTCGCTGAAAGACGGCCTGCCGCTGCTGCTCACGTCAGACAGCGTGGGCTTTCTCGACTTCGCCACGGCGCGCCTGCCCTACGCCCACCGCATACCCGGACGGCTCGCCCACATGGACTACGAGCAGCACATGGCCCACGAGGCGCGGCTCAAGAGCTTCGCCGACCTGCTCGCCCTGAGCCGCGCCGAGCGCGTGTTCCTCATCAAGACGGGCCAGATGTACAACAGTGGCTTCCCCCGCATAGGCGCGCTGATAGGCGGCAAGCCGTTCAGGCTCGTGAGGTTCTGACGGCGGGAAAGTACGCGCCGGAGCGGGGCCGCAGCCGCCTGCCGCTCCTTATTTCCCCTCCGCAAGCGGCTGACAGCCGGCGCATTACACCGCAAAATCCAAATAAGCACATTTGAATATGCTTATTTGGACGCGGCGTTTAGTCGAAAATCACAGTCCGAAAGCGGACCGCTCGTGATACATGGTGTTCTCGCCTACGATGTAGGCATAGCATTGTAAATCATTCTCCCGATTCTTTACTTCACAACAAAAAACACCGAGAAACATAATTCTTCGGTGCTTTTTGCTTTACTTTTATCAAAATCGCAACGCTGTTCTAATGCCATTATATCATGCGGCGGTATTTACGTAGGGCTTGCTTTGATGCTGAAAATCATGTTCTTATATGCTTTATAGAGCAAATAGAGGTACAACCATTCCTAAAAAATTAGCTTTCATACCGAACACACAACTAAATTGTGTATCTTTGCAAATGACAACAAGGAATATCTATGAATAGGATAAAGGAATTTTTGGAAGCCAAAGGAATGAGCCAAACGGATTTAGCGCATCGGTTGGGTAAAAGTTTCAATACAGTCAATTTGTATGCGGCTAACAAGGTGCAACCACCTATACCTGTGCTGTATCAGATTGCAGATATTCTAAAAATAGATGTGAGAGAACTATTATTACCTAATAATATAACCACACAATTTTAAATTATGAATCATACTGATATAAAAATAAATGGCACAGATTATTCGGCGATGATTGCCGAAGCTGTCAGCTTCTTTTGGAACAAGAAACAAAAACAGTTGTCCGAAAGCGGAGACTCCTCTAATCGAGGGGCTGTTACAGGCGGCAAGCAGATGGATGGTTTTATTGAACTATTAAAGAAAGTTGCTTGTGATGCCGGTGTACCATCAAAATATATCATTACAGACAAGAACTATCTGCCAGGCTTCTTCCGCTCATCAAAAGATTGGGATATGCTTGTTGTTGCGCCATCAGGGAAGCTCGTTGCTGCTATAGAATTAAAATCGCAAGTTGGTTCATATGGCAACAACTTCAACAACAGGACAGAAGAAGCTATAGGCTCCGCCGTGGATTTATGGACGGCTTTCCGCGAAGGACAATTTCCAGGACAATTAGCGCCTTGGGTTGGTTGGCTGATGGTCGTAGGCCGTGATAAAGACTCAGAACGGCCTGTACGCAATTATGAACCTTTTTTCCCCGTGCGACCAGAATTTAATGGCGCCTGCTACCTTGACAGATACCGCATCCTATGCCAAAAACTAATTTGGGAACGCCACTACACTTCGACTGCTCTTGTGTGGACAAGTGATAAAAACACATACGGGGATATGGCCGAAGATATTTCAATAAAATGTTTCTTGCATTCTTTTTATAGTCATATTCATAGTGCTTCTGATGAATTTAAGTAAAACAGCTTCACTATATGGCATTCGCAGCAATGGCGGTTTCCATGGTGACGTATTTACGTCTCCAGCGGTAGTTCGTTATATGCTTGACAAAGTTGGTTACAACAGCAATTCGGACTTGCGCAATATCCGCATTCTTGAACCATCTTGTGGGGATGGAGAGTTTGTAGTTGAAATCGCCCATAGACTTTTGCAGTCGGCTATATTTCATCATTTTGACGCAAATGAGGCTTTTCATAGAAATGTCCGTGCATACGACATAGACGTGAGAAAAATCGAACATTCTCGCAAACGCCTTGCGGATATTGGAATTTCTCCTTCTAAGGAAAATCTACAAGTGGCTGATTTCCTCAAATGCAAGACGGACAAAGTAGATGTTGTCGTGGGCAATCCGCCATATGTCCGCTATGAGAACATACCTGAAGATATGCGTGATTATTGCCGTCGCAACTACTCTACGTTTCACTACCGCTGCGATTTATATGTGCCTTTTTTTGAAAAGACGCTTTCTTTACTAACAGAAGGTGGTTGCCACTGCTTTATCTGCTCAAATCGGTGGCTCAAAAATGAATACGGTAAAAAGTTGCGGCAGCTAATCGCAAGAAAGTATGCGCTAAAAATGATTATAGACCTTGAACAGGCTGATGCCTTTCAAGAAGAAGTGCTCGCATATCCTGCCATAACGGTCATCAAAGCCGATAAGCCATCAAAAAAAATTGATTATGGCGAAATTCGCAAAGTTGACGAATTGACCGATTTGCAATTTTCCAAACGTAATATACCCATTGATGATAATTGGACTAACATATTTTCTTCTATTCCAACAAATGAAACATTTAAGACCATCGAACAGCAGGGTTTTAAAATAGGAATAGGGGCGGCAACGGGTGCCGATGCAGTTTTTGTATCATGTGATTTGCCAGAGAAAGTTGAAACAGAGTTGATTTTGCCAAGTATCAATGCGAGAGACCTTCGTGGAAATCAATTTAATTGGCATGGTGAATACTTATTGAATCCTTATAAATCTGATGGCACACTTGTTGACTTAGCAAATTATCCTCTTGCCAACGCCTACCTCGAACAGCATAGGGAACGACTTGCCGCCAGACATATTGCACGTAAATCACCTGCCAAATGGTATAAAACGATAGACCGTATCAGTCCAAGCTTGCTGACGCAACCCAAAATACTATTGCCTGATATGTCCGGCAATACCTTTGTGTTTGTAGATGATGGCTTGTTTTATCCATTGCATAACATTTACTACATTACAGGGCGTTCATCCGTCCAGTTGCGTCTATTGGCTGCATTTTTGATGTCCGATTTGGTGCGTTGCCAGCTTTCTGCTGTCACAAATACTATGAATGGCGGGGTTTCACGTTGGCAGAGTCAGCACCTGCGCAAACTCCGTATTCCTGACCTCAGTGCCATATCAGCAAAAGATATCCAACAAATTCTTGCATTCTACGAAAGTCGGGAAATACGTTCGATTAACATCAAAATTAATGAACTGTATGGAATAAGTTGATTTCTTTCACTAAAACATGAAGATTTTTTTCCACATTCAGCCTGACAAGCGCTTTATGCAAAAAACAAAGAGCCAGACAAGACGATTTTGCAGACAGTGGCACACACGCTTCCGCTTTTGAAAGTTTAACATTTCCGCCTTTCGGATTTAACACGGCCGGAAGCGGCAAGATAGAGTTTGCGGAGCGGTTTAAGTCCGCCTGAATGGCAGAAAACACCCCGCGGTTTTGCAATATTGCCCATATCGCAATGCGAAAAGACCCATATCGCCACGCGATATGGGCCATATTGGAATGCGAAACGGCTCTTCTTGCAGGGCAAAAAGAGCCGTTTGGGGAGCTGAAAATGACGGTTTCGGGGGCTGAAAATGTTGCACAATTGGCCTTATAAGGCTTATAAGTCCTATAAGGCCAATATGTTACGGTTGCACACTCATATCCGGCTGATTCGCGGCCAAATGATTTTTATTTTCAAATTCGCGAAATTTCAGAGGGCAACCTATACGGATGTTTAACACTTGGAGCGTCTGGCGGCCATGCGGTCAGGGCTCGCTGAAGAGCGTCTGCACCACGGTGCGGCCCACGGCGCCGAGGGTGTTCCTGTCGATGTTGTCCATGTTGTCGGCCACGGTGTGCCACGTGGGGCCGAAGCTGCTCTCGGCGCAGTCGGGATAGAAGGGTATGATGTCCACCGTGGGTATGCCCGCAATCTCGTTGACGGGCACATGGTCGTCGGTGACGGTGCCCCCGGCGGCTGTGGGGAACACGCTGCCGTGGCCGGCGGCGGCCGCCGCGGCCCACACCTTGTCGACCACCTGCGGCGCGTACTGCAGCGAGATGCCCTCCTGATAGAAGTGCGCCCCGCGCCCGCCCACCATGTCGAGCAGAATGCCGAAGCGCGCCTTGTAGCCCTCGCGGCGGGCGTTGTCGGCCCAGTGTGCGGCTCCGAGCGCCCACGAGGAGCCGTCGTCGGGGTGGTCGCTCCACTGCGGCACGCCCCAGTCCTCGGCGTCGAAGCACACAAAGTCAACGCCCAGCTCCAGACTGTCCTGCGCTCCGATGATGCGTGCCAGCTCCAGCAGCACGGCCACACCGCTCGCGCCGTCGTTGGCTGCCATGACCGGCTTGCGCCAGTTGGCCGAGTCGGGGTCATTGTCGGCCCAGGGGCGGCTGTCCCAGTGGGCGCAGAGCAGCACGCGCTCCCCGGCCTCAGGCCTGTAGCGGGCTATAATGTTGGTGGCCCGCAGCGGCGTGCCGTCGTAGCCGTTGAGCGTGGCCTGCTGGGTGCTCACGTCCATGCCGAAGCGCCGGAAGGTGCGCTCAATCCAGCGGCCGCAGCTGTCGTGGGCCGCGCTGTTCATGGTGCGCGGGCCGAAGGCGCACTGGGCGGCGCAGTAGGCGTAGGCGCTGTCGGCGCTGAAGACCGGCATTGCGGCCGTCTGTCCGCCGTCGCCGTCGCCGGCGACGGGTTTCTTTGAGTTGGCGCAGGCGGCGCAGACGAGCATCGCCAGGGCCAGAAGTATGATGTTGTGTTTCATTTGTCTTGCCATTGGTTTGTGCCGGCGGCGGCCTGCACCTGCGCCATCAGGCGCACGAAGTTGCCGCCCCAGATGAGGCGTATGTCGTCCTCGCTGTATCGGCGGGCCAGCAGCCGGCGGGTGAAGTCCATGCAGTCGGCGGAGCAGGCCATGCCCGGCACCCCTCCGTCGCCGTCGAAGTCGGTGCCTATGCCCACGTGGTCGATGCCCATCACGCTCACGGCGTGGTCGAGATGCGCCAGGGCGTCGACCACGGTGGCCTGCCCGCCGGAGCGCAGGAAGCCGTGGTAGAACGTTATCTGCGCCACTCCGCCGCTTGCGGCGAGGGCGCGCATCTGGTCGTCGGTGAGGTTGCGCGGGTGGTCGCATAGCGCGCGTGCGCTGCTGTGGCTGCACACTATGGGCAGCCGGCTGATGTCGAGCGCGTCGTAGAAACTCTCTTCCGAGGCGTGGCTCAGGTCGACCATGACGCCCAGCCTGTTCATCTCGGCAATGACGCGGGCGCCCAGCCGGCTTACGCCCCCGTGAGTGCGGCAGCCGCGCGCGCTGTCGCAGAGGTCGTTGTCGCCGTTGTGGCACAGCGTGATATAGACCGCGCCGCGCCGCGCGAAGTGCTCCACGTTGGCCGGGTCGCCCTCGAGGGCCAGCCCGTTCTCGATGCCCCGCATTATCGACTTGAGGCCGCGGCGCTTGTTCTCGGCCAGCCCGGCCGGTGTGCGGGCAATGGCCACGTGGCCCTTTGCCGTCTCGGCGATGGCCTCAATCTTGTCGAAGATGAGGTCGGCGTAGGCCTTCGGCCCGCCGACGGGGAATCCCACGAGACTGCGGAAGTCCTCGCCGGGCTTGGGCTGCGGCAGATATGCCACCATGACGGTGGCGTCCTGGCGCCCGTCGGCCATCTTGTGCAGGTCCACGAGCAGGCGCGGGTCGCGGTGCTCGAAGCGCGCCCCGGCGGCAAAGAGCATGGGTGTGTCGCAGTGGGAGTCGAGCGTCAGCACGCGGCTGTGCACCTCGCGGGCCCTGCGGTAGGACTCGGCCTGGGCCGCGAGCCATGCGAACAGCGGCGCCCCCTCGGCCATGCACTCGGGGTGCCACTGCACGCCCAGAATGGGTTTGAAGTCGGCGCTCTCGACGGCCTCCACCGTTCCGTCGGCGGCGGTGGCGGCCACGCGCAGCAGCGGGCCGCAGTCGGCCACGGCCTGGTGGTGGAACGAGTTGACCAGCAGGCGGCCGGTGCCGTAGATACTGGCCAGCGTGCTGCCCCCGGCCAGCGTCACGCTGTGGGTCGGCTCGCTGCGGTCGGCGTCCTGGCTGTGCTTGACGGTGGCCGTGGTTGATATGTCCTGCGCCACGCGGCCGCCCAGAGCCACGGCCAGCGTCTGCACCCCGCGGCAGATGCCCAGCAGGGGCAGGCGGCGGTTGCAGGCCAGACGGACGGTGAGCAGCTCGGCGGCGTCGCGCTCGCTGTTGATGGAGCGGAGGGCTGGCTGCGGCTCCTCGCCGCAGAATAGCGGGTTGATGTCGGCCCCGCCGCTGAGCAGCAGGCCGTCAAGACGGTCGAGCGCGGCGGCGATGGCGGCGGTGTCGGCCAGCGGCGGCAGCACCACCGGCACGCCTCCGGCCCGCGCCACCGACTTGTAGTAGGCCTCGGCCAGACGGCACTCCGCCCCGCCGTAGTTGCCGGTGATGCCTATCACCGGCCTGGGGCGGGCCTCGGGAACCGACGAGTAGGGTCCGGCCAGGCGGGCGTCGATGTCAAATCGGTCTGCGGCCATGGCTCAGCTGTTCTCCTCGTCAACCTTAACGGGAATCTCGCGCTTGATGCTCTGCTCGAGCGAGATGAGCGTCTCGGTGGCCACCACGCCCGGTATGCGCTGCAGCTGGCCGTTGAGCAGGTCCATGAGCTGCTCGTTATCGCGGGCGTAGAGCTTCACGAGCATGGTGTAGGGGCCGGTGGTGAAGTGGCACTCCACTATCTCGGGCACGTGGCGCAGGCGCTCCACCACGTCCTTGTACATGCTGCCCCGCTCGAGCGTTATGCCCACGTAGGTGCAGGTGAAGTAGCCCAGGCTCTTGGGGTTCACGTCGAAGCCGCTGCCGGTGATCACGTTGTCGTCGATCAGGCGCTGCACCCTCTGGTGGATGGCGGCGCGCGACACGCCGCACTCGGCGGCAACATCCTTGAACGGTATGCGGGCGTTCTGCGAGAGGATGCCCAGTATCTTCTTGTCGAGATTGTCTATCTTTTCCATTCAAACTGTTTGTTTTGGTTTTTGCCGAAGCTCCCTCCGGCGTTTCTTTTTGTCATGTCAAGATATGCAAAAGTACTGATTTTAATCGAAACGAGGCTGTTTTTGATAGCAAAAAAAACAAAAACAGCGCATAATGTCGGCAAAAAGCACGCCCCGGCCTGGCCGCCGGAGCCGCCCTTGCAACAGAAAACCGCCGGGGCGGACGACTTCCGGCGTCTCCGCTCCGGCGGCCTGACGGGCTTGCCGCAGGGCTGCCCGCTATTTCTTTTTCTTCGACTCGTCGGCAGAGGTTGCCGGAGTCTGGGTCTTGGGCTTGTCTATCCCCACCAGCTCGACGGTGAAGATGAGCGCGCTGAAAGGCTTGATCTTGCCCGCGTTGCGCTCGCCGTAGGCCAGCTCCTGGGGTATGAACAGCTGCCACTTGCTGCCCACGGGCATCATCGTGAGGGCCTCGGTCCAGCCCTTGATCACCTGGTCGGCGCGGAATGTGGCGGGCTTTGACCCGTGCTTCGAGGAGCTGTCGAACACCGTTCCGTCAACGAGGCGGCCCTCATAGTTCACCTGCACGCGGTCCGTCTTCTGCGGAACGTCGCCCGTGCCCTTTACCAGCACCTTGTACTGCAGGCCGCTGGGCAGCGTCACCACGCTGTCCTTCTTGGCGTTCTCGGCGAGGAACTGCTCGCCGGCCTTGCGGTTGGCGCCGTAGAGCTTCTCGGTCTTGGCCTCGCTGTTGGCCTTGCGCTTGGCGGTGAACACGGTCTCGGCCGCGGCGGGCTTCATCACCGTGGTGTCGCCTTTGAGCGCGTCGGTGAAGCCGCGGAACACAAGCGCCGAGATGACGGAGTCGGGAGTGTCGGTAAACTCGTTCTTGGCGCCGGCGAGCATCTGGCCCTTCAGGCGCGTGGCGATGGACATTCCGGAGGCGTAGGCGGCCAGCCTGGGGTCGTCGCCTGCGGCGGTTATCTTCTCAAAGCCCTCCAGGAAGTCGGCCATGTAGGCCGTGTCGAACTTCTCGCTCTGCTGCAGATAGGGTATCAGGCCGTTTGTCATGATCATGCCGATGGTGTAGCTCAGCGTGTCCGACGACGTGGCCAGGCGGACGGCCTCTGCCGGCTCCTTGGCCTCTTTCTTCTTTTTCTTGGCGGCAAAGGCCGTGCCGCTCACGGCGCCGGCCAGTATGGCGAGCGCCAGCAATAATGTCTTCTTCATCTTGTTGGTTGTAAACAAAAGCCAGAGGCGGAATCGACGCTCCGCCCCTGGCACCTATTTTATGTCACGTCAGTCTTTGACCTCGACAAGCTCAATCTTGAAGATGAGCGCCGAGAAAGGCTTGATCTCGCGCTGCTCGCGCGGCCCGTAGGCCAGCTCCTGCGGGATGTAGACCTCCCACACAGAGCCTGCGGGCATATGGGTCAGGGCGTCTGTCCAGCCCTTGATGGTCTGGTTGCAGCGCAGCTCGATGGGCTTCGAGCGCTTGTAGGAGCTGTCGAACACCTTGCCCTCTATCGTGCGGCCCTCGTAGTGCACCTCCACCATCGAGGTGTCTGCGGGAATCTTGCCGCTGCCCTCCTTTATAACCTTGTACTGAACGCCGCCGGGCAGGGTCTTGACGCCGGCCTTCTTGGCGTTCTCGGCGAGGAACTGCTCGCCCTTCTTCTTGTTGGAGCCGTAGACTTTCTCCATTGTGCGGGTCTTGATGGCCACCATCTTGGTCTGCGCCACCTGCTGTGCCTGCTCCATGGTCATAAGCCCCTGCTTGCCAGTATAGCCGCTGACGAAGCCCGCCAGGAGGTTCTTCATCGACACGGTCTGGGTGGAGTCGTCGCCAAAAGCCTCGTAGTTAAGGCCCTTCACCATCTGGTTAGCGATCTGCTGCCCCAGCTGGATGCCTGCGTAGTAGGCCGCCTTCTTCTTGTCGTCGCCGGCGTTTGCGCCCACGGTCACGCCCTTGATGAACTCATCGGTGTAGGCCGTGTCGATGCCCATGCGGTAGACGAGATATTCCTTCAGCCCCTGGGTCTGGCTCATGCCGACGGCGTAGCTCATCGAGTCAACGTCGTTCTTGAGGTCTGCTTTGGGTGTTGAGTTGCCGCACGAAGAGAGAGCGGCAGCTGCGATAGCCACGGAGGCTACAACTGTTAACTTTTTCATTTCCTTTATTTTGTTTCGTTTTGTCTGCGTTGTCGCGCTCACACCACCTTGATAAGCTCCACGTCGAATATCAGGGCTGAGTATGGCGGAATGGAGCGGCCTGCCCCCGCCTCGCCGTAGCCGAGCTTGTAGGGTATGAAGAAGCGGTACTTGGCGCCCTCCTGCATGAGCTGCAGTCCCTCGGTCCAGCCGGCGATGACCTGCTGCAGGCCGAACTCCGCCGGCTCGCCCCGGCGCAGGCTGCTGTCGAAGAGGGTGCCGTCGGTGAGGAAGCCCTCGTAGTGGCACCTCACGGTGTCGGTGGCCTTGGGGCGCCGCCCGGAGCCTTCCCTGAGCACCATGTACTGCAGTCCGCTCGGCAGCACGGTCACGCCGTCCTTCCGCGCGTTCTCGGCCAGATACTCCTCTCCGGCGGCCTTGGCGGCCTTGCCGCTCTCGGCGCGCTCGGCGTTGATGCGCTCCTCCTGTCGCGCGAAGTAGTCCTGCACGATGGCCTGCGCCTCGCGGTTGGTCATTTTCAGGTCGTTGCCTTTTATAACGTCGTTGATGGCGGCGGCGAATTCGGCCGTGTCAATGTCGGCGGCGCCCATCTGCGCCAGCTGCCGGCCTATGCCCAGTCCCAAGGCGTAGCTCAGTTTGTCCATTCGGTTCTATATACTTTAATGTAACAATGTTTTCTGAAAGCGTGCAAAGATACTATTTTTATCCGATTCGATGGCCATATTTCGCGAAAAATCACTATTTTTGTGCATTGTTAAGGAGTGCGGCGCACGGGGCCGGCAGACCGTCGGCAGGCGCGCGCGGCAGCCTCCTTGCTGACTTAAAGACAACACGCATATGAAGAAGATTGCAGTGCTCACCGGGGCGGGAATGTCTGCCGAGAGCGGGCTGAAGACCTTCCGCGACGCCGGGGGGCTGTGGGAGGAGTATCCCGTGGAGCAGGTGGCGTCGCACGAGGGGTGGCTGGCCGACCCGGCGCTCGTCACCCGGTTCTACAACGAGCGGCGGCGCCAGCTGGCCTCCGCCGCGCCCAACGAGGGCCACAGGCTCGTGGCCGGGCTTGAGAGAGACTACGACGTGACGGTGATAACGCAGAACGTTGACAACCTGCACGAGCAGGCCGGGTCGACCAGAGTGATACACCTGCACGGCGAGCTGATGAAGGTGTGCTCGAGCCGCGACCCCTACGACCAGCGCTACATACGCGCGCTGACCGCCGACAACTGCGAGGTGAAGCCTGGAGAGCTGGCCGGCGACGGCTCGCTGCTGCGCCCGTTCATTGTGTTCTTCGGCGAGGCGGTGCCCATGATCGGGCCTGCGGCCGAGGCGGTGGCCGAGGCCGACATGATGGTGATCATCGGCACGTCGCTCAACGTCTATCCCGCCGCCGGCCTTGTGGCCTACGCCAGGCCAGGGGCGCCCGTGTGGCTGATCGACCCCAAGGCGGTGAGCGTGAGCGGCGGCCGCCCCGTGCGCCACATCATGAAGGGCGCGTCGGAGGGCATGCGCCAGCTCGTGGCGGAGCTGAGGGAAGCCGGAGGCGGGGCCTGACGGGCACCACGCCGTTAACATAATTAAGTTAAAGACGGGCTGTTTGCGCCATGCGGCGTAAACCCCTGGGGTACAACGAGTTACAAGACAGGCCGTTTTGCAGTGCAAAACGGCCTGTCTTGGCTTGCGATATGGCCTGTTTCGGGCGGCGAAATGGCCCATATCGCGCCGCCGTCCGGCAGGTTGTTAAAACCAGGGGGGCGCGGGGCTCTGTTTTAGTTGCATATTTGCAACTGTTCCCCGCCCGCCTCTCACTTCAGCTCAACAATCTCATACTGCCTTGAGCCAAGCCCGATTCGCTCGGCGTAGTCAACGATATGGGTGCCGTGCTGGCGGTTGATGCGCTCGATGAGGGGCTTGTTGTCGTCGCCGGGCGTGGCCTTGTGGTTGAACACTATGTCGAGGCACGCCTTGTCGAGGGCCACGGGGTCGGTGGAGGCGAGAATGCCCACGTCCTTCATCTTGGGGTCGGCGGGATGGGAGTCGCAGTCGCAATCGACGCTCAGGTTGTTCATCACGTTGATGTAGAGCACGCGGCCGCCGAAGTAGTCGTGCACGGCCTGCGCCGCCGCTGCCATCGACTCGAGGAAGGCGTCCTGCTCCGGCAGGTTGCTCCAGGCCGTGGCGGGGCTCTGCACCTTGCCCGCCGTGTGGATGTAGGCCTTGCCGTCGGCCGAGGCCACGCCTATGCTGGCGTTCTTGAGCACGCCGCCGAAGCCGCCCATGGCGTGGCCCTTGAAGTGGGCCAGGTTGATCATGAAGTCGTAGTAGGGCAGGTGCGAGCCCACGATGTCGTACTTGATGTGCTTCTTGTCTCTGACGGGTATGCGCAGGTTGCCCTCCTCGTCCATGATGTCCACGGCGGCTATGGAGTCGAAGCCGTGGTCGCGCACTGTCTGCCAGTGGGCCTCGGTGGTGTTGCGCTTGCCGCCGTAGGCGGTGTTGCACTCCACGATGGTGCCGCCCACCTCGTCAACAAGGTCGCGGATGAGCGTGGGCTTGAGGTAGTTGTGGCCTCCGGCCTCGCCCGTGCTTATCTTCACGGCCACGCGGCCCGTGGCCTCAACGCCCAGCGCCTTGTATATCCTGACGAGCGCCTCGGGGCTTATCTCCCTGGTGAAATACACCTTCGACTGCGCCATGGCGGCAGCCGAGACCATCATCGTGACGGCCAACAGAAACAGTTTTCTCATATCCATTACGTTTTTACGCCTGCAAAGATAAGCATATCGGGCGTAAAACGGATAACCAGAATTACTGATTTTCAGTCCGTCAGCCCACGTAGGTGTGGTCGTGGTCGGCGCAGCGGCTGCCCCGCGTCTCCATTTCGAGCGTGCTGTGGGCTATGCCCAGGGCGGCCAGACGGGCCTTTATGTCGGCCTTGGCCTGCTCCATCAGGGCGGTGTCGTCGATCACCACGTGGGCCGTGAGCGCGTTGACGGTGGTGCTCATGGCCCAGATGTGCACGTGGTGGACGTTCTCCACGTGGGCGCAGCCCTCCATGGCGGCCACCACGCCGTCGGGGTCGATGCCGCGGGGCGTGCCGTCGAGCGTCAGGCGCAGGCTCTCGGAGAGCAGCCGCCAGGTGGACACGAGAATCGCCGCGGCTATGGCCAGCGACACGATGGGGTCAACAACGCTCCATCCGGTGAACGTTATTATCAGTCCCGACACGACCACGCCGGCGCTCACCAGCGTGTCGGCGGCCATGTGGAGGAACGCCCCGCGCACGTTGATGTCGCCCTTCTGGCCGCGCATGAGCAGCAGGGCGGTGGCCCCGTTGACGATTATTCCAACGAAAGCTGTCCACGACACGGCCGCGCCGTTGACCTCGGCAGGCTCGGCGAACTTGCGCGCGCTCTCGACGGCGATGGCTCCCACGGCCACAAGCAGGATGATGGCGTTGAGCAGCGAGATGAGCACGGTGCTCTTCTTCAGGCCGTAGGTGAAGCTCTTCGACGGGTGGACGGCCGACAGCCTGAAGGCCGCCAGCACGAGCAGCAGCGAGAACACGTCGCCCAGATTGTGGCCGGCGTCGGAGAGCAGCGACAGCGAGCCCTGCCAGAAGCCCACGCCGGCCTCTACGATGACGAACGCCGCGTTGAGCGCGATGGACAGAATGAAGATGCCGTTGGGCGATTTCACCTCATGCACGTGGGCATGGTGGTGGTGATGGTGGTGGTGAATGTCTTCCATACCTTATTTTATTTAAAAGTCCTTTCACTGCCGAAAGCACAGGCGGGAGCCGCGCGGCGGCCGCCCGGAGCTGTTGCCTTTCGGTTGCAAAGGTATGGAAAAGGCTTTGCAACCGGGTTGCAAAGCGGGGGGTCAGTGGTGGCGGTACTCGGCGGGGGTGCACCCCGCGAGCCGCGTGAAGAGCCGGCGGAAGGCCTGCTCGCAGCCGAAGCCGAGCGCCGAGGCCACCTCGCCGACGGTCATCGGCGTGCCCAGCAGCATCCGCTTGGCGGCCGCCAGACGCCGCGACTGAACGAGGTCGCCTATGCCGCAGCCCGTCTCGTGGCGCAGCATGTCGGCGGTGTAGGCCTCTGAGTGGCCCGCCCAGCGGGCCATCTCGGCGGCGCCGGGCAGCCCCTGCTCCGCCGTGCGGCCCGACAGCAGGTAGTCGTCCAGCCGCCGTCGCGCCGCGGCTATGGCGGCGGCGCTCATGTCGTGGCGCAGGGTGAACTGGCGCGTGTAGTAGCGCAGGCAGTAGTTGAGCAGCAGCTCGATCTTGTTGCACAGCAGCGGGCGGCTGAAGCTGTCGATGCCCCAGTGCAGCTCCTCGTCGATGTAGTCGAGGCAGCGCTCCACCTGCCGCCTCTCGCGCGCCGAGAGGCGCAGCGTCTCGTCGCTGCGGTAGCCGAAGAAGGTGTAGAGCGGCATCCTGGCGCCCAGCCCCTCGGAGCGCACAAGGTCGGGATGGAACAGCAGCAGGCGGCCCTCGGGCGCCTCGGCGGCGCTCACGCGGCGCCCCGGCGGGGCGAAGAGCACGGCGGCGTCGCTGTAGTCGCAGCTGTAAGGCCCGCGGCGGCACACCCCGGGGCTCCCCCCGGCCAGCAGCACGGCGTAGCAGTCTATGCTCACCCGGGCCGTAGCCCCGCCCTTGCGCAGGTCCACGACGCTGGCCAGCGGGTGCAGGGTCTGCTGCCCGCAGAGGCGGTTGCAGCGGCAAACGGTAGATGTCTCGGTGCTGTCTGTTGCCATTCGGGGCGGGTGTTGTTGTGGGGTCATGGCGCGGCGGCGGTTCTCTCAGGCCTCTGCCTTGCGGTATTCAGACGGCGTTTTGCCCACGCCGCGCTTGAAGTAGCGGTTGAAGTGCTGCGAGTACTGGAAGCCCAGCGTGTAGGCAATCTCGCTGATGGGCTTGTCGGTGCCCATCAGCTCGTCCTTGGCCAGGTCGATTATCTTGCTCTGTATCAGCTCCTGGGGCGAGCGGCCTGTCTCCTTCTTGACCAGGTCGCCGAAGTAGTTGGGCGAGAGGAAGCACCGCTCGGCGAAGTACTTCACCGTGGGCAGGCCCTCGCGCTGCGCCCGGTTGTCGCTGAAGTAGCGGTTAAGCTCCAGCTCGAAGCGCGTGAGCACGTCGCTGTTGGCGTCGTGGCGGGTTATGAACTGGCGGTCGTAGAACCTCAGGCAGTAGTCGAGCAGCAGCTCTATGTTGCGGCAGATGAGCTGCCGGCTGTGGCGGTCTATGGGGCGGTCAAGCTCGGAACTGATGGCTCTGAGACAGCTCTTGAATATGCCTTTCTCCTCGTCAGAGAGGTGCAGCGCCTCGCGCGAGCTGTAGTCGAAGAACGAGTAGCGGCCGATGTTGCGCCCGAGCGACGTGCCGTGTATCAGGTCGGGGTGGAAGAGCAGCCCCGGCACGTGGCTCCTCAGCCCCGGCTTCAGGCTGACGCGCACCACCTGGCCGGGCGCGAAGCTGGTCACGGTGCCCTCCTGGTAGTCGTAGGGCTGGCGCCCGTAGGTTATGTCGCCGCAGTAGGTCTGCTTCAGAAACAGCGCGTAGACGCGGTAGTCGTATGTCACCTCGCCCTCGAACGGCATCGGCCTGCTCGCCTCAGGGTCGATGACTGTCACCAGCGGGTGGCGCGTCTCCATGCCCACAAGGGCGTTGTAGTCGCTGATGGAGTCAATGATGACGGTCTGTGCCATAATCGTTTCTGTTTTTTATTCCGCTGCAAAGATAGCGATTTTAGCCCGCCGCGCAGTTAAACAAATTACTGATTTGTCGGCCTTTTTCACCTTTGCCACGCCATGGCATATAAAAAAAGGTGGCGCGGATGTTTTTTCTCGCGCCAAAATGACTAACTTTGCGGACAGACAACAACTGAAAACCTTGCAGACATGAGAAAACATTGGAGAAAAATAGGCGGCCTGCTGGCCGCCCTCTGCATGGCGGCCGCTCCGCAGGCGCGGGCCGCCTCGGCTTCCGGCGCGCCCACGCCCGACCGCCCCAACATCGTGTTCATCCTTGCCGACGACCTGGGCTACGGCGACCTGGCCTGCTACGGCAGCCGCGCCGTGCTCACGCCCAACATCGACAAGCTGGCCGCCGAGGGCACGGCCTTCACACAGTGCTACGCCGGCAGCGGCATATCGTCGCCCTCGCGATGCTCGCTGATGACGGGCAAGAACACCGGCCGCACCACCATACGCGACAACCAGTGCACCGCCGGGGGCATACGCGGCGTGAAGATCAACCCGCGCGGCGACACCACCTACGTGCGACGGGCCAACCTGCTGCCCACAGACACCACCATAGCCACAGTGCTCTCGGCGGCGGGCTACCGCACCTGCCTGGTGAACAAGTGGCACCTGGACGGCTACGACCCCAAGGCCGCGCCCAACCACCGAGGCTTCGACGAGTTCTACGGCTGGACGATAAGCACCGTGGAGTCTAACTCGCCATACTACTACCCCTACTACCGCTTCCACGGCGACAGCCTCGTGCACATCGAGGAGAACGCCGGCGGGGCGCACCGGCGCCACAACAATGACATATCGACAGACGACGCCCTGGCCTTCATCGACCGCAACCGGGAGCGCCCGTTCTTCCTCTACCTGGCCTACGACGCGCCCCACGAGCCTTACATCATCGACGACACGAGCTGGTATGACTCGCGCGGCGACTGGGACATGAACACCCGCCGCTACGCCTCGCTCATAACGCACATGGACGCGGCCATCGGGCGCCTGATGGCTCACCTCGACAGCCTCGGACTGAGGGAGAAGACGCTGGTCATCTTCGCCTCTGACAACGGCGCGGCGGTGCAGGCCCCGCTCAAGCAGCTCAACTGCAACGCGGGCTTCAACGGCCGCAAGGGCATGCTCTACGAGGGCGGCATCCGCGTGCCCTTCATCGTCAACCAGCCCGGACGGGTGCCCGTGCAGCGGCTCGACAACATCGTCTACTTCCCCGACGTGATGCCCACGCTGGCCGCGCTGGCCGGAGCCGAGGCCCATCTGCCGCAGGCGACCGACGGCATCAACATTCTGCCGCTCTTCTACGGCGGGCGCGTTGACACCGACAACCGCCTGCTCTACTGGGAGTTCCCCGGCAAGCAGCGGGCCGCACGGCGCGGCGACTGGAAGTGCGTGACCGTGAAGCGCGGCAAGCCCCTGGAGCTTTACAACCTCAAGGATGACCCCGGCGAGCGCAACAACCTGGCCGGCCGCTACCCCGAAATGGTGGAGAAGTTCGACCGCGAGATGCGGCAGATGCACCACCCGTCGCCATACTGGCCGCTGGAGACGGACAAAACAACAAAATAGACGCCCGCCAGCACACCTAACGCTGAAGCCCCGGTCCGCCAGGCGCCACCCACATGGGCGCGCCGGCAGACCGGGGCTTCAGCGTTATTCCCGGTGTTGAAACACACACCGCGCACCGCCGCAAATTAACACTTTTAACTTAACACGCACCATTCGAGCCATGCCGCGCAACGCGCTGACGGTCAGCGGGTTTGCGAGACGGGCCGTTTGGCGCTCCAATATAGGCCATATTGGAGGGCGATATAGGCCATATTGGAGTGCGAAACAGGCCTTTTCAGGGCGCAAGACGGCACGTGTTAAAATTCGGGATGAATCCGATGGTTTTTAGTTGCATATTTGCAAGTAAGCCGGGCGGGCTGCGGGCGGCGCGCCGCAAGGCGCCGCCATTTTTACAAAAAAGAATGTCCGCATTCTGCCAAATGTTCCAATATGAGCAGAGTGTGTCTCGCAAACCGTCACCCCGCACTTGTGCTGCGGGGGGCATTCCGCTCCGACGCGGAATCCAGCATCCCTGTGTCTTTTCTGGACTCCGCTTTCCAGCGGAATGACGGTTTGCGAGACACGCCCTTATAGAGAAGCCTTTATAGAGGACACGATTTGGCAAATTGCGGACATTCATTTACAAAAATAATCGACAGCAGGCGAAAAAAACGGCGGAAATGTTGTTTCTTTAATAATTTTTCGTATCTTTGCCGCTGTCAAACCGCCGCCAACCGTCGGCGCCAACGGACGGAAAGGCAGTTCCGTCCGGGCGTCGCGCCACCGCTGCGGCAGCCGTAACAAGAACCTAACGCACCAACAACAGAAGTGGAAAGCAGTGTGAAACGGAATATCCAACCGTCTGTAATTATCTGTAAATCAGATAATTACGTATCGGGGGGGGTAAAACCGACCGTTCGGTTTGCTCTTCCGCGCTGACCCTCGCCACCTCTTTATATTATATCCTGACCTTTCTCTCGCGCTTCTTTAGCGCGCCCGTGCCCCGGCGGACAGCCCTCCGGGTCGCCCCAGCGTGTCCGCAAGCCGCCCTTCCGCAGCCTGCGCGGACAGCCGTGCCCTTGAATCATCTAACCAATAACTTAAATAACATGAACAAAAACTTACTAAAAACGTTCCTCGTGGCCGTAGGACTGGCTGCGGGGGTGAGCGGTAATGCAGCCGAAATCACAGAGACCTACGATTTTGGAACAGCCGTGGCAACTGCAACGCCTGAGCTTAAGCTTACAGACCAGGCCATTGAGCAGGAGGGAGAGTTCAATCCTTCTACTGTTTACGTGATTGAGAATCCTGTTTTCGATGAGACCACGATGGACTTGAACGGACGCTTAGCTGTAGACTATGGTCCGAAAGCCAATGTAAAGAAGCGCTGGATGTTCCGCGCCAGTACTACCGCTTATAAGAACGGACTCGGAGGACAGTGGAACGACGGCGATGAGACAACTACGGAAAATACATCGTTCAACATCTCTGTTCTGAACCTGTATGCCGGCGACAAACTGACAATTACATTTGCTGCACAGAGTAATAAAGGCGCTGAGCCTAAGGCTGTTAAGGCTGGTGTGCTTAAAGTCGGCGACGCAACTCTCAATGCCGGTGACGCTCTTGTTTCCGGCACCACATACGAGGTTGTGGCTGACGGCACAGACCCTATAAACGTCGATTTGGCTGTAACAAACAACAACATGGCCATCCAGTGCATCACCATCGTGACCCAAGCGGCTGAAGGTTTTGTGCCGACTCCCACAGGAGAGCTTACCGCCGTTAATGGCACCAGCAGAACCGTTACTTTCGACTGCCAGCTTGATGACGCAAAGTTGATGATTAGCGAGACTAAGGATGGTGAGTTCGAAGAGTTCAATGGCGTCTACACAACATCAGAGAGCAAGACTGTTTATGTAAAGGCAGTGCTCAATGGTGTAGAGTCTGAAGTACTTGAATATCCGATTGAGGCAGGAACAGAGGTCTCACTCGCCAAAATAATCGCAACCACAACGGCATTCGAGGAAGGCTTCAACAGGACTTGGACTGTTTCTTGTGACAACAAGGATGTGCTGCTCAAACCGACAGCAATCTTGAGCTATGTGTTCACACCTGTGGGTGGTGAGGCCGGCGAGCCTGTGGAAATAGAGAATGGCGGCACCATCACTGCCACAGCAGCCGGAACATACGTTGTAACAGCCACAGCTGTCGGCTATAAGTCAACCACTGTCACCATCGACAATACGGTGGCATACGAGCTGGCCAAGGAAATATCGTTCATCAGCATGAAAGACGAGGACTTCGCCGACACTGAGATGTGGACAAAATCAACTGACAGTGACAAGAGGTGGGGATGGTCTGAAGATGCTCCTGCCACATACTATTCATTGAATAATCGTGAAACGAATGCGGCCACAGCTATTGAGGGTGTCGAACTGTTCACAAACACGACTCCGAAATTCTATATCGGCTATGGTCTGATGGCTGATTATTTTATCGAAGACGGAGGTCTTGCACCTCTCAAGCTGACAGATGCAGAAGAAGGTCAGTGGGCAGTTTATACCATTTCGAGCAACTATGGGAATTCTACAGTTAATACCTGCCAGGAAGCCACTGCCGTTTATTCGCTTTATCGCTATTCCGACATCCTGCAGAGCATCAAGATCTACGCTCCCGCAGCCTCCAAGACCATTCCCGCCGAGTCTGGCTACGCATCGTTCAGCGCAGACAAGGCCGTGACCGTTCCCGAGGACGTCACCGTCTACAAGGCAGCCGTGTCGGCAGAGGGCGACGCCATTGTGCTCACGCCTGTTGACACGGAGGTGATTCCGGCCAACACCGGCGTGCTGCTCTACAGCGAGACCGCAGGCGACAAGGTGTTCTACACCGCCACCGAGGCTGCCGATGCCGACTTCAGCGGCAACGAGCTTATCGCGACATCCGTTGCAGCGAACGCCACTGTGCCCACAACCGGCACATACTATGCGCTGAGAGCCGGCGTGGCAGAGTTTGCCGTGATCAACGGCGGCGTGGAGCTGTCGGCCAACAAGGCATACATCAAGGCTCCCGAGAACAGCGACGCCAAGCCGATGCGCATGGTCATCGGCGGCCAGACCACCGGCATCAACGAGGTTGACGCTGCCGACGGAGCTGCCGACGGCGCATACTACACCCTCCAGGGCGTGAAGGTGGAGAACCCCACAAAGGGCCTCTACATCCACAACGGAAAGAAAGTGATCATCAAGTAAACCATCAGTCAATAACAACTTAAAACCGAAGACAACAATGAAAAAGAATTATATCAAGCCCGAGATTGAAATCACAAGGTATGAGACAGAGGGCATGATCGCCGCCTCCGGCGACGTACGGCTGGACATCAACCAGGACAACATCATCTATGACGACGAGCAGGCAGGCAGCAAAGGCCACTCGTTCGGCAGCATCTGGGACTAATGCTTCGGCAATAGCGATTGCAAAATAGATAGATTCAAGTCGGCCGCCGCACAGGTTTCGCGCGGCTGATAGAAACATTAATCACTAACGGGAGTCTCCGTCCGCGAGGATGGAGACTTCTTTTTTAAAGGTAAAAGGGTAAAGAGGTAAAAGGGTAAAAAGGTGAAAAGGTGAAAAGGTGAAAAGGCAGATGGAATCAATGGTTAAGCATCAGCCTGCGGGCGAAGTGGTAGATGATGATGCCCGCCGTCACCGACACGTTCATGGAGTGCTTCGTGCCGAACTGCGGTA
Organism: uncultured Prevotella sp.; assembly: GCA_944320305.1. Taxonomy (GTDB): domain Bacteria; phylum Bacteroidota; class Bacteroidia; order Bacteroidales; family Bacteroidaceae; genus Prevotella. The sequence goes on along the minus strand of CALUGW010000014.1, from coordinate 15,370 downwards.
TCTCCAGACAGCCGTCGCACAGGTCTATCACCTCCTGGTGCACCCCCTTCACCTCGTTGCCCAGCACAACGGCGTAGCGGCGGCCCGCCTCGGGTTCGAACTCGTGCAGCTTCGTGCTGCCCTCGGCCTGCTCCACGGCATACACCCGGCAGCCCCCGGCGCGCAGCCGGGCCACGGCCTCGGCGGCCGTGGGGCTGTAGTGCCACTCCACGCTGTCCTCGGCGCCGAGCGCGGTCTTGTGAATCTCGGTGGCCGGGGGCGTGGCGCTGATGCCGCAGAGCCACACGGACTCTATGCGGAAGGCGTCGCCCGTGCGGAACACGCTGCCCACGTTGTACATCGAGCGCACATCGTCGAGCACCACCGTGAGCGGCATCTTCTCGGCGCTCTTGAACTCATCGACCGTCAGCCGGTCCATCTCTATCGTCCGCAGCTTTCTCATCGCTCCTTGTCGTTTGGTCTGCCGTGGGCACGGCGGCGCACCGCCACGCGGCCCAGCAGCGGGCGCGACACGATCAGCGTCACCGCCACGAGAATCATGGCCGCGCCGAGCACTATGCGCCCCGTTATCAGCTCGCCGAATACCGCCGCCCCGATGGCCAGCGCCGTGACCGGCTCCAGCGCGCCTATGATGGCGCTGTACGTCGGCCCCACGTTCTTTATCGCAATGTTGATGAACAATATCGGGATGATGGTGGGCACGAGCGCCACGCCCAGCACGTTGCCAAGGCAGGCCGCCGTGGGCGCCAGCGGGCGCAGGCTGCCGCCGAAGCCCGTCAGCGCGAAAAACATCACCGCGCCCGAGGCCAGCACCCAGAACGTCATGCGGGCCGACGGTATGTGGCGCAGCGGCGTGTGGTCAACGCCCACGATGTAGAGCGCGTAGCACAGCGACGACAGCCCCACCAGCCCCATGCCCGCCGCGCTGAGCGTCGTGGCGCCGTCGCCCCGGTAGAGCATGGCTATGCCCGTCAGCGCCATGGCTATGCAGCCGTAGGTCAGCGCCGAGGCCCGCTCGCGGAAGAACACGGCCATGATCACCGCCACGAGTATCGGATAGACAAACAGAATGGAGCAGGCCACGCCCGCGTCCATGTAGAGGAAGCTCTGATAGAGCGTCTGCGACGACATGGCGAACACCGCCCCCGCCGGCACCAGCACCGCCAGCTCGCGGCGGCCGGCCGCCAGGCTGTGGCCCGTGGCGGCCATGACCGTGCCCAGCACGATGGCGGCAATGGCAAAGCGGTAGAAGAGCACCGACTCCACGTCCATGCCCTGGGCGTAGAGGTTGAGCGAGAAGAGCGGGTTGGTGCCGTAGGCCACGGCGGCGATGATGCCGCAGGCGGCTCCTTTAAGCGCGCTGCCCATCAGCGGTGCCCTCCCCCATCACTGTGGCCACGAGCGTGCGCGGCCCTCCGTTGTCGCGGTATTCGCAAAGATAAATGCCCTGCCACGTGCCCAGGCACAGCCTCCCGCCGGCAATGGGTATGGTCAGGCTGACGCCCGTGAGCGCCGACTTGGCGTGGGCGGGCATATCGTCTGGTCCCTCGAGCGTGTGGCGGTAGTCGCTCCTGCCCTCGGGCGCCAGACGGTCGAAGATGCCGTCAAGGTCGCGGCGCACGTCGGGGTCGGCGTTCTCGTTGACGCACAGCCCGCACGAAGTGTGCTTCACAAAGAGGTTCAGCAGGCCCGTCGGCGGCAGCGGCGGCAACTGCGAGAGCACCTCGCGCGTCACTATGTGGAATCCGCGCGGCAGCGGCCTGAGCCTTATTTCCTTCTGCAATGTCATTTCCTTCTGTAATTTTGCGGCTGCAAAATTACTCAAAAAAGCGCAACACGCCCGCATCGCAGGGGCTGTTTTTAGACATCGCAGCCGCCCGAAGCGGGTATTAACAGCATTTTAACACGCCGTAAACCCCACTTTAACACGGCCGCGCTACCTTTACACCTGCAAACAAGACGGCACAAAACACAGCAAGAACAGTAAGAACAGAATTATGAGAGTGTTATTCATCGTGCAGGGCGAGGGCCGCGGCCACCTCACGCAGGCCCTCACCATGGAGTCGGCGCTCAGGGCGGCGGGCCACGAGGTGGCGGGCGTCATGGTGGGCAAGAGCAGCTCGAGGGAGCTGCCCGAGTTCTTCACACGCGGCATCAAGGCGCCGGTGAGCCGCTTCGACAGCCCCAACTTTCTGCCCACTCCGGCCAACAGGCGGTGCAGCCTGCCGCGCAGCGTGGCCTACAACGCGCTGCGCCTGCCGGCGTTCGCCCGCAGCGTGATGGCGCTCCACAGGCGCATCACGGCCGGCGACGTGGACCTGGTGCTCAACTTCTACGAGCTGCTCACGGGCGTCACCTACTTCTTGTTCCGCCCGCCGGTGCCGCAGGTGAGCATCGGCCACCAGTACCTCTTCCTGCACCGCGGCTTCAGCTTCCCCAAGACGGGGCGCGCCCCGCTGGCCGCGCTGCGCCTGTTCACGCTGGCCACCAGCCTCGGCGCCACCGCGCGGCTGGCCCTGTCGTTCCACCCCATGGACGGCGACAGCCGCCGGCGCGTCAGCGTGGTGCCGCCGCTGCTGCGCCGCGAGGTGTTCGGCCTGCAGCCCCGGGCGGGCGCCCACATCCACGGCTACATGGTCAACGCGGGCTTTGCCCGCGGCGTGGAGCAGTGGCACAGGGCGCACCCCGAGGTGCCGCTGCGCTTCTTCTGGGACAGGCGGGGCGCCGACAGGGTGACGCGGGTGGACTCCACGCTCGAGTTCCACCGCATAGACGACCGCAGCTTCCTGCTCTCGCTGGCCACGTGCCGCGCCTACGCCACCACGGCGGGCTTCGAGTCGGTGTGCGAGGCCATGTATCTGGGCAAGCCCATACTCATGGTGCCGGCCCACATCGAGCAGGACTGCAACGCCTGGGACGCCTGCCGCTGCGGCGCGGGAATAACGGCCGCCGACTTCGACCTGGGCCGCCTGAACGACTTCGCCGCCACCTACAGGCCGCCCGAGGGCTTCCGCCGCTGGGCCGAGAGCAGCGCGTCGCGCATCATCCCCTGCCTGGAGAAGGCCGCCGAAGCCGTGCCCGCCTATCCGCTGTCGCTCGGCGCGTTGTTCAAATAAGGCCCCGCTTGCGCCCCCTTGGCCGCATTTAATACGCGAGTTCGGGATAAGCAAACATTGAGATAAAGCAGTAGAGACGCAAAATTTTGCGTCTGACATTGACATTTGCATTCACTTTTTTTAATGGCATTGCCCCTCCGGAACGCAAAATTTTGCGTCTCTACACGTGGCAGACAGCAGGCCGGAGGCTTACATTTCTTGTCGGACAAACGAAAATCCTCATCCCGAACTTGCGTATTTAATGCCATATTTCGGCCCAAAGCGGCCAATCGGGGCTGTTATTTCAAATATTATTCTTAACTTTGCCGCGCGGCAGCGGAGCATTTCCGCAGCCACCGCGGCGCACGCCCCGCCCGCACAGGCCGGCGGAACGGAGCGCCCGCACAAAACAAACCGGCAATGAACATCACATACCACATCGTGTATTCCGTGTGCTGGCTCGTGTCGCTGCTGCCCCTGTGGGCGCTCTACCGTGTCTCCGACGGGCTTTACTACCTGCTCTACCACCTTGTGCGCTACCGCCGCCCGCTGGTGCGCAAGAACCTCACGGACTCGTTCCCCGACAAGACCGAGGCCGAAATCATCAAGATTGAAAAGGAATTCTACTCCTGGCTGTGCGACTACTTCGTGGAGACGCTGAAGCTCTTCACCGTGAGCAAGGCCGAGATAAGCCGGCGCATGACGTTCAAGGGGGTTGACGCCGTGAGACGCGCCGTTGACAACGGCCAGTCGTGCGCGCTCTACCTGGGCCACTACTGCAACTGGGAGTGGGTGACGTCGTTCCCCCTGACCATCGGCGACAAGGCCATCTGCGGACAGATCTACCACGTGCTTGAGAACCCTTCGTTCGACCGCCTGTTCCTCCGCCTGCGCGAGCGGATGGGCGCCGTCTGCATTCCCATGGCCGAGACCCTGCGCCACATAGCCCGCTACCGCCACGAGGGCAAGCCCGTAATCATTGGCTTCATTGCCGACCAGGTGCCCTTCTGGAACAACATCCACTACTGGACTGACTTTCTCAACCACGACACGCCGGTGCTCACCGGCACAGAGCGCATTGTCCACAAGGCTGGCTTCGCCGCCTTCTACGTCGACATGAGGCGCACGAGGCGCGGCTATTACAGCGCTGAGTTCATCCCGCTGACCTACAGCCCGGCAGAGCTGAAGGAGTTCGAGCTTACGGAAATGTACTTCCGACTGCTCGAAAAGACCATCCTCAGGCAGCCCCCCTACTGGCTGTGGACACACAACCGCTGGAAGCGCACGCGCGAGGAATGGGAGAAAATCATAGACCCCGTAACGAAGAAGATGCGGTTTCAGTGACCGGCTGAAGCCGCAGCAGGCCGTTGCGCCCGCACCACACCTGCCTCCAACGCCCTGTCTTGCCCGTCACCCCATCCACCGCGCCATCCTTTCGAGCGCGGCGGCACACTCGCCGCGCCCCGCGCAGGCGGCCAGGCGCACGTAGCCCTCGCCCTGCGGGCCGTAGGCCACACCGGGAGTACACACCACGCGGGCGTTATAGAGCATCCGCTCGAAGAAGCGCACAGAGCCCTCGCCGCCCGGAACACGCACCCACAGCCACGGCGCGTCGCTGCCGCCGCTGACCTGCAGGCCCAGGGCGGCCAGCCCGTCACGCAGCAGCCGCGCGTTGTCCATGCGGCGGCTCACGGCGGCCTCCACCTGCGCCCTGCCGGCGCCGGCGCAGGCCGCCTCGGCGGCACGCTGGCTGATGTAGTCGGCCCCGCCGTTCTTTATGTCCTGACGGCGGCGCCACAGGGCGTTGAGAGCCACGCGGCGGCCGTCGAGCGTGGCGGCGGCCAGGTCGCCTGGCACCACGGTGCAGCCGCAGCGCAGCCCCGCCATGCCGGCCACCGTGGCCCAGCTGCGGAACTCGACGGCCACCCGCCGCGCTCCCTTTATCTCATAGATGGAGCGGGGCACGCCCCGCGTGGTTATGTAGTCGGCCCAGGAGGCGTCGTAGAATATCAGCGCGTCGTTGTGCAGCGCGTAGCTCACCCACCGGCGCAGCTCCTCTTTTGTGAACACGGCGCCCGTGGGGTTGGCCGGGCAGCAGAGGTAGACAATGTCGGCGCGGCACTCCGGCGGCTGCGGCACAAAGCCGCCGCCGGGCGCGCAGGACATATAGACCACATTGCTCCAGCGGCCGCCGTCCATCACGCCGGCCCGTCCTATCATCACGTTCGAGGCGGCATAGAGCGGACTGGCCGGGTCGGCCACGGCAATGGTGTTGTCCCACCGCACCAGCTCCTGTATGCCCGCCAGGTCGCCGGCCGCGCCGTCGTTGATGAATATTTCAGAGGCGTCGAGATGTATTCCGAGCGGCGCGAAGACGCCCTTCAGCACAGCCTCGCGCAGAAAGGGGGCGCCCTCAACAGGGCCGCCGCCACAGCTGCCGCCGCGGCGGCACAAGTCGTCCACGGCCAGGCGCATAGCCTCAGCCACCGCCGGGCACAGCGGCTCGCCGTCGCCGCTGCCGTCGAGCCGCGCCACCTCAGCATCAGGATACTGCACCCTGAATGCGTTCACCTTCTTTGTCATGTCTGCCAGTACACTGCTTTCCGGCAGTTTCAGGCAGTGTTCGTTTACTAAAGCCATGTTCTTCGTTTTGTTTCCGGCTCCGCCCTGATTTCAACACGACGGCAACCGCCCGGTGCAAAGTTACAAGTATAGCGGCAAAACGCACCATCCGCGCCGACTTTTTTGTCAAATTTCGCTCACAAAGTTATGAAATGCCACTATCAGCAGCCGCAGAGCGGCAAAATGAAAGTCTGAGGGCGGCAACGGGAGCAAAACCGGAACGCGCCGCCGCGCGGCAGAAGCGCAACGGCGGCGGAAAGCTGGCCGCACCGCCGCACACGCCACAGGAGGCATTTTCAGCCCGGAAAAGCAAAAAGACGCTTTTAGTTTCTCACTTCGCGGATTTTTAGTAAATTTGCAAGCGGCGGCCGCCGCAGGGCTGAACGCCGCGCAGACACATTAATATTATAATGACAAACAAATATCTGGAAGAATACAACCGGCAGAACCTGCGGGCCTGCCAGCTGAAGCAGCTTGAGATACTCGGCGTGATCGACAGCCTGTGCCGGCGCCACTCCATCGGCTACTGGCTCGACGGCGGCACGCTGCTCGGCGCCGTGCGCCACGGCGGATTCATTCCCTGGGACGACGACATCGACATTGCCATGCGCACTGAAGACATGGCGCGCTTTAAGGACGCGGCGCGGCGGGAGCTGCCCGAGGGTCTCTTCCTGCAGACGCCGGAGACCGACCCTGAGGTGGAGCTGCCCATAGCCAAGGTGCGCGACCTCAACTCGTTCTACGTGGAGGCGGGCGACAACTTCGCCGCCGGCTACCAGAAGGGTCTCTACGTGGACATCTTCCCCTTTGAGAACTACCCGACAGTGAGCCGCGGCTTCGGCCGGCGCATCACCAAAGGCATATCGAAAAGCGGCTCAATCCTGCACAAGGCCCACCACTACAGCCTGCGCGCGGCGGCCGAGCTGTTCTGGTTCGGCGGCAAGCTGGGCCTCTTCAGGGCTCTGTGGGCGGCGGCGCGCGCCGTCAGGCCCCGCGACACGTTCATCGGAAACATCCCGGAGAACAACGGCTACGGCGTGATGCACCGCCAGGACAGCGTGTTCCCCCTGGGCGAGATTGAGTTTGAGGGGCGCCGCTTCATGGCACCGGCCAACCCCGACGCCTACCTGCGCGACCTCTACGGCGACTATATGCAGGTGCCGCCGCCCGAGAAGCGCATATTCCACTCCATATTCATCATGCCACGCCTCACCGGCGGAGCCGACAAATACAGCAGCAAATGAACACAGCCATAATACTTTCGGGCGGCACCGGCAGCCGCATGGGCACGGCCATACCAAAGCAGTATGTAGAGGTGGAGGGCCGCCCCGTGCTCGACTACTGCCTGTCCACCTTTGCCGCCCACCCCGCCATAGGCTCAATAGTAATAGCCGTGGCCGACGAGTGGCGCGACTTTGTGGACCGCCTGGCCGGCCGCTACCGCGCACAGAAGCCCCTGTGGCTCGCCCCGGCGGGCGAGACGCGCCAGCTGTCGATATACAACGGCCTGAAGACGGCAGCCGCCCACGGCTGCGGCGGGGCCGACGTGGTGGTGGTGCACGACGGCGCGCGCCCGCTGGTCAGCGCCGCACTGATAAGCCGCTGCGTGGAGGCCTGCGCCACGGCCGACGCCGTGATGCCGGCCCTGGCGGTGAAAGACACCACCTACATGAGCGACGACGGCCACACCATAACAGCCCTGCTCGACCGCGGCAAGCTGCGCGCGGGCCAGGCGCCTGAGGCGTTCCGCATGGACAAATATCTCAAGGCACACGACGACGCTGGCCGCGACGCGCTGCTGCGGGTCAACGGCAGCACCGAGCTGGCGTTCCGCGCGGGCCTGCGCTGCGCCATCATCGACGGCGACCCGATGAACTTCAAGATCACAACGCCAGAAGACCTGGCCAGCTTCAGAGCCATAGCCGGACAGCCGGAAGGCGCAACCAAAAACAAACAAAGATGAAAGCATACGTTCTGCACGCCGTGGGCGACCTGCGCTACGAGGAGACCGGCAGGCCCGAATGCCCCGAGGGATGGGCCACGGTGAGGGTCAAGGCTGCCGGAATCTGCAGCAGCGACATTCCGCGCATATTCCTGAAGGGCACATACCACTTCCCCACCATTCCCGGCCACGAGTTTGCCGGAGTGGTGGAAAGCGTGGCCTCGGCGGCCGACGCCTCACTCGTGGGGCGCGCCGTGGGCGTGTTTCCGCTCATACCGTGCCGCCGGTGCGACCAGTGCGCGGCCGGCCACTACGAGATGTGCGGCCACTACGACTACCTCGGCTCGCGCCGCGACGGCGGCTTTGCCGAGCTGGTGGCCGTGCCGGTGTGGAATCTGGTGCCCCTGCCCGACGGCGTGCCGCCCACGCTGGCGGCAATGCTCGAGCCGCTGTCGGTGGCGCTGCACTCCGTCAGAAGAGCCGCAGTGCAGCCGGGGCAGAGCGTCTGCGTCATAGGCACGGGCATGATCGGCCTGGCCGCGGCCCTGTGGGCGAAGTCGCTCGGCGCCGCGATGGTTGACGTTGTGGCCCGCAACGAGGCCAAGCTCGCCCTGGCCGCCCGCGTGGGGGCAACAGCCGTGACCCCCGCCGAGGCCGCCGGCCGGCTGTATGACGCGGTGATAGAGGCCGTGGGCAGCCCCAGTGCCATAAGTCAGGCCATACAGGCCGCGGCGCCGGGGGGCACCGTTGTGCTCATGGGCAACCCGGCGGGCGACATCAGCCTGCCGCAGGATGTCTACTGGCGCGTGCTCCGCAAGCAGCTCACGCTGCGCGGCACATGGAACTCGGCCTACGACGGCGCCGCGCCGTCTGACTGGACAGAGGCCGTGGAGGCACTGCGCACAAACGGCGAGGCGATAGCACGGCTGGTGACGCACACCTTCGCCCAGGACGGACTGGAGCGCGGACTGGCCGTGATGCGCGACAAGACAGAACCCTACTGCAAGATAATGACAACATGGAACTGACAGACAAGAAGGGCCAAATCTCGGCCTCGATGATGTGCTCCGACCTGGTGAACCTCAAGGAGACCATCACCATCTTCGAGCACAAGGGCGTGGAGCGGCTGCACATCGACGTGATGGACGGCATCTTCGTGCCCAACTTCGGCCTCGGGGTGGACTACATACGCGGCCTGCGCAGCCTGACAAGCATTCCGCTCGACCTGCACCTGATGATCAAGGAGCCTGAGTACAAGCTGCGCTGGATAGGCATCGAGCCGACAGACATCGTGTCGATACACTATGAGAGCAGCTTCCAGGTGCAGCGCGTGCTCGACTGGCTCGCGCCATACGGCTGCCAGCGCTTCCTGGCCATAAACCCCGCCACGCCCATCAACGCCCTCGAGGAGGTGCTCGACTACATCGACGGCATCAACGTGCTGATGGTCAATCCCGGCTTCGCGGGCCAGAAGATTGTGCCCAGCACCATGAAAAAGGCGGCCAAAGTGGCCGACCTGCTGCGCCGCGAGGGCCGCCAGGACATAACAATGGAGGTGGACGGCAACATAACGCCCGAGAACGCGCGACGCCTGCGGGCCGTCGGGGCGAGCATCTTCGTGGCCGGCACGTCGTCGATATTCCGCGGCGACATCAGCGGCTACGCCGACAACATAGACACGCTCAGGGCCGCCATAGAGTAAGGACTGCTCACGTGCGCCCACTGTCGGCCACGCCTTTTTGTAATCGTTTGCGCAACTTTTTATACGGCCAAGTGGCGCGAACGGCTTTTTATTTCGTAACTTTGTAGGCATAAGGCCGAGACGGAAAGCCGGGCAACGCTCCGCTACGGACGGCCTGCAACATTTTCTTACTACCAAAAGACCCATTTACAAAACAAATGATGACCCCGAAAAGAATCATCAGAGCAGGAGCGGTGGCGCTGCTGCTGACGGCAGGAGCGGCAGAGGCTGCGGCCGCCGAAGTGGTATGGTTTGACGGCACGAACGCCGTGACATACAGTATGCAGAAGAACACAGAGCCTGTTGTGGAGGTGGCTCTGCAGATGTTCGCCTCCGACATGGAAGCCGTGACAGGCCGCAAGGCCGTGGCCGCGCCCGAGGGCAAGGCCGCCATAAGGCTTGTGGAGCTTGACAAGGCGCCGGCCTCCGTGCGCCGGCAGCTGGCCAAAGACGGCGTGCCGGTGGACGAGATAGAGAAAAAGATTGACGGATTCCACATCTCCGTGACCGGCGGCCAGGTGACAGTGGTGGGCGCCAACGGCCGCGGCACGGCCTACGGCCTGCTGGAAATGTCGCGCATGGCAGGCGTAAGCCCCTGGATATGGTGGGGCGACGTGGCGCCGGAGAAGAAGAGCCGGCTCACCATCGACAGCGGCTTCAAGACGCTGCAGGGCGCGTCGGTAGAATACCGCGGCATCTTCCTCAACGACGAGGACTGGACAACGCGCCCCTGGAGCTACGGCACGTTTGAGAAAGCCGCCTTCGGCGAGATTGGCCCCAAGACATACAAGAAGATTTTCCAGCTGCTGATGCGCCTCAGGGCCAACGCCATCTGGCCGGGGATGCACACCGGCACCGTGGCCTTCTTCAAGATTGCGGGCAACAAGGCCATGGCCGACAGCTGCGGCATAGCCATAGGCACGAGCCACTGCGAGCCGCTGCTCAGGAACAACGTGGACGAGTGGGACGTGAAGGAGCGCGGACGCTTCAACTACATAACCAACAAGCAGGCCGTGCAGAAGTACTGGATTGAGCGCCTGGAGGAGGTGAAAGGCTCCGCCGGCGGCAATATGTTCACCATCGGCATGCGTGGCATTCACGACGGCTCGATGGAGGGCGTGAAGACGATGGACGAGAAGTTCAACGCCCTGCAGCAGGTAATCGACGACCAGCAGGGGCTGCTGCGCAAGTACATAGGCGACCCCTCGAAGCAGACGCAGGTGTTCGTACCCTACAAGGAGGTGCTGCAGATTTACGAGCGCGGCCTGAAGGTGCCTGACTACGTTACGCTGATGTGGTGCGACGACAACTACGGCTACATGACGCGCCTCTCCAACGAGGCGGAACAGCGGCGCAGCGGCGGCGGGGGCGTGTACTACCACCTGAGCTACTGGGGCCGCCCACACGACTACCTGTGGCTCTGCACCACGCAGCCGGGCCTGATATACAACGAGATGCGCGCCGCCTACGACCACAATGTGCGCAAGGTGTGGATCGCCAACGTGCACGACCCGAAGGTGGCGGGCTACGACTTGGAGCTGTTCCTCGACATGGCGTGGAACATCGACTGCGTGAGCGCGGCTACCGTGGGCGACCACTACCGCGCCTGGCTCTGCCGCGAGTTCGGCGCGGAGGCCGGAGAAAGGCTCTATCCCGCCATGCACGAGTTCTTCCGCCTGTGCGGCGAGCGCAGGCCGGAATTCATGGGCTGGAGCCAGACGGAGCTGTCGAAGCAGACGTTCGACCGCGGCCTGAGCCCCGTGCGCAACACGGAGTTCAGCCAGACGGCCTTCGGCGGCGAGCTTTACCGCTACCTTGAGCGTTACGCCGCCGTGGCCAGGACGGTGAAGGAGGTGCAGCAGACCGTCCGCCCGGAGCTTAAGGATGCCTATTTTGCCGCCATATACTACCCCGTGATGGCCGCCGACGCCCACGCCCGCAAGATGCTCCATGCCCAGGTGGCACGCCAGCTGGCCAACGGCAGCACCACCAAGGGGATGTTTGACGTGCAGCCCGACATCTACGCCGCCGTGGCCAAGAGCCAAAGCGCATACCAGGAGATACGGGCCATGACCGAATACTACAACGAGGTGATGGCCGGGGGCAAGTGGAACCGCTCGATGAATATGCGCCCGAGAGACCTGCCCGTGCACGGCGCGCCCCTGCTGCCCACACTGCTCACCGACGCCGAGGTGGCCCAGTGGCTTAAGAAGGACAAAGCCGGCAAGGCGCACCCCATCGACGCCGACGGCGCACTGGCCCGCAACGCCTGCGACTATGACAGTGCCACCGACGGGGCGCAGCCCGTGGCAATGCTCGGCCACAGCATGAACGCCGTGAGCCTGCCCAAGGGCGGCACGCTGACATACACCTTCACCACCGCGAAGGACGGCGACGCCGTGCTGCGCACAGCCCTCATCCCCACCCAGCCCAATGATGACGGCGACCTGCGCTTCAGCGTGAGCGTTGACGGCGGCGAGCCGAAAGTGTACACACTGAAAGAGAAGTTCCGCTCGGAGGGCTGGAAGCAGAACGTGATGCGTGGCCAGGCCGTGCGCACTCTGGAACTGCCCGCGCTGAAGGCCGGCACGCACAAGCTGGAGATAAAGGCCCTGGACAACCACATCGTGGTGGACCAGTGGATGCTCGACAGCAAGGCCGACCGCAAGTTCTACCTATTCCCCGTAGCTGACAAGAAATGAGGCACGCAATATTAACAATGTCTGTGTTGGGCTGCTGCATTGTCGCAGCGGCCCAACAGACTGAAACAAGATACCTATCCGGCACCGACGCCGAGCACACCGTGGAGTGGGACTTCTACTGCTCCGGCGGTCAGAACAGCGGCAAGTGGCGCAAGATTGCCGTGCCGTCGTGCTGGGAGCAACAGGGCTTCGGCGAGTACACATACGGCCGCTACTACAAGAAGAAGGGCCTGAAGCCCAGCGACGAGACCGGGCGCTACCGCCACGACTTCCGGGTGCCGCGCGAGTGGCAGGGCAAGAAGGTGGAAATAGTGTTCGAGGGCGTGATGACCGACGCCTCGGTGAGCGTCAACGGCAAGCCTGCGGGCAAGACCCATCAGGGCGGTTTTACGCAGTTCAGCTACGACGTGACGCAGCTGCTCGACTATGGAAAGAAGAACAGGCTGGAGGTTTTCGTCAAGAAACAGTCTGACGACCGCTCCGTGAACAACGCCGAGCGCAGGGCAGACTGGTGGCTCTTCGGCGGCATCTACCGCCCCGTCTACCTCCGCGCACTGCCAAAGGCGCACATAGCCCACGCCGGGATAGACGCCCGCGCCGACGGAACTGTCAACATTGCGCTCGCCACCGAGGGCCTGACCGAGGGCTACAGCCTGCAAGCGTCGCTGCAAGCGGTGGGCGGCTCGCAGCCCTCTTCCCAAAATGGCGGGAGTGGAATAGAGGCTTCGCCCATCCCTCTCATCGCGGAGGAGAGCCGCAGTGGGGCTTCCCACCGGCTTAGCCTCAGCTTCCCCGGCGTGGAAACGTGGGACCCGGAGCACCCCATCCTCTATGAACTGACGCTGCGCCTCGTGGCTCCCGACGGCACCGTGGCCCACGAAGTGACCGACCGCGTGGGCTTCCGCACCATTGAGTTCCGCCCACGCGACGGCTTCTATCTCAACGGAGTGAAGCTCAACATACGCGGCGTGAACCGCCACTGCTTCTATCCCGAGACGGGGCGGACGCCCAACCGCCGCCTCGACATTGAGGACGTGCGCCTGATAAAGGGCATGAACGCCAACGCCATACGCTCGCACTACCCGCCGGGCGACGCCTTCCTCGACATCTGCGACTCGCTCGGCGTGCTCTATTTCGACGAGCTGCCGGGCTGGCAGAACCATTACAACACCGCCACCGGCACGCGCATACTCAAGGAGATGATGGCCACCGACGCCAACCACCCCTGCGTGTTCTGCTGGGGCAACGGCAACGAAGGCGGCAACAACCTGCGGCTCGACCCGCTCTTTGCCGAGCTTGACCCGCAGCGGAGGCACGTGGTGCACCCCTGGGCCGTGTGGAACGGCGTTGACTGCCACCACTACCCGGCCTACCAGACCGGCGCCGCCCGCCTGCACAACGGCTACGAGGTGTTCATGCCCACGGAGTTCCTGCACAGCCAGTACGACAAGGGCGGCGGAGCGTCGCTCGACGAGTACTGGGCACAGTGGTCGCGCAACCCGCTCTTCGCAGGGGGCTTCATCTGGGCGTGGGCCGACGAGGGCGTGGTGCGCACCGACCGCGCCGACAGCATAGACACCGACGGCCCCAACGCGCCCGACGGTCTCGTCGGCCCGCACCGCGAGAAGGAGGGCAGCTGGTACACCGTGCGCGACGTCTGGTCGCCCATCCAGATAGCCCCGATGGCCGTGCGTCCGCAGTGGAACGGGCGATTCACCGTAACAAACCGCTATCTCTTCAGCCGCCTTTCGAAGTGTACGATGCGCTACAGCGTGCTTGAGCTGCCATCCCCAGCCCTGACCGGCGAGCCAAAGACCGTGGCCGAGGGCGTGGTCAGCCTGCCCGACATCGCGCCGGGCGAGAGCGGCACGGCATCGATAAACCTGCCCGACAATTTCGCCGAAGGCGATGTGCTCAGCCTCGTCGCGCTTGCCAGCAGCGGCGACACCATCAACGAGTGGGCATTCCCCATGCGCTACGCCGACGAGTACTTCGCCATGCGCAAGCCCATGTCGGTTTCGAGCCACGGCGCGACGGTGAGCGGCACGGTGCTCGAAGCCGCCGGGGTGAGGGCTGAGTTCGGCACGGAAGACGGTATGCTGAAGCATGTGACCGTGGACGGCAAGCCTTTCCCGCTTTCCGACGGCCCGCTGCCGGTGGGCATGAAGATGAAGCTCAAAAGCATAACGGCGCGGCAGGACGGCGGCGACGCGCTGCTGGTGATGCACTACACGGGCGCGGCCGACTCCATAGTGTGGCGCATGACGCCCGGCGGCGTGCTCGGCATGGATGCCGTCATACTCAACCGCCGCGATGGAGGCAAGTTCGGCGCTGAGTTCTTCGACCAGAAAGTGAAGAACCTCGGCTTCAGCTTCTCCTACCCGGAGAGCGAGGCCAAGGCCATGCGCTGGGTGGGCAAAGGGCCTTACCGCGTGTGGCGCAACCGCCTGCGCGGCCCTGTGTTCGGCCTGTGGGAGAAGGAATACAACAATACCATTACGGGCGAGGGCGACTCGCGGCTCGTCTACCCGGAGTTCAAGGGCTACCACGCCAACGTCTACTGGGCGCAGCTGCTCTCCGACACGGCCCCGCTGACGGTCTACAGCGAGACCGACGGGCTTTACTTCCGCGTGTTCACACCCGAAGAGCCGCGCCACCGCACGGAGCGCACCATGCAGCCGTTCCCCGCAGGCGACCTGTCGTTTCTGCTCGAAATACCAGGGATGCGCTCCTACAAGCCCATCGAGCAGCTCGGACCCGAGGCTCAGCCCAGCGGCATACGCATCAACAAGGGCGACGACGGACTGCGCATAAAGCTCTGGTTCGACTTCAGATAAAGGTCTGAACAGCCAAACAAGACTAATCACTCCGCCCCTGCAGACACCTGCCGGCGGGCGGAGTTTTATTTTTTCGACCTCAGTTTGAGCATCAGCAGCCGGAATAAAGCCGCGGCAGAAGCCTGAGCCTGTCGGCCGGACCGCCAAGCTCACGTATTGAGCATGGCCAGATGGTACGACAAGGTGGACGACTCCAGGATGAAGCAGTTCAATGTCATTGCCGCGACATTCTATGAGCATTATGATGAAATCCTGAACTTCTACAACAACCGTTCGTCAAATGCCGCCGCAGAATCGTTCAATGCCAAAATCAAACTCTTCAGGGCCAACCTGCATGGAGTCATGGACAAAAAGTGGTTCATCCGAAATTTGGAGTGATTTCATAGTCATAAAGAAGAAAACCGCTGAACAATTTGTATATTTGAATAACC